>NZ_JBFNXK010000003.1:0-305806 GCF_046054165.1 Celerinatantimonas marina | reverse complement strand
TTCGTCTAAAATAACAAGGGACATGTAAACCATGTCCCCGGTTTAAAATGTAAAGGATGTCCCGTTTGTACAGGGGTATGAAACTTGAACTGATGCATCGGTTGCCTGAAAACCCCACCCAGCCTCCCCTTAAAAAGGGGAGGGGTTCGATAGCCAAAGGGAAAGTCACTCCAATCAGTTCTCCCCCTTTTTAAGGGGGAGCTAGAGGGGGTATTAAACTTGAACTGATGTATCGGTTGCCAGAAAACCCCACCCAGCCTCCCCTTAAAAAGGGGAGGGGTTCGATAGCCAAGGGGAATGTCACTCCAATTAGTTCTCCCCCTTTTTAAGGGGGAGCTAGAGGGGGTATGAAACTTGAATTGATGTATCGGTTGCCTGAAAATCCCACCCGTCTCCCCTTCAAAAAGGGAGACGAAACACATCGGGGAGATCAGTCTTAAAGGCGTATTTTGAAAGGATGGCCGAACGCTTGGTCCAGCACTTAATGATCGTCTGCGGATGGGGTCTTGCCCTCATCCAGCATTTTTTCCAGTGACTCATCGTGAACGTGGCGGAAGTCTTTTCCTTTCACCAGATAGAAGACAAATTCACAGATGTTCTGACACCGATCGCCGATACGTTCAATCGCTCGGGCACAGAACATTGCTGTCATCACGCTGGGAATAGTGCGGGGATCTTCCATCATATAAGTCATCAGTTGGCGTACAATCCCTTCATATTCCCGATCCACTTTATCATCTTCCCGGTAGACCCGGATCCCTTCTTCGATATCGAGGCGGGCTAATACGTCTAAGACATCATGCAACATCTGAATTGCATGTTGGCCGAGTGATTCCAAGTTCACCAGCAGCGATTGGTGCTGATTGGCGAATTTTTCCAGTGCCGTCCGACAGATTTTATCGGCTTCATCACCAATGCGTTCCAATTCTGAAACGGTACGAATAATAGATATAATTAAACGTAAGTCGCTGGCTGTTGGCTGACGTTTGGCAATGATACGAGTACAGGCTTCATCAATGGCGACTTCCATCTGATTGACTTTCACGTCGTTATCGATGACTTGTTGCGCCAGTACATCGTCCCCTTTATTCATTGCTTTGACGGCATCAATGAGCTGCTGTTCAACCAGCCCACCCATCGTGAGTACCTGATTGCGCAGAGACTCGAGTTCGGCATTATATTGGGCAGATATATGCTTGTTAATATTCAAGTTATCCATGATTGAAGTTCCTCGTCTTAGCCATACCGGCCCGTAATGTAATCTTCAGTCCGTTTTTGAGTCGGGGTTGTAAACAGCGTGTTGGTATCATCGAACTCAATGAGTTCTCCAAGGTACATAAATGCAGTGTAGTCGGAACAACGGGCCGCTTGTTGCATATTATGCGTGACGATGACCACCGTATACTCTGATTTTAGCTCACTGATCAGCTCTTCGATGCGTCCGGTTGAAATCGGATCGAGCGCCGAGCAGGGTTCGTCAAGAAGCAGAACTTCAGGACGAATGGCGATGCCACGAGCAATACATAATCGTTGCTGTTGTCCCCCGGACAGACTGTTGCCGCTATGATTGAGTTTATCTTTGGTTTCACTCCATAGGGCTGCTTTTTCCAGTGCCCACTGAACGCGCTCATCCATTTCCGGACGAGAGAGCTTTTCAAACAATCGGACGCCAAATGCAATATTGTCGTAAATGGACATTGGGAACGGAGTCGGCTTCTGGAAGACCATGCCGACTTGGGCACGAAGCAGCGCGACATCTTGTTTGTCGGCCAGCACATTATTGCCGTCCAGTAAGATTTCACCTTCGGCACGTTGCTCTGGATAGAGTGCGTACATTTTGTTGAAGGTGCGTAATAAAGTTGATTTGCCACATCCTGACGGGCCGATAAATGCGGTGACCTTATGACTGGCGATATCCAGTGAAATATTTTTCAACGCATGGAATTTGCCATAATAGAAATTCAGATCGCGCACTTGAATTTTGGTGTTGAGGCTTTGGTTTTCAGTACTCATTCAAACGTCTCTCTTTATATCCTTTAAAACCGAGGATTCGGTTAATTAGTGCTTCTCTTTGGAAAAAACAATGCGCGCCAAAATGTTGAGCATTAATACAAATAGTGTAATCAATAGGACACCGGCCCACGCTAATTGTTGCCACGTTGAGAATGGACTCATGGCAAAATTAAAGATGATAACGGGTAAACTCGCTATCGGGTTGGATAGATCGGTGCTGTAAAACTGATTGGATAACGCGGTGAACAGCAAAGGAGCTGTTTCCCCTGCAATACGAGCAATGGCCAACAGAACCCCGGTTAAAATTCCGGAAACCGATGATTTTAAGGTAATCGCCCAAATGATTTTCCACTTCGGGGTTCCCAGAGCATAAGCAGCTTCCCGCAGATTCCCCGGAACCAGTTTCAGCATGTTCTCGGTGGTTCGAATCACAATTGGGATCTGTAATAACGCCAGTGATATTACGCCGGCCCACCCTGAAAAATGTCCGGTGTTCATCACCACTATCGAGTAGATAAACAGTCCGATGACAATCGAGGGGGCTGACAGCAGAATATCATTGATAAAACGAATCACTTCTGCCAACCAGGAACGCTGGCCATATTCTGCCAGATAAACGCCTGCCAGAATCCCCAGAGGCGTCCCAATGATCGTGGACCAGAAGACCAGCAGGCCACTTCCGACAATCGCATTGGCTAAACCGCCACCTTCAGAGTTAGGGGGCGGTGTGGATTCGGTAAATAGTTGCAGACTCATGCCATCAATCCCTTTAACAAGGGTTGAGTATAAGATCCAAGCTAACCAAAATAGTCCAAAGACCATTGTGGCCATTGACATAAATAGTGCCACCCGGTTGATTTGCCGGCGTTTAGCCTGCATTCGTTTGCGGGAACGGGCTAGATTTTGTTTTTGTTCTGCGGTGAGTCGGGCCATTATTTACGCCCCTCATTTCGAGATAATCTTAAAATCATCAGTTTCGATAAAGCCAGGACAATGAAGGTAATCACAAACAGGATTAATCCTAATTCCATCAGTGCGGAAGTGTGTAATCCCGGTGCGGCTTCGGCAAATTCATTCGCCAGTGCCGAGGTAATACTGTTGCCAGGTTGATAGAGTGAGAAGCTGTTCATATGGTAGGTATTACCAATGATGAACGTCACCGCCATGGTTTCTCCGAGTGCGCGTCCCAATCCCAGCATGATCCCACCAATGACCCCGTTTTTAGTAAAGGGCAATACGATATGCCAGATGACTTCCCAAGTCGTACAGCCGAGACCATAAGCAGACTCTTTCATCATCGGCGGGGTTCTTTCAAACACATCCCGCATTACGGACGAAATATATGGAATCACCATAATGGCCAGAATTACCCCGGCGGGGAGGATCCCGATCCCAAATGCAGGTCCGGAAAACAGATTACCGATAATCGGAACCCCAGAGAGTAGATCGCCCAGAGGGGTTTGAAAATAGTCGGCAAATATCGGTGCAAAAATAAAGAGTCCCCACATCCCGAATACAATACTGGGAATCGCTGCCAGTAATTCAATCGCAATCCCAAGCGGGCGTTTGAGCCAATTGGGAGAGAGTTCGGTTAGGAACAGTGCAATCCCGAAGCTAACGGGTACAGCAATAATTAAAGCGATAAGAGAGGTCACGACGGTCCCGTAAATCGGTACCAGTGCCCCGAATTTTTCAGCGGGTGGGTTCCATTCATTGGTCCATAAAAAAGACAAGCCAAACTTTTGGATGGTTGGCCAAGATGCGAACATTAACGACACGATGATGCCGCCCAGAAGTAGGAGCGTAATAATCGCTGCTAACCGCACCAAAGCAGCAAAAGCATAGTCGCTATACTTGGATGGGGCTTTGATTACTGGCTTGATATCTGCCATAGACTCTCTTATCCCTTAAATAAACAAATCCCTCCCCGAGACGGAGAGGGAATAGGCATGTCTTACATCAATTAATAGATTGCGCTGCCGTTGCCATCTTTGAATTCTGTTTTCCATTCTTGATGAATGATAGAAATAACGGATTCAGGCAGTGGTGCATAATCCAGTTCAGAGGCTTCTTGTGGGTGAGCAAAACCCCAGTCGAAGAATTTCAGAACGTCTTTACCCTGTTTGGAGTCCGCTTGAACTTTATGCATCAGGATAAATGTACCTGAAGTAATTGGCCAGGCTGTTGCTCCGGGTTTGTCAGTTAAATCTTGAGCAAAAGTCCGGTTCCAATCAGCCCCTGCAGCGGCCGCACTGAAGTTGTCACCAGAAGGCATGACGATTTTACCATCGTGGTTGACCATTTTGGTAAATGTTAAATGGTTTTGTTTCGCATAGGCATATTCGACGTAACCGATGGAACCAGAGATACGCTGAACGAATGCAGCGACACCATCATTCCCTTTACCGCCTAGACCAGTCGGCCAGCTAACTGTTGCGCCCTGACCCACTTTTGATTTCCACTCGGAGCTCATTTTAGACAGATAACCGGTGAAAACATAAGAAGTACCTGAACCATCAGCACGACGAACAACCGCAATCTTACGACTTGGTAATTTAACATTTGGGTTTAGTTTTTTAATGGCCGCGTCGTTCCATTTAGTGATTTTGCCTAAATAGATATTTGCCAGTGTCGAGCCGTCTAGAACTAATTCGCCGGGTTTAATTCCAGGAACGTTGATTGCCAATACAATCCCGCCTACGACAGTCGGGAACTGAACTAAGCCTTCTTTGGCTAAACGGTCATCTGTCAATGGTTTGTCAGATGCACCGAAATCAACGGTTTTTGCAATGATTTGTTTGATACCGCCAGATGAACCAATGCTTTGGTAGTTCAGCTGTGCATCAGTTTTTTTGTGATATGAGTCTGCCCATTTAGAGTAGATAGGGCCAGCAAAGCTTGAACCTGCACCAGTCATGGTGGGTGCGGCGAACGCTGAAAGGGTTGTCAAAGACAGCGTTGCAGCCATAATTCCTGCGACGGTAGTACGCATCAGTTTCATGATCCCTCCTAATGGGATTAAACAGAATCGACATCATTGTCTGATTCGTATCGTTGAAATAAGCGTCTTGCAAGGTAGAAGATTACAGTGACAAGAATATTTCGCTTTCATGACATTTTTATGACAGCCTTCATAAATCTGTAAAAAATAGTTCAAAAAAAAGCCATTTCTATAATTATCAAAGGATTATATGGCCTCATTTTTTGAGTCTTGAGACCCAAATAAGCGTGAAACCTCGGATATTTCTTTTTTATGATTATCGTAGAAATTCCAAGCAATCATAGAGTTATTGACTAAGCTATTTATATGAGGCTTGGGTTATTTCGCGGTTAAGTGGTCATTGTGATGTCGTCCCGGGTTGTACCGACCACCCATCTCACATCATCGTCAGATCTCTCAGAGATTTGGCGGTTTATTTTAGCCAATCATATTGGCTTGTTAGTCATTTGTGTCCTGGTGGGAGTTTTTATGTCAGAAAATCGCTATTCACATGTATCCAGTAACCAGTTAATCCGTGGGACCACCGCGATGATTCTCGCTGGTGGGAAAGGCACACGTCTACGAGAATTAACCAATCGGGTTGCTAAGCCTGCTATTTCTTTTGGAGGAAAGTATCGAATTATTGATTTTACCTTATCGAATTGTGTTAACTCTGGAATCCGTCGTATCGGTGTTCTGACTCAGTATATGGCGCATGATTTGATTATGCATCTGCAGTCAGGGTGGCAGTTCTTTAATTCAGCGCTGGATGAACAGGTCAGCATTATTCCTGCGCAGCAACGCACAGGTGAAGAATGGTATCGAGGTACAGCGGACGCTATCTATCAGAATTTGGATATCATCGATAGAGGGCGTTTTGAACGGGTTCTCATTTTAGGGGGAGATCATGTTTATAAAATGGATTATTCCCGAATGGTTAACTTTCATGCGGAAAATGATGCAGAAGTCACGGTCGCTTGTATTCGGACGCCCATTGAAAAAGCAAGTTCGTTTGGGGTGATGGGAATTGATAAACAAGGGCGAGTGATGAGCTTTGATGAAAAACCAGCTCATCCTAAATGTGACCCCAATAGCCCGGGGCAGGCACTTGTGTCTATGGGGATTTATATTTTCAATACAGATGTGTTAGATATTGAACTGCGTCAGGCGTTGCTGCATCCCGGCTATGCCCATGATTTTGGCCATAATATTATTCCTTATCTTTTAGAAAAACGGCGTGTGTTTGGTTATGTTTTCGGGAGTAAAGGTCATCCGGGGAATAACGGATATTGGCGCGATGTTGGTGATCTGGATGCGTATTATGAAGCGAGTATGGACCTGCTGGCTCCGGAACCGGAACTGAATTTATATGATAAACACTGGCCGATTATTACCGATCAGAAGCAGCGGCCGGGAGCGAAGTTTGTTTTCGATGAAGATGATCGACGGGGATATGCTATTGATTCGATGCTTTCGGCCGGCGTGATTGTTTCCGGAGCGAAGGTAAATCATTCTTTACTGTCTTTTGATGTGCGGATTGAAGAGCGCAGCGAAGTGTATGATTCGGTTTTATTACCGGGTTCTAGCGTTGGGAAACACTGTCAGGTTCATAAGGCGATTATTGCTGAGAACTGCCATATTCCGGATGGAATGTCGATCGGGGTCGACCCTAAATTGGATCAGCAGCGATTTACGGTTTCTGATCATGGGATTGTGCTAGTGACGAGTGAAATGTTGTGAGGCTCTTGTTCGGAAAGGATCATCGAGGGGCTCGTTAAGCCCTGTTTTTGAAAGCCATTGGATATGGTGTGCTCATCAAGTAAACTAGAGGCCTATTTTTTCTTCAGGACAGGTTTGCATGAACAAACAGAAGGACACCATTGATTTTGGTTTTACTCAGGTTGATAAATCCGAAAAAGCGCGCCTCGTTGCTAACGTCTTCCATTCCGTCGCTAAAAAATATGATTTGATGAATGATCTGATGTCCTGCGGGATCCATCGTTTGTGGAAACGGTTTACGATTGATTGCAGCGGTATCCGCCCTGGACAGAAAGTTTTGGATTTAGCCGGTGGAACCGGGGATCTGGCCGCTAAATTTTCCCGGTTGACTGGCCCGACCGGAGAGGTTGTCCTTGCCGATATTAATGACTCCATGTTGAAAGTGGGTCGGGCTAAACTACGAGACACCGGCATTACCGATAATGTTCAATTCGTACAAGCGAACGCAGAAGCACTCCCTTTTCCCGATAATCATTTTGATCTAATTACTATCAGTTTCGGTTTACGTAACGTTACGGATAAAGACAAGGCGTTACGTTCGATGTTTCGGGTACTCAAACCCGGAGGTCGATTGCTGGTTTTGGAATTTTCAAAACCAAAATATCAGCTCTTAAGCCGCGTCTATGATCAGTACTCATTCCGGGTTTTACCGCTGATGGGAAAAATGGTGGCTAATGACTCTGAAAGTTATCGCTATTTGGCTGAATCCATTCGGATGCACCCTGATCAGGAAACTTTGAAAGGGATGATGAATGATGCTGGTTTTGAAGGGGTTGAATATTTTAATTTGACCGCGGGTATTGTGGCATTGCACCGAGGCTATAAATTTTAGGGGGCCAAATGCCTTTTTCCTCTTTGATCTCCGCAGGAATAGAATTAGTCAGTAATCACTATCTTCAACTGGATAAGGCGAGTGTCAAGCGTCAGCAGCCCTTAGTTGGAAAAGTGATTGCTGTTGAAATTAAGCCGTTGCCGACGGTTTACTTTAGTGTGGCCGATGCTCAATTAGATGTACTGACACAGTATGAAGGGCATGTGGATAGCCAATTATCGTTGGGGATAGCTAGCCTTTTTAAGTTACAGGATCCCAATCGGTTTCCGGAATTGATTAAATCTCAGGAAATGGAACTTACAGGCGATATTCGGCTCATTCAGCAATTTGCCGAATTATTTCAGTCAGTACGTCCTGAACCTGAAGAAAAACTTGCGCAAGTAATTGGTGACGCTCCGGCAAATTTATTATTTCGAACCATCCATGCAATGACTTCTAGTATAAGTAAACACTTACAATCATTCTCACAACGTGCGGGAGAGGTGATGGTGGAAGAGTGGCGGATGAATGTGGGAACGAGCGAATTCCGGGTCTGGTCAGACCATGTAAACCAGCTTGAACAATCGTTATCAGATTTAGAACTACGGATAAATAGGCTGCTGAACCCATGGGATTAAGAGAACTGTTCCGATTTTGGGTGATTATCCGAACCCTGTGTAAATATGGGGTTGATGATGCGATTCCCCGTCGTTTTTGGCCCTGGCCGATGCGGCTGTGGCGGCATAGTTTATTTTTCTGGCCGAACCGGCATAAGAATTTGCCGTTGGGAGAAAGACTGCGTTTAGCTTTGGAATCGTTGGGGCCGGTATTTATCAAATTAGGACAGATGCTTTCAACGCGTCGGGATTTGTTGCCTGCGGATATTGCTGATGCTTTGGCATTGCTCCAGGATCAGGTCACCCCGTTTGCCGGGGAAGAAGCCAAAAAGCGGATTGAAAAATCGCTCCGGAAACCGTTGGATGCCATTTTTAGTGAGTTTGATATTGAGCCACTGGCTTCGGCATCGATCGCGCAGGTGCATTGTGCTCGCCTTAAAAGCAATGACCGGGAAGTCGTAGTGAAGGTGATCCGCCCGGGCATTGCACATGTGATCGATTCGGACATCCGGTTGATGCGGCGGTTTGCTAAGTTATTGATGTGGATCCCCGATGCACGTCGACTTCGTCCGGTTGAGGTGATCGAGGAGTATCGCCGAACTTTGCTCGGTGAGTTGGATTTGATTCGTGAAGCGGCCAATGCGATTCAGTTACGGCGTAATTTTGAAGGTTCGAAATTACTTTACATTCCCGAAGTCTATAGTGAGCTTTGCCATACCAATGTGCTGGTGATGGAGCGTATTTATGGCATTCCTGTTTCTGATGTCGCGCAGTTAAAAGCGCAGGGAACAGATATGAAGCTACTAGCTGAGCGAGGCGTCGAGGTCTTTTTCACACAGGTGTTTCGGGATAGTTTTTTCCATGCCGATATGCACCCGGGGAATGTTTTTGTCTCTCGGGAACATCCGGAAAGCCCGAAATATATTGGAATTGACTGTGGCATTGTCGGAACGTTGAATCGGGAAGATCAACGCTATCTGGCTGAGAATTTTCTGGCCTTTTTTAATCGGGACTACCGAATGGTGGCCCAGTTGCATGTGAATTCCGGATGGGTCCCCGCCGATACCAAGGTCGAGGAGTTTGAAGCGGCTATTCGTACGGTGTGTGAGCCGATTTTTGAGAAACCACTGGCGGAGATCTCCTTCGGTCATGTACTCTTGAATTTATTCAATACCGCACGGCGTTATCATATGCAGGTGCAACCCCAGTTGGTACTGCTGCAAAAAACGTTGTTGTATATTGAAGGATTGGGGCGGCAGTTGTATCCTCAATTGGACTTGTGGGCGACCGCGAAGCCTTTTCTGGAGCGGTGGATGCGTCATCAAGTCGGGCCAAATGCATTGTTGGATGCCATTAAGGTGAAAGCACCTTATTGGGCGGAAAAGCTTCCGGAAATTCCGGAACTCATTTTTGAGAATTTGCAGCTATTCCGACGGCACCAACAAAATTTTGGAGAACTTTCAAAACGTTATATCGCAACACAACGGGCTCGTCAGGCTAGCCTATTTTATGGTATATGTTCTGGTGCTTGTTTGATCAGTGCTGCGGTGATTTATCCTAATTCGCTTCGTATAGCTGGATTTGTCGTAGGTGTGGCTTTGATTCTGGCATTTTGTGGATGGCGTCGGTTACGTTAATTTATAACCTGTCTAGGTTTTGATTGGAGATTCATTATGGGTGGAATTAGTATTTGGCAGTTATTGATTATTGCGGTTATTGTCGTCATGCTCTTCGGAACTAAAAAACTTCGGGGGATGGGGGGTGATTTAGGCCATGCTGTGAAAGGTTTCAAAGACGCAATGAGTGATGAGAAAGAGAAAAGCGAAGAAGCGTCTGCTCAGGCTAAAATTCAATCCTCTCAAAAGAGTGAAGAGTCGAATTCTGAGAAGCAATCCAGCGATTCAAATGTATCTCGTTGATATAAGTTGCTGATATGTTTGATATCGGTTTTTGGGAAATTGTTTTATGCGCGGTGATCGGGTTAGTTGTTTTAGGACCTGAACGTTTGCCCAAAGCGATTCGTACCGTGATGCGATGGATCTACACGATTCGGGGTATTGCCAATCAAGTCAAGGATGATTTGGAAAGGGAAATTCAGATCAAAGAGTTGCGTCGGGAAGTCGATCAGGCTCGTGCCAGTGGACGTACGATTCGGGAACAAATAGGAGGCTCTCTGCATACGGATGACTCGCCTTCAACACGATCAACGGATGGCGCAAGTAAACGCCCATCTTCTGTAGAGCCTAAGTCGGATTCGGAAAAGTCAGATGAGTGAGCAGGATTCGGAACAGAACCAGAGTGGATCACTGGTTAGTCATCTTTTGGAGCTTCGTCGTCGGATTCTTTTTAGTGTGCTGTCGATCCTTATTGTCTTTGCGGCGCTGGTTTATTTTTCAGATTATATTTATGCCTTGGTGGCTCAGCCGTTGTTATCTGTTTTACCACCGAATGCTTCAATGATTGCCACCGATGTAGCATCTCCGTTTTTTACGCCGATCAAGTTAACGATCGTGTGTTCGGTTTTTGTTGCCATGCCTTATGTACTGAGTCAGATTTGGGGGTTTATTGCCCCAGGTTTGTATCAGAATGAAAAGCGCTTGATTTTGCCACTCGTGATTTCAAGTGGGTTACTCTTTTATGCCGGGATTGCATTTGCCTATTTTGTCGTATTCCCGATCGCTTTTCATTTTTTTACCGCCGTGGCTCCCAAAGGGGTGACGATTGCCACTGATATTTCGAGTTATCTGGATTTTGTCTTGAAGCTATTTTTTGCGTTTGGGGCCGCGTTTGAAATTCCGATTGCAACGGTTTTACTATGTTGGGCTGGGGTGACGGATCGGCATTCTTTGGCGAAAAAGCGTCCTTATGTCATTGTGATTGTCTTCATCATTGGGATGTTGCTGACGCCTCCGGATATTTTTTCTCAAACATTATTAGCCATTCCAATGTGGTTGTTATTTGAAATAGGATTGTTTTTCGCCCGCTTTTATACACGCTCTACGGAGCCTGAAGAAGTGGATGCAGAAACACACGATGTATGATTGATATTGCGTTAAATCTCTCCAGTGGGCAATTTGCAACAGATCGTGATCAGGTGATGTCGCGGGCTTATCAGGCTGGCGTCAAACAGTTTTTGTTGTTAGCCAGTGATGCAAGTGAAGCTCGCGTTGTTGCTCAGTTAGCTGAGAAATATCAAGGTTGTGTTGCAACGGCGGGCTGTCATCCGCATCAGGCGGGTGAGTGGCAAGATCAAGATTTAGCGATGGTGGCCGAGCTCTCTCAACTATCACAGGTGGTCGCTATTGGTGAATGTGGTTTGGATTATAATCGCAATTATTCCCCGGTCGCGATTCAAAAGCGGGTCTTTGAGCGCCAGCTTGAACTGGCGGCTGAATTAGGATTGCCTGTATTACTGCATGAACGGGATGCTCATGAAGACTTTATGTTGATCCTTAGTCGATGGCTACCTCGCTTAAAATCTGCGGTATTACACTGTTTTACCGGTGATAAACAGGCGTTAATTCGCTACCTTGAGGCTGGGCTTTATATTGGGTTGACCGGGTGGATTTGTGATGAACGACGGGGGCAGATGCAGCGCTCCTTGGTGGCCGATATTCCGACTGATCGTTTATTTTTAGAAACAGATGCCCCGTATTTATTACCGCGAGATTTACCGAATAAACCGGGTAATCGACGCAATGAGCCTTGTTATTTACCTCACATTTACCAGACGGTGGCTGATTTAAAAGGCCTTCCTATGGCACAGTTAGAACAGCAAATTAGTCAGAATTTCCAGCGGGTTTTTTTCGCTTAGCCTGCTTTATTCAATAATGGGAGTTTTCCGTGAACGAATTTAGCCAATTTCCGTTACGTCGGATGCGACGTAATCGAGCTCATGATTTTTCACGACGGTTAGTTGCCGAAAATCAATTAAGTGTGAATGATCTGATCTATCCGATGTTCGTGCTTGAAGGTACTGGGCGGGTTGAAGAAGTCGCCTCTATGCCTGGTATATTTCGTTATAGTATCGATGAGCTTGTGAAAGAAGTGAAAGATCTTGAAGCGCTTGGGATCCCTTTGATCGATCTGTTTCCTTACATAGAAGCCGATAAAAAGTCATTGTTGGCTGAGGAAGCTTATAATCCAGATGGTTTGATCCAACGGGCCATTCGGGCCATTAAAGCCGAGTGTTCAAACATTGGGGTCATGACGGATGTAGCACTGGATCCGTATACAACACATGGTCAGGATGGCGTCATTGATGAGAATGGTTATGTCATTAATGATATATCTAAAGATATTTTAGTTCGTCAGGCGCTTTCGCATCTTGAAGCTGGGGCCGATGTTATTTCACCTAGTGATATGATGGATGGTCGTGTGCTTGCAATGCGGGAAGCATTTGAAGAAGCTGGATTTGTGAATGCCCAAATTATGGCTTATTCAGCGAAGTATGCCTCATGTTTTTATGGGCCATTCCGGGATGCGATTGGATCTAGTGGCAACATAAAAGGGGGTAATAAATTTACCTATCAGATGGATCCGGCTAATTCACAAGAAGCACTTCACGAAATTGCTTTAGATATTCAAGAAGGCGCTGACTCGGTGATGGTTAAGCCTGGGTTACCCTATCTTGATGTATTACGTCAGGTAAAAGATACTTTTCAGGTTCCAACATTTGCTTATCAAGTGAGCGGTGAATATTCGATGCAGATGGCAGCCATTCAAAATGGTTGGTTGGATGAACGGGCGGTGGTTATGGAATCATTGCTTTGTTTTAAACGGGCCGGAGCCGATGGCATCCTAACCTATTTCGCGAAACGGGTTGCACAGTGGCTGGCTGAATAAATTTTGATGTATATCGTGAAAAAGTCGGTTTGAAAACCGACTTTTTTTTCATCTATGGTAGGGTAGTTATATGGATGTGTGTCTGGTTTGACAGCACCACTAATAACTTAAATATCAATAAGGAGAAGTGGCATGCGTAGTCTTCGTAATTTTGCTATGTCAGCGATGATGCTTTCGTTTTTGGCTGGATGTTCGATAACCAGTGAGGAGCCCCATCGACCGGTAAGTACTCAAATTGATAAGCCAATCTATTTACGGGGCGTCTTTACTTGGTGGGATGCTGAGCCACAGTATCAGATGAAGCAAGTTCCTGGAAAACCAGGTGTCTGGATGACGCAAGCGCAGTTGGTGGCGGATGGCCATCCCTATGAATGGAAAGTAGGGGATAAGGATTGGCAGTGTGGTACGGATTTCGGGTATCTTTCAGACAGTTCTCCGGTGCAGTTGAATCAGCCACGGGTTGCCGATAATTGTGCTGAATTTAATAGCTTTTCGTTTACGCCTGATCAGGATGGGATCTATCAGTTTTATTTGGATGTGAGTGGTCAAAATCCACAGGTTTATATCCGACGGGCTTCGAGTGCTAAATAGAATATCGGTTTCATGGTTTCACGTGAAACACGTATAAATTGAAGGTTTAAGAAAACATATGGCATGGTTATCGCAGTTTGGAGAAAAATTTACCAGTCATTCTGGTATTGCACAGTTAATGGATGATCTAGAGTTAGGGATGCAGCGACCTGACTCAATTATGTTGGGCGGCGGAAACCCAGGATTGATCCCGGAAGTTATTGAGTATTTTCAATCTCATCTTGAAACATTGGTCAATTCAGGAAAACTCAATGAGTCACTATGCCATTATGATGGCCCTGGAGGTCAGACTCAATTTCTGTCTCAGATAGCAGATTTATTGAGTGAGCAATATGGCTGGTCATTGACTAAAGAAAATGTCGCATTGACCAATGGATCTCAGTCGGCCTTTTTCTATTTGTTTAATCTATATGCTGGCGTTGGGGCTGACGGTGATATTAGAAAAGTGCTATTCCCACTTTCCCCAGAATATATTGGATATGCCGATTGTGGGTTATCCCCTCAGCAATTTGTTGGAACCCGTCCTTTAATTGACATTGATGCTCAGCAGCGTGAGTTTAAATATCATATTGATTTCAATGCACTAAAAATCACGGATGATATAGGATTGATCTGTGTTTCCCGTCCAACCAATCCCACTGGGAATGTGATTACCGATGAGGAGTTGAGACAGTTAGATGAATTAGCCAGACAGCACCAGATCCCTTTATTAATTGATAATGCGTATGGGATGCCTTTTCCCAATATGGTGTTTAATGATGCAACGCCCTATTGGAGCGATAATACGATTTTATGTCTGAGCTTATCGAAATTAGGGTTGCCTGGGGCTCGCTGTGGGATCGTGGTTGCGGCTCCTGAAATTATTAAAGCATTAAATAATTTATCCGGCATTATTAATCTAGCTCCGGGAAGTATTGGGCCTGTTATTGCGGGAGAAATGGTAGCGTCCCGCGATATTTTGCGATTGAGTGAGACGGTGATTCGGCCTTTTTATCAACGTAAAAGTTTGGCAACGATTGAGCTACTTAAAACTAAAATCCCCGATCCGCGTTTTAAGATTCATCGAGCCGAAGGGGCGATGTTTTTATGGTTGTGGTTTGATGGTCTCCCTATCAGTGATTTAGAACTTTATGAATTACTAAAAAAAGAGGGCGTTTTCATTATCCCTGGAGAGTACTTTTTCCCTGGGATTGATACGGCTAGCTGGCCGCATACTCGGCAGTGTATTCGTTTAAATTATGCGGGTGATGCCGATATCGTTCGGCGCGGCATCGATAAAATGGCTGAAATTATTAATCCACTTTATAAAAATCTTTAATCCAAAAAAGCCCGATATCAATCGGGCCTTTGCTTATTTCTATACGATTAGATGCTTATCTTTTATGACGCAGCAGCAATTCGCTGTGGTTCATCTGCATGAATACTTGCAAATGGTTTCCCCGAATTAATGGTAATTTTTTTCGGTTTGAGCGCTTCGGGTATTTCCCGAACTAGATCAATATGAAGTAAGCCATTTTCCAAGTTTGCCGATGTGACTTTGACATGATCGGCTAGCTGATATTTGCGTTCAAATCCCCGTTCTGCGATACCTTGATATAGGAATTTTCGACTATCTTTGGTTTCATCTCCAGCTTGTTCTTTACGACCTGTAACGATAAGTGCATTTTCATGGCTGGTGATTTCCAATTCATCTTCTGCAAATCCAGCGACTGCCAGGGTAATGCGATACTGGTTTTCATCAACCAGTTCAATGTTATATGGAGGATAACCATTGCCATTCTGAGCGGATGCGGTAGCGGCTGCTTCGACTAGATTAGCTAAACGATCAAAACCAATAGCGCTACGATAAAGTGGAGTGAAATCAAATTGAGTACGCATAATATTAATCCTCTTGTGAGCAATTAATGAATGTTGCTGACCGGTTACGGCTCAGCGCTTTTTTATTGGTAACCCTTTTCGGCGTTACATCTTTAATATGGGAATAAGATTTTCAGTTTCAAGAGTCATTTTTAAATTTTTTAAAGATGGGGGATGATAGAAGATGAAATGCATGACGGCATCAGGATAAACCGCGATGTGATTGGAAGGGTGAAATAAAGAAAATAGGGAAAAAACAGTGGCATAAAAATGCAGAATAATGTGAGAAGTGTGTATATTAAAAGTCACAAAAAAGGGCCTGAACAGGCCCTTTTAAACGATTGAATCGAACACTAAATGTCGAGGTTGGCGACATTCAATGCGTTTGTTTCAATAAACTCACGACGGGGCTCGACTTGATCGCCCATCAGCGTCGTAAACAATCGATCACATGCAATCGCATCTTCAATGGTAACTTTGAGCATGCGCCGTGAATCAGGATCCATTGTGGTTTCCCAGAGTTGTTCCGGGTTCATTTCTCCCAAACCTTTATAACGCTGAACGTAGATACCCCGTTTGGATTCATTCATCAACCAAGCCAGTGCTTCTTCAAAACTTGAAACTGGCTGTTGTTTGCTTCCACGAGCCACGTATGCAGAATCTTCAAGCAAGTTGGCGATAACATTGCCTAACTCTACAATTTTTTCATATTCATGACTTTCAAAAAACTCGTGCTCAAACTGATATTCAGTATCTACACCGTGCATTCGATGTGAAACTTTGGGTTGATAAAGATTGAGCTCAGGATGTTTTTCAACGGTAGCTTGGTAGAAGTTTCCTTTAGGCAATCGCGCATTAATTTGCTCCAGAAGGTTATCCATCCAGCTCTGAACTTTTTCTGCATCAGCCAATTCTGAATAAGCCAGTTTGGGCTGATAGATCATCTGGTTCAACACTTCGCGAGGATAGCGGCGAGAGAGACGATCCAGTAGTTTCTGGATACTCCGATATTGACGGACCATCGATTCGAGCGATGCTCCCGCAATGGCTGGGGCCCCTTCAGCAACATGCAAGCTGGAGTCATCCAAGGCTAATGATGTTAGGTATTCAGTTAACGCATTATCATCTTTGATATAGGTTTCCTGTTTGCCTTTTTTCATTTTATACAGTGGTGGCTGTGCAATATAAACATAACCACGCTCGATGATCTCCGGCATCTGACGATAGAAGAAGGTCAGAAGTAGGGTCCGAATATGTGATCCATCGACATCCGCATCGGTCATAATGATGACGTTGTGATACCGGGTTTTATCTGGATTATATTCGTCACGGCCAATGCCACAGCCTAGTGCTGTGATCAGGGTTGCGACTTCCTGCGAGGAGAGCATTTTATCAAAACGTGCTTTTTCAACGTTTAGAATTTTACCCTTCAGAGGTAGAATCGCTTGATTTTTCCGGTTGCGGGCCTGTTTAGCACTACCACCCGCAGAGTCCCCTTCCACAATGTAAAGTTCGGAGAGCCCCGGATCTTTTTCCTGACAGTCTGCTAATTTCCCGGGGAGGCCGGCTAAATCCAAAGCACCTTTACGACGTGTCATATCTCGGGCGCGACGAGCGGCTTCACGTGCACGTGCTGCATCGACAATTTTTTGGGTGATAATCTTGGCGTCATTGGGTTGTTCTAGCAAGAATTCACTGAATTTTTCCCCCATGGCCTGTTCAACAGCAGTTTTAACTTCTGAAGAGACTAATTTATCTTTGGTCTGGCTAGAAAATTTAGGATCGGGCACTTTAACGGAAATGACAGCGGTTAACCCTTCACGGGCATCTTCACCGGCTGCACTCGTGGCTTTGCCTTTCTTCCCGAGTTCCTTATCCATGTAGCTATTCAACGTCCGAGTTAATGCTGAACGGAATCCTGCTAAATGGGTACCCCCATCGCGTTGCGGAATGTTGTTGGTAAAGCAGTAGATGCTTTCTTGGAATCCATCGTTCCATTGCATCGCAATTTCGACGGTGATGCCATCTTCACGTTCAGTGGTAAAGTGAAAAGGTTTATCATGGACCGGGGTTTTATTATGATTCAGGAATTCAACAAACGCACAGATACCGCCTTCGTACATGAAATGATCTTCACGGTTATCGCGTTCATCGCGCAGAATGATCGAAACACCAGAGTTTAAGAAAGATAGTTCGCGTAAGCGGCGGGCTAAGATATCATAGCGGAATTCGGTGTCACTAAAAGTTTCTGAGCTAGGCCAGAATCGAATAGCAGTTCCTGTTTGATCGGTATCGCCAATAGGTTTCAGATCAGCAACCGGTTCACCCATTTTGTAGTATTGTTCATAGACATGCCCCTGGCGACGAACGACAAGCTTGAGTTTTTCAGACAGTGCGTTGACCACTGAAATCCCAACACCGTGTAGACCCCCGGATACTTTATAGGAATTATCATCGAATTTCCCACCGGCATGAAGAACCGTCATGATGACCTGAGCGGCAGAAACGCCTTCTTCTTCATGCAAGTCTACAGGAATGCCTCGTCCGTCATCGGTGACAGAAACGGAACCATCTCCATGGATTGTAACCACAATATCTTTACAGTAGCCTGCTAAAGCTTCGTCAATAGAGTTATCGACTACTTCAAAGACCATATGATGTAAGCCTGTCCCGTCATCAGTGTCACCGATATACATTCCGGGACGCTTTCTCACGGCATCAAGGCCTTTTAACACCTTGATACTAGACGAACCATAATTATTTTCAGCCATGTTTCGCTCTCGTTTACTGTTGAGTGACAACCCCTTGTTTCACGTGAAACAAGTGGCCATCGGTTAAATTGAAACCTTCCAGCATTTGCTGTTCAATCGCCGTAATAAATACCTGAGCCTGATTCGACTGCAGGTAATTGGCTAATAACGCACGCTTGTTCGGATCAAGCTCTGCTGCGAAATCATCAATTAAATAGATAGTTGGTTTGTGTAGAACACGAAAAGCATACTGCCCCTGCGCCAATAATAGTGCGCAGACCAACAACTTAAGTTGACCCCGAGAAACACATTCCGCCGCGTTTCCCTGTTCGGTCTTAATTCGGATATCTGCTTTATGAGGGCCGGCTAGGGTATATCCTAATTGACACTCGCGAGGATACTGGCTTTCTAAAAACTGAGCCAAGGATTCCTCTTCATTCCATCCGCAATATAAATCAAATCGAAATTGGTATTCCGGTAAAAAATCTGCAGTTATTTCTGTTATCGTCGGGACTATCTTAGCGAAGTACTCTTCGCGCATCGTTTTAATCTGCTCGGCGATCGTAACAAGTTCTCGATCCCAGATATGAACTTCCCGAAAACTTGCCCGACGTTTTAAGAGTGCGTTGCGTTGTTTCAACAAGCGTTTATAACGATGCATTATGTTTTGAAAGAGTGGTTCCACGTGAAACACTCCCCAGTCCAAATAAGCCCGCCGATACTTTGGACTGCCATTAATCACGCCATAACCTTCGGGGTGAATGAGTTGTACCGGAAGCAATTTAGACAGTGCTGCCTGAGTTCGAACTGTTTCACCATCGATTCTTAGCAATGTCGTTCCATCGATTTGCTTTTTCAGCCCGATTCGATGTTCGTCAGATTGTGCAAATAAAATCAATTCGGCACATTGATGATTAACGATTCGTCTTATTTTACTACTTCGAAATGAACGGCCAAATCCAAGCAAATAGATCGCTTCTAAAAGGCTCGTCTTCCCACTACCATTATCACCCACAATGGCATTCAATTGTGGATGACAGTCGATCTTAGCCGAACTAATATTACGAAACTGCGTGGTCTGTAGGACTTGAATCGTCATTTATTCTCACGTCAATCCGTGCTATAGCCGCATTGGCATAATAACATACAGTGCCTGACCCGATTGCTCACTATCTTCAATAATGGCTCCAGTAATGCTATCTGAAAGAGTCATTCGAATTTGCTCAGATTTAAGGGCATTCAAGACATCCAAAATATAGGAAACGTTGAATCCTACTTCTAAATCAGTGCCCTGATAAGTCACGTCGAGAATTTCTTCAGCTTCTTCCTGTTCGGGGTTATTGGCTGTGATGGTCAAGGTTTCATTGGCCAGCTGCAAACGGACCCCTCGGAATTTTTCATTGGATAAAATGGCGGCCCGAGAAAAAGCTTGTCGTAATTCTTCTCGCCCGGAAATTAAAATTTTATCACCAATACTTGGGATCACTCGACGATAGTCAGGGAATCGTCCATCGACCAGCTTACAAGTAAATGTAAATCCTTCGACCATTGCGCGAATATTATTATCGCCAATTTGCAATTGAACTTGGGCATCCTCTTGATCCAGTAATCGGGTCAATTCCAACACCCCCTTACGGGGCACAATCACTTGAATGTTTTCCAGATCCAGCCCGGTTTGCACGGATGCGACGGCTAATCGGTGACCATCAGTGGCGACTGTTCGTAAGAGTTGGCCTTCAGATTCGAATAACATGCCGTTCAAATAATACCGAACATCTTGGCTTGCCATAGAAAACTGTGTATTTTCAATAAGTTGCTTTATTTTTGATTGGGTGATCACTAAGTCTAACTGCGGTTCCCAACTATCGACATTGGGATAATCATCGGCGGGCAGGGTGGCTAATGAAAAACGGCTTCGCCCTGAGCGGATCTGCATACGATCCCCCTGAGTTTTGCATTCAATGCTACATCCATCCGGAAGACCTCGACAGATATCGACAAATTTTTTGGCGGGAACGGTGACCGCGCCGCTTTCTAACGCTTGTTCCACCTGAATATTAGCTCGTAATTCGACTTCCATATCGGTGCCGGTCAACGATACGTCCCGTTCGGAAACAACCATCAGAATATTGCCTAGGATGGGAACGGTAGGCCGTCCACCAATGGCACTGCTGACCAACTGTAATGGTTTGAGCAAAGCTTCCCGACTAATTTGAAAATGCATGTTGGATCCCTAAGATGACAAAGTTCGAATAAGGTTTTGATAATCTTCTTTGATATCGTGGCTTTCTTCCCGAAGCTGATTAATTTTACGGCAAGCATGCAGGACAGTCGTATGATCTCGTCCCCCAAATGCATCCCCAATTTCAGGCAAACTATGGTTAGTGAGCTCCTTTGCCAGCGCCATCGCTAACTGACGCGGCCGAGCTACCGAGCGAGAGCGCCGTTTTGAGAGCAAGTCAGCTACTTTAATTTTGTAATATTCAGCCACCGTTTTTTGGATGTTATCGATTGTGACTAATTTTTCCTGCAACGCTAAAAGATCGCGCAGAGCTTCGCGCACGAAATCAATGGTAATTGCGCGGCCCGTGAAATTTGCGTTAGCGATCACTCGGTTCAATGCCCCTTCTAATTCACGGACATTCGAGCGTAATCGTTTCGCAATAAAAAAAGCGACTTCATCGGGCAGTCGAATGTTATTTTCTTGAGCTTTCGTCATGAGGATTGCGACCCGGGTTTCGAGTTCCGGTGGCTCAATCGCGACGGTTAATCCCCAACCGAAACGGCTTTTTAGCCGGTCTTCAACCCCATCAATCTCTTTAGGATAGCGATCGCTGGTTAAGATGATTTGTTGATTGCCTTCAAGAAGTGCATTAAAGGTATGGAAAAACTCTTCTTGAGATCGCTCTTTATTGGCAAAAAATTGAATATCATCAATCAATAAGGCATCAACGCTCCGATAATAACGCTTAAAGTCTTCAATGGCGTTATTTTGTAAGGCCTTTACCATGTCCTGCACAAATCGCTCCGAATGCATATAGACGACGCGTGAATTTTGTTTGCGTTCCAGAATACCGTTGCCGACAGCATGCAGTAAGTGGGTTTTCCCTAAGCCGGTTCCGCCATATAAAAACAGCGGGTTATAAGCGCCACCTGGATTGCTGGCTACCTGAGAAGCTGCCGCTCGGGCTAATTGGTTCGATTTACCTTCAACGAAATTATCAAACTTATGTTTAGGATTGATGTTATTTCGATATGATATTTCACGTTCGCCTCGATGGTGCGTATCACGATCCCAACTCCGTTCTTGCAGTGGTTGTGGCTGAACGGCTGGACGAACCGGTGCTTCAACTTGGGGTTGTCGGGGATTCTCCGGTTCGGGATCGGCGATGACCGTCGGACGGGCCGGTTTACTGCCCACTTCAAAACGTAGGCTGGGTTTATCGGCACCACAAAATTCATCGAGTAGCGCATTGATGCGAATGACGTATTTATCTTTGACCCAATCGAGTACAAAACGGTTTGGTGCATATAATGTCAGCAACTTTTCATCCTGCGCGACTTGCAAGGGCCGGATCCACATACTGAATTCAGTAGCCGGCAGTTCATCCTGCAGTCGACTGACAATCTGTTGCCACAACGATACACTCACACGTAACTCCAATAGATCTCGAAATGACCGATTATTTTATACCGGGAAGCGTTGAAACTCTAGGCGTTCCGCCCAATTCCTCGACTTTAATATGAAAAAATTGTTGCTTATAAAATCAGCCGTTGCATGCAGGAGCAAAGTGGGAGTGGATATTCTGAAAAAGGAGCTAAATACACGCCATGATGCGTGCATTTAGCTTGGTTTAACGGTTATTTTTGATTTGCAAAATAGCTTTTAGTTAAGGTGAAAACCACTGGACTTAATAAGGCTAATGCAATTAAATTGGGGATAGCCATCATGGCATTGAGCGTGTCAGCTACCAGCCATACAAAATCCAAGTTGAGCGTCGCACCCAATGGAAGTGCCAGGATCCATAAAATACGATAAGGTGTAATGGCTTTGACGCCTAATAGAAATTCTACACAGCGTTCGCCATAGTAAGACCAGCCGATAATGGTTGTAAAAGCAAAAATAGCGAGTGCGATAGCTACTACGGCTTGGCCGATCAATGGCATGGAGTGATTAAACGCGGCTCCAGTTAATGAAGCACCCGTTTCGCCACTGGTCCATACACCAGAACTCACAATCACTAAGCCGGTGATTGAACAAACCAAAATTGTATCAATAAAAGTTCCCAGCATGGCTACCAGCCCTTGTCGCACTGGATCATTGGTCTGTGCAGAAGCATGAGCCATAGGGGCTGAACCTAATCCGGCTTCGTTAGAAAATATCCCGCGTGCGACCCCAAACCGGATCGCTGCCCAGACGATAGAACCCGCAAAGCCGCCGGTGGCTGCTGTCGGTGTAAATGCATGGGTGAAAATCAGATGAAAAGCATTGGGAAGTTGATCGGCATTGAGTGCTAAGGCATATAAACCGATCAGAATATAGGCTATGGCCATAATCGGTACCAATGCGCCAGCGACGCTACCGATTCGCTTGATCCCACCGATTAGGACTGCTCCGACTAAGACCATCAGCACAATGCCGGTTGCGATAGTGGGCACATGGAATGTGGTATGAAGGACATCGGCGACGGAGTTAGACTGGACGGTATTTCCGATCCCGAACCCGGCACAGGCGCCAAAAACAGCAAATAAAAAACCAAGCCAAACCCAGTTTTTCCCGAGTCCATTTTTAATGTAATACATCGGCCCACCGACGTGTTGCCCTCGGTCATCGGTTTCCCGGAATCGTACGGCTAACACCGCTTCGGCATACTTTGTCGCCATTCCAATTAATGCGGTGAGCCACATCCAGAAAAGTGCTCCGGGTCCACCTGAGAAAATAGCCGTAGCAACGCCGGCAATGTTCCCGGTCCCGACGGTGGCTGAAAGGGCCGTCATGAGTGCTTGAAAAGGTGGAATTTCACCTTTGTGGGCCTGATCGGCGGAACGGCCGGACCAGAGCAGGCTAAAACCGTGAGGAATTTTTAATACGGGCATTAACTTAAGGCCGAGCGATAAAAATAAGCCGACCCCAAGAATGAGTACAAGCATTAATGGTCCCCACACTACACCATTAATGCTTTTTATAATGGATTCTATTTCGTCCATATTTCATGACTCCTGAATAAAATTATAATTAGACTGAATTTGTCGCGCACAAATGAATAACTGAACTGTTGATGTGATTCAAAATAGGGCATTACTACAGAAATTTTCTTATTAATCAATTTTATTGTGTGTAATAAGCATGATATATGCCGCGAGTTTGAAAATCCGCCACTAAGCGTCAGCTCGATGAACAATAACTGCTCGATTTAGGAGCATATTTGAATCGTTTTTAAATGTAAATTTTATCAAATATAAGCATTGACCTTACTGTTATAGGAAGGTTTATAGTACATGATGTTGATTCATCCAAATGGTCATACCGAAGGAGGTTAACCATGTCGAATGCTTATACTCTTCCCGTTGAAGGGATGCGCTGTGCTGGCTGCGTCAGCCGCGTTGAAGCAATCCTGAATGAGCAGCCAGGTGTAGCGGATGTTACGGTTAATCTGGCACTTAATCAGGCTCATTTTGAACTTGCTGATGATGCTTCCATTGGCGATGTGACGAAAGCGCTGGATAATGCCGGTTATCCGGTACCCTTGCAGCGCCAACAGTGGAAAGTCGCCGGGATGCGCTGTGCGGGCTGTTCGGCTGCTGTGGAGCGAGCTTTAAATAAAGTACCGGGTGTTTTGGGTGCAGAAGTGAACTATGCGCTGGGTCAGGCCACCGTCTCAAGCTTACCGGATAGTCACGTAGAGGATGTCGTCGTCAAAGCGATTGAGAATGCGGGTTACCAGGTTGAGGATAATCAGCCGGTAAAGTCTGAGGCACCGCAAACTCGTGCGGATTTTCCTTGGCGGTTGGTCGTTAGCCTTGTGCTGACAATCCCACTAGTGGTGCCGATGCTCATCTCAACCGCCTTGCCGGGGTGGCTCCAGTGGCTGTTGGCCACGCCGGTTCAGTTTATTTTAGGTTGGCCGTTTTATAAAGGTGCTTGGCATGCGTTACGCTCTCGGGCTGGAAGCATGGACACTTTGGTGGCTATGGGAACCAGCGCCGCCTACTTTTATAGTGTCTGGCTTTATCTCTCTGGGCTCCCGCACCTGTATTTTGATGGGGCCGCAGTCATTATCACGTTGATTTTGGCGGGGAAAGCTCTTGAAGATCGAGCCAAAAAACGGGCGGCGAAGGCTATTTCAACGCTGATTAATGAAGCGCCGATGCAGGCGCATCGACTGCAGGGCGATGTGGCGACCGATATTGCCGTGGATGACTTGGTTGAGGGGGATTGGGTTTTAGTTAAACCAGGAGAAAAAGTGCCCGCTGATGGCATTGTTCGCTGGGGACAATCTGAATTCAATGAAGCATTGATCACCGGCGAAAGTGCACCGGTAGCCCATCAGAGCGGAGAAACGGTGCTCGCCGGGAGTTTAAATGGTGAGGGGCTGGTTAAAGTGGAAGTCACTCGCGCGAATGCCGACAGTACCCTCGGCCGGATGATCCAGATGGTGAGTGATGCTCAGGCTGGCAAAGCGCCGGTCCAAAAACTGGCCGATCAAATCAGCTTTTATTTTGTTCCGGTGGTATTGACCATCGCGCTGGTCACGCTCGTGCTGTGGGGCATTTTTGGAACCTGGAGTGGGGGAATTACCGCAGCGATCTCCGTACTTGTAATTGCATGTCCTTGTTCGCTGGGACTGGCAACTCCGACGGCTTTAGTGGCCGGAACCGGAAGTGGTGCCAAATATGGGATCTTATTTAGAAATATCGACGCGCTGGAACGAACCCGTCAGATTAATCAGGTGGTTTTTGATAAAACCGGCACTTTAACCGAGGGAAATCCAACTCTGGCCTCGGTGCTTGCCGATAACAAAGAGCAGCTGTTGCAATGGGTTGCGAGTGCTCAGCAAGGGAGTCAGCATCCTTTAGCTAAGGCAATGTTAGCTGCTAATCAGCAGCCGCTGATTGAACTGGATTACTTTAATAGCTATCCGGGCATGGGCATTGAAGCCCATCTGAAAGATTCGACCCAAAGTATCATTCTGGTCGGGAATCAGGCGTTGCTACAGCAATTTCATGTTGCGATGGATACATCCTTGCTTGAGCAGGCCGGAACCTTATCGGAGCAAGGGCAAAATACTATTTTTGTGGCCAAAGATGGTCAGATGATTGGCGTGCTATCGACAACCGATGTGCTGCGTACCAACGCTGTCTCGGCGGTGAAACAATTGCAGGCGCATCAAGTGGCAGCCGTGATGCTCACTGGAGACCAGCATCAAGTGGCTGAACGCATTGCCAGACAACTCTCGCTAGATGACTGGGCCAGCGAACTGAAGCCCGAAGATAAACTGGCACAGATTCGAGATCGTCAGAGCCGTGGTGGCAAAGTACTGATGGTCGGTGATGGTGTGAATGATGCGCCGGCATTAGCGCAGGCCGATGTCGGAATTGCAATGGGCAGTGGGAGTGATTTGGCGATTGAGAGCGCCGATGTTGCTTTAATGCGTGATGACCCATTACTGGTCTCTAATGCGTTGCTGCTCGCTCGTAAAACTTGGCGCATTATTCAGCAGAATCTATTCTGGGCATTTTGCTACAACGTCATTGGTATTCCTTTGGCCGCTTCGGGCATGTTGAGTCCGGCGATTGCAGGAGCCGCCATGGCGTTAAGTTCATTATCCGTGGTTTCGAATTCGGTTCGGTTGACTCGTTGGAAACCCCGCCAGGAGGAATAACCATGAAGATTGGTGAAGTTGCAAAACGTTGTGGTCTGTCGGTAAAAACCGTGCGTTATTACCATGACATTGGACTAGTGAAAGCGGATCGGCAGTCAAATGGTTACCGCAGTTATGGGCAGCGCCAACTGGATCAACTCCGCTTTCTGGGAAATTGCCGCAAAATTGGTTTTAGCCTTGAACAATGTGAACAGTTGCTGTCTCTATATGTGGATCGTAACCGAGCCTCATCGGATGTAAAACAGATTGCCGGGGCCCATTTGCATGAGATCGAGTCGCGGATTGGCCAGCTGACTCAGCTGCGGGATAGTCTGCATACGTTGATAGATTGTTGTGCTGGAGATGACCACCCCAATTGTCCGATTCTGGATTCGCTGGCCGGGCATTCTGCTACGACGGAAATAGCCCCTGAATGTCACTGCCACAAATGAGAAAACTGAGTAGCCCAGTAACGAAGGTTAATCCAAAGCATTGGCCAGTCAACCAGCATCACGGCGATGAGTACCACTAACCATGTGGTTAATCGCAGTTGGCGTCGGAGTCGGGCGACTTCCTGACAGATGTCGTCCGTTTGGCTGGACGGCGCGGTTGCCATTGGGGCGGTGGTTTCTGGTGGTGAGGGAGGTAATTCCGGTTGGGGCTGAGAATGATGAATCTGAGCGTTGCTGCTTTCGGGAGTATCAGTTTCCAAGATTTCGGTTGCTAGTGCTAGCTCGTCATCGGTTGTGTTGCTGCGCAGTATCTGCCATTTTTCGTGCAGTTGGAGCAATTCCTCTCGCTGGATATTCTGTTCTTTCCAGAGTCGCATCTTATCTTTCTCAAGCGTGAGCAACCGTTTATTAAAGCGCTCGATCTGATCCGGCTCGATAGTTTGTTGCGAAGAGTCTGATGATGTCACTGGTGCATCCCTTAGTTGTGTTCCTTACCTCGTCTAGTTTAAAGCAGTTTGACGGCTAAGACGAACGGATCATGGTGAGCTTAGGTGACCGTTTCATCGAGTTGCAGGCCGATATAAAGTAACATTCTGTCAAAAAAGCTGCCTCGAATATCCAAGTTGGTTAACTCTGAAACCTTGTTGAGCCGATATTCTAGTGTATTTCGGTGGATGAATAATGCCCGTGCCGTATGTGTTAATTGGGTATTATGGTGAAACCATGTCAGCAAAGTCTTACGCAATAATCCGTTGCCATCCATCATTTTTAACCGATTTAGCGGACGTAAAAATTCTGCAGTTTGCCAACTGTCCTGAAGCGCATCTAACAACACTGGGAGTTGTAGGTCGTGGTAATCGTAGATTCGTTGCTCGGGGCGGTACATTTTACCGATTTTAAGTGTGGTAGAGGCTGTATTATAAGAGCGGCTAATACTGCCTTCACCGGTAAAATAGTGGCCGATAGCGACTTGTAGCTGTAATTTGCTGTTTTGATCCAGATCCTTAAAAAGTAACTGAATACGTTGATGGATCCACTGGCGGTCAAATTCCCCGGCTCGATTTAATGCGGGCTTTAGCACCGTCACTCGATTTAAAGATGTTCGAGCCACTAGATTGTGGTGTTCAGGTTGGCTCAGCCGATTCAACAGATGTTGTAGCTCATAGATGGTGTCTTCGACCAGTAATTGGCCGCTATCGATCTCGATAATGACGGCAATTCGGGGAATGGTCAGATCGATACCCAACCGCTGGGCCCATTCTCGTTGTTCATCAGAAAGAGAACTACTGCGGATCAAGTTTAAAACTAACTCTTCACGGAGGCGTTGATCCTGAGCCAACATGGATAATAGTTGTGACTGCTCCAGCATCATTTCACCGGTCATGGTCACCAGTTTGGCATATTGCTGAAGATTTTCCGGATTTCCGGTCAGACCGATGACACCCACAATTTTATTATTTTGGCGCATTGGCATATTAATCCCGGGTTGTACCCCGTGCAGGTGTTGCACCAGACTGTCATTGACGATAAACATTTCGCCGTTGGACAGAGCCAGTAAGGCGCCTTCGTGTAGTTCACCAATACGATCCGCATCACCACTGCCGATAATGACGCCGCTGGCATCCATAATATTGACATTACAGTCGATAATTTTCATGGTGCGGGAGACGATAGCTTGGGCTAATTGGTGATTCAAAAAATCATCGTATTGGTTTAATGGTGAAGCGCTAGTGGATTCACCCACGCCTAAGGGGGGTCTCGTTGTGATCATGACAACCTGCTATGCATCATTTGAAGCTGACTAAGGCGCGCCATACCGGACAACTTATGCGGTAGCCGCGAGCTGGCCTAACTGATAGAGTCGGGCGACATTTCGCGCAGTGATGACCAGATTCTGACGGGTGTCATCAAAGGCTTCCTGCAATGAACAAGGCCGCAGTATTACACTAAAAACACAGTCTAAACCGTGATCATAAACCACCTCGACATCTTCACTGAGACAACCTGCGATCCCGATCACGGGTTTATGATATTTTTTGGCCAATTTTGCGACGCCAACGGGCACCTTCCCCTGAATGCTTTGACTGTCGAGTCGACCTTCACCGGTAATCACCAGATCGGCTTCCCGAATGGCAGCCTCCAGCTTCACAACCTCCATAATCAGTTCGATCCCGGAGTAGAGCTTGGCATTCAACACGGTCAGCAGGGAGGCGGTAATGCCACCGCCGGCACCGGAACCCGGATAATCGGCAATGGTGATCCCGGTATGTTGCGCCAGACAGTGGGCATAGTGGCGGAGATTGGCATCGAGCTGAGCAATCATCGCCGGCGTAGCCCCTTTTTGCGGACCGAATATCGCCGAAGCCCCTTGCGGACCAACGAGTGGATTGGTGACATCACAAGCAATGGTGATCTGACAGCGCTGTAATTCCGGATCCAGTTGGCGGGTATCGAGCCGTGCCAGCGCCGAGAGCGCCCCGCCTCCGGGGGGAAGTTCATGACCCGCTGCATCCAGCAATTTGACCCCGATGGCCTGTAGCAATCCGGCCCCGCCATCATTGGTGGCACTGCCGCCAATCCCCAGAATGATGTGCGATACCCCATGGCGGGCGGCGGCAATCAGCAGTTCCCCGGTCCCAAAACTGGTGGTGTGAAGCGGTTGACGCTGCTCGGGGGGGAGCAGCATCAGGCCACTGGCGGCCGCCATTTCAATGACGGCGGTTTGGCCATCACCGGTTAACCCGAATTCAGCGATAACAGGCGCGCCAAGAGGGCCGGTGACCGTGGTTTGAACGCGTTTTCCCCGGGTGGCATTGACCAGTGCGTCCACCGTTCCTTCGCCACCGTCGGCGACCGGCGTGAGGGTATACTGCGCATCCGGATAGATGGCCTTGAACCCCAGAGCTATCTGCTCAGCGACACCAATAGCACTCATACTCTCCTTAAATGAATCAGGAGCGATAACAATATTCATACGCGATCCCATGCATGTGAGTCGGTTAAAACAAGGGAACAGAGCCAGCGTTGCTGGCCTGTTGTATTATTTTCGCACTTCGATATGGGCTAATTTTTCATAGTATTTAGCCAGTGCACTGTGGTCGCATTCCCCCAGTCCGTCATTTTTGAGGACCTGCATCATCTCCATAACGGCGGCGGTCAGGGGCAGGGCACTATGAATGCCATGACCGGTTTCGAGGGCATTGGCCAGATCTTTAATATGCAAATCGATGCGAAAGCCGGGTTTGAAGTTGTTGTCGAGAACCATGGGGGCTTTGGCATCGAGAACCGTACTGCCGGCGAGTCCGCCGCGAATGGCCTGATAGACGAGTTCAGGTTCGACACCGGCTTTGGTGGCGAGCGTTAAGGCTTCAGACATGGCGGCGATGTTGAGGGCCACGATGACCTGGTTGGCGAGTTTGGTGACGTTCCCGGCACCGATTTCCCCGGTCCGAACGACGGAGCCGGCCATGCATGACAGGAGCTCTTTATATTGGTCAAAAATGTCTTGTTTGCCTCCGACCATGACCGAGAGCGTGCCATCGATGGCTTTGGGTTCACCGCCACTGACGGGAGCATCAAGCATTTCGATCCCCTGTTTGGCCAACTCAGCGGCAATTTCGCGGCTGGCCAGTGGGGCAATGGAGCTCATGTCGATCAGTGTGCCGCCGGATTTAAATCCATCTAAGACGCCATTTTCACCCAACACAGCGGCTTTCACATGTGGAGAGTTGGGGAGCATCGTGATCACCACCGACACTTGTTCGGCAACGGCTTTGCTGGAGTCGGCCACGGTGGCTCCGGCCTGTTCGAGTTCCTGGCAAGTCGCGGCTTTACTATCATAGACCACCAAGTCATAACCGGCTTTGAGTAAATTTTTACTCATGGGTTTACCCATAATGCCTAAACCGATAAAGCCAACTTTCATATTCATCATGTACTCCTATAGACTGGATGTCTGAGAAAAATAAAGCGTGTTATTGATAACTTTTAGCTAGGGCAAAACAGGCTGATTTAAAGAGCCCGAGGTCGGAGCCGACGCCGACGAAATTAGCCCCCCATTCCAGATAGCGCAGTGCATCTTCCCGATTAGGGGCGAGGATCCCACTGGTTTTGCCCGCTTTGGCCGCTTGGTCGAAAACGTAGCGGATCGTTTTTTGAACATCGGGATGCCCCGGGTTTCCCAGATGACCTAATGATGCCGATAGATCGGCCGGGCCGATGAAAATACCATCAATGCCCTCAATGGCGGCGATCTCTTGAACATTATCGACGCCTTTCTGGGATTCGATTTGAACGATGACGCTGATGGAGTCATTAATTTTTTCAAAATAATCGGTGATGGTTCCAAACTGGTTACTGCGATGTGCCACGGAAACGCCGCGGATCCCCAATGGAGGATAGCGGGTAGCGCTGACGGCGAGTTGGGCTTGTTCGGCATCTTCCACATATGGGATTAAGAAATTGTAGAAGCCAATATCTAATAATTTTTTAATGATTTCAGGGCGATTGGCCTGAGGACGAACGATCGGTGTGCTGGGGCTGTTTTTAAGGGCCATCAGTTGGGGGATCAAGTCGCTGTAGTCATTCGTGGAATGCTCAACGTCCAGCAGGATCCAGTCAAAGCCTGCGAGTCCCAAAATTTCGGTTGAAATGGGATTAGCTAATGCAGACCAGCAGCCGATGAGGCGTTCTTTCGCTTGTAGTTTTTGACGCAGCGGATTAAGAGCAGTTGCTTCCGTCATAATGTATCCTTTTAATATTAAAAGTGATTGTTCAGCGTTTTACTGAATGGAACTAGTGCTCCATACAGGGTTTTTTCGGATCAAATTGCCAGCCGGGAATGAGGTACTGCATTCCTTTGGCATCATTTCGTGCACCCAGTTTTTGATCGATATAAAGCTGGTGTGCAGCTTCGACCTGTTGCATGTCCAGTTGGATGCCTAGTCCCGGTCTCTGAGGAACCTGAACCATGCCTCCTTTAATCGTTAATGGCTCTTGAGTTAAGCGGTCGGTTCCTTCCTGCCAGATCCAGTGGGTATCGATGGCGGTGATGTCTCCTGGAGCCGCTGCGGCGACATGGGTGAACATCGCCAGTGAAACATCAAAATGGTTGTTAGAGTGAGAGCCCCAAGTCAGTCCCCATTCATGGCACATCTGCGCGACACGAACTGAACCTTGCATGGTCCAGAAATGCGGATCCGCCAGTGGAATATCGACACTATGCAATTGGATGGAATGTTGCATTTGTCGCCAGTCGGTTGCGATCATATTCGTGGCTGTCGGTAAGCTGGTTGCCCGACGAAATTCAGCCATAATTTCACGTCCGGAGAAGCCTTGTTCTGCCCCGCAGGGGTCTTCGGCATAGGCAAGCACACCGGTGAGTTGCCGACCTAATTGAATCGCCTGTTGCAGTGACCACGCACCATTAGGATCCAAGGTGATGCGGGCCTCCGGAAATGTTTGGTGTAGCGCTGTGACCGTTTCCGCTTCGGCTTCACCCGCTAATACGCCCCCTTTTAATTTAAAATCGGCGAAGCCATATTTTTGCTGGGCTGCCTGAGCAAGCGCGACAACCGTCGCTGTATCCATTGCGGGCTGGCGACGCAGACGATACCAATCATCCGATTGCTGATCTTCACGAAGATAAGGTAAGTCAGTTTTGTGGGTATCGCCGACATAAAAAAGATAGCCCAGCATTTTGACGGCATCCCGTTGCTGCCCTTCACCCAGTAGTGCCGCCACTGGAACATTTAAGGCTTGTCCTAATAGATCTAGCATGGCCGCTTCAATGGCAGTGACCGCATGAATTGTCGTGCGTAAATCAAATGTTTGTTGGCCCCGGCCACCGGCATCTCGTTTTGCGAAGGTGCGGCGCACTTGATTCATCACATTTTTGTACTCACCTAGCGTATGACCAATCACCAATGATTTAGCATCTTCTAAGGTTTGACGAATTTTTTCACCTCCTGGGACTTCGCCAACACCCTGATTGCCGCTGGAGTCGGTGAGAATGACTAAGTTACGGGTGAAAAATGGGGCATGTGCGCCACTTAAATTCATGAGCATACTGTCGTGACCTGCTACAGGAATAACCTGCATTGCAGTGACTTGAGGTGCTGTTGAAAAACTCATAATTTCCTCTTTATCAATTCGTTTCAATTAATCGCGTACCAGACAGGGCCTTTTTCGATCAAATTGCCATCCAGGGATCAGATACTGCATTGCCTGAGCATCATTCCGTTTCCCATTCGGTAGGCTTTGATACAATCGATGAGCTTTCGCGAGCTGCTCTCTGTCCAGTTGAATCCCCAGCCCCGGGGCATCAGGAACTCGGATCTGCCCGTCTATAATTTGGAGTGGGTGTTGTGTGAGATGTTGACCTTCTTGCCAAATCCAGTGGGTATCGATTGCTGTTGGATTCCCCGGAACAGCGGCCCCTACCTGCGTAAACATCGCCAGTGAGATATCAAAATGGTTGTTTGAATGACATCCCCATGTTAGCCCCCATTCATGACATAACTGAGCTACACGGACCGCACCACTTAAGGTCCAGAAATGCGGGTCAGCTAGGGGGATGTCGATCGCTTCTAAGCGGATGGCCGCATTTAGTTCTCGCCAGTTGGTGGCGATCATGTTGGTTGCGACGGGGATCCCCGTCGCATTTTTAAATTCAGCCATCACTTCCCGGCCGGAATAGCCAGGTTCAGCACCGCAGGGGTCTTCGGCGTAGGCCAGATCGGCGCGGAGCTGTTTACCTAAGCTGATGGCTTCATCCAGTAACCAGGCCCCGTTGGGATCAATGGTTATCCGGGCATCCGGAAAAGCAGTTGCCAACTGATGAATAGTTTCAGCTTCCTGTTCGGGGGCTAAGACGCCACCTTTGAGTTTAAAGTCTTTAAATCCATAACGGCTCTGAGCAGCACCCGCTTGTCGGACAATTGCTTCGGGAGTCATGGCCTTTTGCCGGCGGATTTGATACCAAGGATGCCCCGCTTCAGGCTGTGGGTAAGGCAGATCAGTCTGATGGTTATCCCCTACGTAAAATAGATAGCCGAGGACGGTGACCGCATCTCGTTGTCGACCCGGTCCCAGTAATTCACAGACCGGAACGTTGAGATGTTGACCCAGTAAATCCAGCAAGGCCGCTTCAATAGCTGCGACGGCGTTTACGCGGAGTTCAAAGGTCCACGCCCCTTGACCGAAAACCTCAAAATCGGCGGTTTGATGGGCATAATGGATCTGATGTACCAGTCGGTTACAGTAGGCTATAGGTTGATCGAGCAGTTGGTTTGCCGCTTGGGTCAGTGTTTGTTCAATTACTTCGCCACCGGGGGCTTCGCCTAATCCGATATGGCCGCTGTTATCATGAATGATGATGATATTTCGGCTAAATATAGCGTTATGTGCACCACCAATATTCAATAGCATGCTGTCAAAGCCGGCGACCGGAACAACTTCGACCTGAGTAATTAATGGCGTTGAACTAAAAGTCATTGTTTATCCCTTATGTTAAGCAGACAGAACAGGTGACAGTTGCATACGTTGGATTTTTCCGACGATAAAAATGTAACTGAAAATCGCTATCAGAGCATGAATACCGACATAGATCAGGGCTCCGTTATATGAACCGGTCATTGCGATGATATAGCCGATGGCAATTGGGGTGATGATCCCGGATAAATTACCGATAGTATTAAAGATCCCACCACTTAATCCGGCCACTTCTTTCGGGGCGGTATCTGACATGACGGCCCAACCGAGAGCACCCACTCCTTTACCGAAGAATGATAGGGCCATAAAGGCAACGATTAGCCATTGAGTATCGATATAGTTACAGACGACCATTGATGTTGAAAGTAACATGCCACAGATAATGGGCGTTTTACGAGCCCAGGTAAGCGAGACTCCGCGTGAGAGTAAAAAGTCTGAAATCACCCCTCCGGAAATTCCCCCTAAGAACCCACAAACCGCCGGGATAGCCGCCACGAAACCAGCTTGTAAGATGGACATTCCTCGGGCCTGAACCAGATACACCGGGAACCAAGTAATAAAGAAATAAGTCAGGGCGTTAATACAATATTGACCCAGATAAATCCCTAACATCATTCTAGAGCTAATCAATTGTTTAATGGCCTGACCTTTAGAAACCTGTAGTTCAATTTTCGGTTGAGCATCATCTGAAGCCGCGACATCTTTTTTATCTAGATTAATCAGGGCACCACCTTCTTTTAAGTAGTCTAATTCGGCTTCATTGACGCGCGGATGCTGATTAGGTGGATAGATGATTTTTTGCCACATGAACGCGGCAATAAAGCCCATGATCCCCATAAAGAAGAACACATGGTGCCAGCCGTAGTTATGGGTAAGCCATCCCATGATCGGAGCAAAAATAACGGTGGCAAAATATTGTGCAGAGTTAAAAATAGCAGATGCGGTACCACGTTCTTGTGCCGGAAACCAAGCGGCGACGATACGACTGTTGCCGGGAAATGCCGGTGATTCGCACATTCCGACTAAAAAGCGCAGTAAAAAGAGGACGGCAATTACGGATGCACCGGGAAACAGACTGATAAACCCTTGGCAGAATGTGAAAATAGACCAGGTAATAATGGAGATCAGGTACACTCGTTTGGAACCGAATTTATCAAGCAACAATCCTCCCGGGATTTGCCCAATGACATAGGCCCATGAAAATGCGGAGAAAATGTATCCCATTGCGATAGAACTAATTCCCAGCGCATGGGACATCGGGTCGCCGACGATCGAAATCGTCGCTCGGTCTCCATAGTTGACAGACGTAATAATGAATAGCATGGCTACGATCCAGTAGCGAGCATGCGTTTGACTTTTTACGGCGGTCGTCGCTTGCGATTTTATATGTTCCATATCTTTCAGCCTCTTCAATTTGAATGTTGGTGTAGGGGCGTGCCTGTTGATCTTGTTGTTACAGTTGTGTGCGAAGGAACATTCGGAACGCATTCAATCCGAACGACGGGCAACCTCCACAGATCAACAGTCCCAAATTGTTTGCTTTAATTGTTATTTGCTGTGTGTTCATTGTATGAAGCAGCTGAAGTGCTACGCATTGGGCAAATGACTCAAGATGGACGGATTGCAGGGATTATTTTTTGGCAGATGAATAAAACGATGGTGACTTAATCACAAAGTATGAATTGTCTTCGTGACTTGGTGTTGAGATCACCAAGCGTTGGTCCGATAGTGGATATTAAGCAAAGTTGCTTAGCAAAAAGGTGTACCCATGAAAACAAGCTTATCGCTCATTCAGGTGGATGAGCGGGATAATGTGGCCATTGTCACGAATGTTGACGGACTACCTTCTGGTACGATAGTGAATGGTCACATCGAATTACAAGAAGATGTGCCAATGGGGCATAAAGTGGCACTGACCGATCTGAAACAAGGCGACCCGATTCGACGTTATAACCAAGTGATTGGCTATGCGGTTAGCGATTTGGCTGCCGGAAGTTGGATCCACCAATTCAGAGTACAACTACCGACGGCACCCGCATTGGATGAGTTACCACTGGATTATGGTCATGGCGAGATCCAGCCCCCGCTCACGGGTTATTACTTTGATGGGTATCGCAACGCGGATGGTTCGGTGGGAACTCAAAACTTATTGGCCGTCACCACGACTGTGCATTGCGTCGCTGGGGTAGTTGATTATGTGGTCTCCAAAATAGAACAGGAGCTACTGCCTAAATATCCCAATGTCGATGGTGTGGTTGGATTAAATCATCTATATGGCTGTGGTGTGGCAATTAATGCACCGGCTGCCGTGGTTCCCATTCGCACTTTACATAACTTATCGAAGAATCCGAACTTTGGGAATGAAGTGTTGGTTGTCGGGTTAGGATGTGAAAAACTTCAGCCGGAACGGTTACTGGAAATCCCCGGCGATACTCTCAATGTGCCTGAGCAACAGATCATTATGTTGCAAGATGAACGTCATCAGGGATTTGAATCGATGGTTGATGACATTATGCAGCAGGCGGATACATTGCTGGCTCGACTGAATCAGCGGCAACGACAACGCTGCCCAGCCAGTGAGTTGGTCATTGGAGTACAGTGTGGTGGCAGTGATGCCTTTTCTGGTGTGACCGCCAATCCTGCGGTCGGATATGCGGCTGATCTACTGGTTCGTTGCGGTGCCACGGTGATGTTTTCTGAAGTGACCGAAGTCCGCGATGCCATCCACTTGCTGGTTCCTCGGGCTGCGGATGCCCAAGTGGCGACTGATCTGATTGAGCAGATGCGTTGGTATGATACGTATTTGGAACAGGGGCAAACGGATCGTAGTGCGAATCCATCGCCGGGCAATAAAAAAGGTGGATTGGCGAACGTGGTTGAAAAAGCGTTAGGTTCTATTGCCAAATCGGGTCGTTCTCCAATTGTGGAAGTCTTAGCCGCCGGTGAACGTCCGACTCGAAAAGGACTGATTTTTGCGGCGACACCCGCTAGTGATTTTGTGTGCGGTACCCAGCAATTGGCAAGTGGCATTACCTTGCAGGTATTTACGACCGGTCGGGGAACTCCTTATGGGCTTAAGGCGATTCCGGTGATTAAATTGGCAACGAATAGTGCACTAGCTGACCGCTGGCCGGATTTGATCGATATAAATGCGGGCGTGATAGCGGAAGGAAAAAGCAGTATTGAACAATTAGGTCAGGAATTGTTTGAAATGATCCTCGCGGTGGCAAGTGGACGACATCAAACATGGGCCCAGCGCTGGGGACTTTATAATCAACTGTCAGTCTTTAACCCGGCTCCTGTGACTTGAGTTTGATATCGATAGCCTCTATCGAGCATGGATTGATCTGACCGACGACCTTTGTCAAGGCGATTCATGTTCCTAAGTCAGCTGTCTGATGTGTTCTTCCCATGAGAAGGTCCGAATCGTACGGGCCATTCTCAACCCGCAGCATGATATGCAAAAAGATCTGTCAATTGAACGGCTGCGGTTATTCTCCTTTTAGCCCCTGCGATCCTCATCAGATGAAAATACTGGTTTCCCTCATTATTTAGCTTTTATCACAACCCACAATAGACAACACGGCCGCCCGCATAATAATTCGAATCTTAGGGAGGTGTTTCCGTTGGATCTCACTGTATCAACAGACGTTGTTCATGAGCTTGGTCCGGAAAAACTAAAAGACCAACTCGGGGGTTGGTCAAGGTAGAACGGATGGAAAATCAATAGGGGATACAAACAGGTTCGTTCAATAGCACAATGCCGTGGATCCCCCTAAAGATATGCATGATGAGCATGGCCTCCTATCTTTACTGGGGACGCCATACCGGACAACTTATGCGGTAGCCGCGAGCTGGCCTAACTGATAGAGTCGGGCGATATTTCGCGCAGTGATGACCAGATTCTGACGGGTGTCATCAAAGGCTTCCTGCAATGAACAAGGCCGCAGTATTACACTAAAAACACAGTCTAAACCGTGATCATAAACCACCTCGACATCTTCACTGAGACAACCTGCGATCCCGATCACGGGTTTATGATATTTTTTGGCCAATTTTGCGACGCCAACGGGCACCTTCCCCTGAATGCTTTGACTGTCGAGTCGACCTTCACCGGTAATCACCAGATCGGCTTCCCGAATGGCAGCCTCCAGCTTCACAACCTCCATAATCAGTTCGATCCCGGAGTAGAGCTTGGCATTCAATACGGTCAGCAGGGAGGCGGTAATGCCACCGCCGGCACCGGAACCCGGATAATCGGCAATGGTGATCCCGGTATGTTGCGCCAGACAGTGGGCATAGTGGCTGAGATTGGCATCGAGCTGAGCAATCATCGCCGGCGTAGCCCCTTTTTGCGGACCGAATATCGCTGAAGCCCCTTGCGGACCAACGAGTGGATTGGTGACATCACAAGCAATGGTGATCTGACAGCGCTGTAATTCCGGATCCAGTTGGCGGGTATCGAGCCGTGCCAGCGCCGAGAGCGCCCCGCCTCCGGGGGGAAGTTCATGACCCGCTGCATCCAGCAATTTGACCCCGATGGCCTGTAGCAATCCGGCCCCGCCATCATTGGTGGCACTGCCACCAATCCCCAGAATGATGTGCGATACCCCATGGCGGGCGGCGGCAATCAGCAGTTCCCCGGTCCCAAAACTGGTGGTGTGAAGCGGCTGACGCTGCTCGGGGGGGAGCAGCATCAGGCCACTGGCGGCCGCCATTTCAATGACGGCGGTTTGGCCATCACCGGTTAATCCGAATTCAGCGATAACCGGTGCGCCAAGAGGGCCGGTGACCGTGGTTTGAACGCGTTTTCCCCGGGTGGCATTGACCAGTGCGTCCACCGTTCCTTCGCCACCGTCGGCGACCGGCGTGAGGGTATACTGCGCATCCGGATAGATGGCCTTGAACCCCAGAGCTATCTGCTCAGCGACACCAATAGCACTCATACTCTCCTTAAATGAATCAGGAGCGATAACAATATTCATACGCGATCCCATGCATGTGAGTCGGTTAAAACAAGGGAACAGAGCCAGCGTTGCTGGCCTGTTGTATTATTTTCGCACTTCGATATGGGCTAATTTTTCATAGTATTTAGCCAGTGCACTGTGGTCGCATTCTCCCAGTCCGTCATTTTTGAGGACCTGCATCATCTCCATAACGGCGGCGGTCAGGGGCAGGGCACTATGAATGCCATGACCGGTTTCGAGGGCATTGGCCAGATCTTTAATATGCAGATCGATGCGAAAACCGGGTTTGAAGTTGTTATCGAGAACCATGGGGGCTTTGGCATCGAGAACCGTACTGCCGGCGAGTCCGCCGCGAATGGCCTGATAGACGAGTTCAGGTTCGACACCGGCTTTGGTGGCGAGCGTTAAGGCTTCAGACATGGCGGCGATGTTGAGGGCCACGATGACTTGGTTGGCGAGTTTGGTGACGTTCCCGGCGCCGATTTCCCCGGTCCGAACGACGGAGCCGGCCATGCATGACAGGAGCTCTTGATATTGGTCAAAAATGTCTTGTTTGCCTCCGACCATGACCGAGAGCGTGCCATCGATGGCTTTGGGTTCACCGCCACTGACGGGAGCATCGAGCATTTCGATCCCCTGTTTGGCCAGCTCAGCGGCAATTTCGCGGCTGGCCAGTGGGGCAATGGAGCTCATGTCGATCAATGTGCCGCCAGCGGCGAAGCCTTCGGCAATCCCATCACTGCCAAAAACAACTTCTTTGACATGGGGAGAGTTGGGTAACATGGTTATGATGACTTTGACCTGTTCGGCAACGGCTTTGGCTGAAGTGGCCGCAACGGCCCCTGCTTGAGTCAGTTCGGCAACACTGCCTTCATTGCGATCATAAACAACGAGTTCATAGCCTGCTTTGAGTAAATTTTTACTCATGGGTTTGCCCATAATGCCTAAACCGATAAAGCCGATTTTGATACTCATAATTGTCTCTCCTTTCATTAAAAACGTAATAACAAGGTTTATTTGTAGCTTTGTGCCAGAGTAAAACAGGCTGATTTAAAGAGCCCGAGGTCGGAGCCGACGCCGACGAAATTAGCCCCCCATTCCAGATAGCGCAGCGCATCTTCCCGATTAGGGGCGAGGATCCCACAGGTTTTGCCCGCTTTGGCCGTCTGGTCGAAAACGTAGCGGATCGTTTTTTGAACATCGGGATGCCCCGGGTTTCCCAGATGACCTAATGATGCCGACAGATCGGCCGGGCCGATGAAAATACCATCGACGCCCTCAATGGCGGCGATCTCTTGAACATTATCGACGCCTTTCTGGGATTCGATTTGAACGATGACGCTGATGGAGTCATTAATTTTTTCAAAGTAATCGGTGATGGTTCCAAACTGGTTACTGCGATGTGCCACGGAAACGCCGCGGATCCCCAACGGAGGATAGCGGGTAGCGCTGACGGCGAGTTGGGCTTGTTCGGCATCTTCCACATATGGGATTAAGAAATTGTAGAAGCCAATATCTAATAATTTTTTAATGATTTCAGGGCGATTGGCCTGAGGACGAACGATCGGTGTGCTGGGACTGTTTTTAAGGGCCATCAGTTGGGGGATCAGGTCGCTGTAGTCATTCGTGGAATGCTCAACGTCCAGCAGGATCCAGTCAAAGCCTGCGAGTCCCAAAATTTCGGTTGAAATGGGATTGGCTAATGCAGACCAACAGCCGATGAGGCGCTGGCGAGTCTGCAACTGCTGGCGGAGGGGATTTTGGAGCGATGCTTCAGTCATGTAGTTATCCTCGGTACGAAAATTCTGAGCGTTTGAAAAATCTGGAACGGCTTTTCAAACATTACCCATATCATAGAGATTTCAGAACATTTGAGAATTGGGCGGATGCCTAGATAAATTTGAATAATTAGCGAATGTTTTGGTCATTTGCACAGTTCGATGAACATTGCTTCACAATTCATTAAATCGTGCTTTTTTATCGATTGAATTAAAGGGAAATAAAGTGATTAATGGCCATTATAAAATAGTTTTATAGAGGCTTATTATAATGATAATAAAGAAAATAGACATCATGATTATCTCTATTCCTTTTTCTTCTAATCGAGAAGTTAATAAATCAAATGATCAGGACTATAACGCTGCTTCACCTGAAGTAAGTGAGATGCAGTCTCTATTAGTTAAAATAGAAACTGAGCAAGGCCTCATAGGCTGGGGGGAGAGTTTTGGACATCTTATTAATCCAGTTACCTTTTCAGCGTTAAAAAAAGTTGTAGCTCCTTTCTTTATTAACCAGTCATTTAGCACGGTAGATGAATTAAAATCATTGATCCATCAGGCAGAAAAATCGCTGCATGGATTTGGTCGAACAGGACCGATTCGATATGCTATTTCTGCTATTGATATTGCCTTATGGGATTTATTGTCGAAAGCAAACCAATTGCCATTATGGAAATTTCTTGGCGGGACTCGACAAAAGATAGAATTATATCCTAGCTTGGTCAATTACGGCGATAATATTCAAGGATTAAATAAAACACTGCAGCAAGTTATTGAAGCAGGGTATCGAGAAATTAAGGTTCATGAAACAAAGATCAGCACCATTAAGCTGATTCGAGAAATCCTGCCTGATGATGTTGATTTGTCAGTTGATCTCAACTGTATCTGGAATATAGATGAAGCAAGTGTTCACTTCGATGAGCTAAAAGATCTTCATTTGAAATGGATTGAAGAACCCCTTTGGTCTCCAGATAATCTCGCTGGATTATCTAAGTTAAGGGAAAAAGGAATTCCGATTGCTGCTGGGGAGAATGCTAATGGTGAGATAGATTTTTTGAATTTTCAGAAATATCATGCGGTTGATATTTTTCAACCTAGTGTAACCAAAATAGGTGGAATTACTGCAATACTTCATTTATTAGATCTGGCAAAAGAAAGTGAGATTCAAATCATCCCACATTGTTTTTATTATGGGGCAGGAATGTTAGCAACGGCTCATATTATTTCTATGCTCAATGAAGATATCAAATTAGAAGTTCCATTTATTAAGTTTAAATCCAATGTCCACCCTATTCTAAATTATAAGAAAGAAATAAATTTAACTGATGTTCCTGGGTTAGGATTTGACCCTGATTTAGAAATAATAAATAAAAATATAATTAAATATTATTCATGCGTCTAAAAGGATAGAACAATGTTTAAGAATAAATATCGGTATTATGTAGCGATACTCTTATTTCTAGCTGGAGTATTAAACTACATGGATCGGTCGGCGCTTTCTATTATGGCTCCGCTCATTAAAACTGATTTAAAAATAACGGATTCGCAATTAGGAATTCTATTTAGCTGCTTTTTCGTGGGCTACTGCCTCTTCTGTTTCATTGGCGGTTGGGGAGCAGATAAATATGGACCTCGAAAAGTGTATGGATTGGCAATGGCTGTGTGGTCGTTATTCTGTGGTGCGACTGCATTAGTGGGGGGCTTTTTCCATTTAATCATTGTTCGAGTGTTGTTTGGTATCGGTGAAGGCCCGATGGGAACCACCACGAATAAGTCTATTTCTAACTGGTTCCCGAAAAAAGAAATTGGTCGTGCTGTTGGGTTTACGAATGCTGGACAACCGTTAGGTGCGGCGTTGTCTGCTCCTATTGTTGGGTTAGTCGGGCTCTATTTTGGCTGGCGGCTTGCTTTTGTTGTGATTGCCTTATTCGGCTTTGTTTGGTTGGGGTTTTGGTTGTGTTTCTTCAGAGATAAACCAGAAGATCATCGCCGGGTTTCTGAGCAAGAAGCCGAACTAATCGTTAATAATCGCCCCGCAAGAGTTCGTAATCCGGCGCATGAAAACGATAGCCATGATTCCATGTGGAAATATATTTTGTCACTCCCGGTTATCGGTGTGGCACTGGCATTCTTCTGCTTTAACTACATTCAATACTTCTTTTTATCATGGTTGCCGATTTACTTGGTCGATTTCCAGCATCTAGATATTAAAAGTATGAGTATCGTCGGAATGCTACCGTGGTTGGGGGCAACCGTAGGGTTCATTATTGGTGGGATGATCTGTGATTATATCTTCTCGAAGTTGAATAACTTTGTCCTGTCACGAAAAATTATTATTTTCGTTGGATTGGGGATCGCGGCAATCAGTGTTTTTTGTACGGCTTACGTGAGTGATTTGTACCTAGCGGTAACCTTGATCACGATTGCCACTATCTTTGCGTATATGACGCCTCAGGCATGTTGGTCACTTTTACAGGATATCGTTCCACCGAAAAAAATTGGCACAACAGGTGGCTTTGTTCATCTCCTGTCGAATCTGGCAGGGATCATGTCGCCTGCCGTCACCGGGTTTATTATCCAATATGGTGGCGGTTATCATTCGGCCTTTATTCTGGCCAGTGTGTTAGCGATTGGGGGTATGATTAGCTTAGTGATTTTTGTTAAAAGTAACTTAGTGCTACGTTTGCAAGCGCTGTAATACAGATGACTCGGCTACCTTTAGATGTAGCCGAGTCGTGATTAGCTCTTAGAGGTTAGTGCAGTAATAATCCGGTCCCTAAGACAACCAGGGCTGAGGCGATCCAGGCACTCCGGGTCGGGATTTGTTTGGTATAGATCCAAAGCATTGGCAAAATCATGATGGGGGTAGTCGCTGAAAACAGGGCGACCAGGCCAACGTTACCGTGACGCAAAGCATATAGAATAAGCGTCATTCCTACTGCCATCGCTAGAAAACCATTGGTAAAGACATAACCGAAGATAGACCAGTTCATGGGTTGATGGGAACGAGTGAGCGACGGCATTCGCCACCATAAGATAAGATGGGCGACTAAAGCCGATGTCATGCGGATCAGTGAGGCTGAAATAGGGTCGGTAGCGCTGTGCAGTGCCGGTTTCGCTAAGATGGCCCCAAAACTTTGTCCTAAAGCTGAGGTGAGTCCCAATAGAATGGCCAGTGCGAGTGGCCCCCGAATGGCTTCCCATTGATGTTTCTGATTTTTCCCGAACATAATCGCTAAAGCAACCCCGATCAATAACAGACTTGCTCCGGCAATTTGCCAGCTGTTCATGGTTTCCTGAAAACAGAGGATCCCCAAAATGGGAGTAAAAATTGCATTACAGGTAAATAATAACTCGGCACGGCGAGGCCCGATCCGATTCATGCAGGCAAACAAAGCGGTATCACCGATAAAGATGCCGATGATACCTGAGATGATAAGCCATAATAAATCATGAAGTTGCAGCGTTTGCCAACCGCCGGTGATTAAACTGGCAATGGCTAAAACGGCGCTGACAACCGCCATTCGGTAGCGGCTATATGCAAAGGCCCCGAGGTGGCGGGATGGTATGACAGAAATCAGGCTCGTTAATGCCCATAATGCTGCAGAGATTAACGCGAGCCACTCATAGCCCATGCTGTTGTTCCTAAAGCGTAAATTGAGGGGGAGTACGGTAATCGTTTATGATTTGGCTGACAAGCAGTTTAGGATCTAACTCTGGGTTCTTTGATAAAAAGCTGGCGGATTGGGCGAGGACGATCATACTTGATACGGGGTTTGTGCAGTAACCCAGAGTTTGCAGCAAGTCCCGACGTTAAAATTTACCTTTTTCCATCACGGGGAGTAGTGGAGCAGATGAGTAGTTTAAGTCCCACCTTACGGATCGCTCGGGATGTTGATGTGGATGCAATTCGCCGGATTTATGTACAGGTTTTTGAACATCCGGGAGAAGCTCGGTTTGTCGATTCGATGCGAGGACTTGTCGATTGTCCACAACTTTCAATGGTTGCTGAAGTGGATGGTGAAGTGAGCGGTCATATCTTATTAAGTGAGATCCAACTTCAGGGAAACACGCAATTGAAGATCATGGCGCTGGCACCAATGGCCGTTGTCCCCAAATGTCAGGGGTTCGGAGTGGGTAGTGCGATGATTAATGTGGCCATTGAGCAAGTTCGCCGACGGGGATATCACGCTATCATTGTGATTGGTTTACCGGATTATTATCCGCGCTTTGGGTTTCGTTCTTTATCGGAATATGGCTGGCAATGTCCATTTGAGGTCGATCCCACGTCGATTCTAGTCGCGCCGTTGACCGATGGGCCTCTGCATGAAGGGCATGAGGTCTTGGATTATCCGGCGCCATTTTCTCAGCTTTTTAAGCTTCGTTAAACTAATGCCTCCAGCGCGGCAACGATATCCTGACACTCTTTGGCGAGTGTTGGGAGGGTGGTCTCCATCATGTAGCAGGGGGCTGTCACCAGTTTGTGAGCCCGATCGATGGTAATGTCACCGATCAAACAGGCGACAGGGTTGGCTCCGCAGACTTTTATCCCGGCTTCAATGGCAGCGATATCATAAGGGGAAGGCTGAGACTGATTGCCAATGGTCAGGGTGACGGCAATATGGGTTCCCTGTAAGGCTTTGGCGACTGTCGTGGGGGCCATACACAGTGCGGCGAGCGGTTTGTTGCTTTGGATCCATTCTTGGATGATGGCTGCTACGGAGGGTTCGATGGCACCGTCCGGGCCTTGAGTCGCCCAACGAGTCAGGTTTTTGGCCACACCAAATCCTCCGGGGAGCCAGAGTGCATCAAAGTCTGCACTACGCAAAGCCGTTAGCGGTTGGATCTGTCCCCGAGCAATTCGAGCCGACTCTTCAAGGACATTCCGAGTTTCTGATTTAAGCTCACCATTTAAATGGTTGATCACTTCGGTTTGGATTATATCCGGAGCAAAGCAAGTATATTGATGGCCTGCCTGACTGATGGCGAGCAGGCTTAATACGCTTTCTTGAATTTCACTGCCGTCATACACACCACAACCACTTAATAATACGGCTATTTTCATTGTAAACCTCACTGTATTTAGGGGGTGTTGACCTTTTGTGATGGTTGTAAAAACAATCCTGAAAGGTCAATAGTCCTTAGGCGATAAGCTCTGTAATCTGTAATTGTGAATAGGGATCCGCTGGATTCGCTTGTTCCAAATAAAGTTCGGCATTGCGCAGTGGATAGCAAGTCGACCAGCCTGGAGGCATATTGAGTGTCCAGTCATTGAGCTGCTCTTTATTCTGCAATAGGCTCACCGATTCGTAATCTTGATGGTTGCGACGCATACTCAGGATAATAGCAATGCGCAATAAGCGAGTGAGCACGACCGAGCGTTCAAATGGAACCGCCCGCTGTTGTTTTAGAGGCTCAAGCTGCCAATCGCCCCGTTGATTGAGCAGCATGGCTGAGATCAGATGCTTTTGTTCATTACTAAAGCCGGGTAGATCACTATGGTCAATAATATAGGCCGCATGTTGCGGGGCTCGTTTGAATTCGATATTCAGACCCACTTCATGAAAAAGTGAGGCATAACGTAGCATTTGCCGTTCGTGATGATTGAGTTCTGGAACAATCTGTAAGGCTAACTGGCGGGAATAATGGTTGACCTGTTCAGCCTGCGTCAGATCAATATGATGGCGGTTGATAAAGCTCTCGGCCGTTTTATTGCGAATACTGGAACTGGGTTGCTGGCTGAGTAAACCGTACACTAATCCTTCCCGAAGTGCTCCGCCTGCCAGACTCATCTCATTAATTCGGAGCTCTTCAAATAGGCCGATTAAAATCGATAAACCACTTGGGAAGACCGGTTGTCGCTCAGCGCTGAGGCCTTGGATCGTAAGTCTTGAAAAGTCACCACAGGTGATGATTTGTGCTCGCAACTGATACAACTTTTTAAGAGTGATCGATTCGGCCATATTCTGGGCCAACATGACTTCTTGAATCGCCTGAATGGTTCCTGAAGCACCGATACAGCTTTGCCAGCCAAGACGCCGATAATGGCTGACATAAGGCCGAAGGGTGGCTTTGGCCGCGGCGATAGCTTGGTCAAAAGTGGCGGAATTTAAGCTTTCCGGACCGTCAAAATAGCGTTTAAGCCAGGTGACACACCCCATGTCCAGACTATTAAGCAACATCGCCTGATTTTGTTCTCCGACGATTAATTCGGTGCTGGCCCCGCCGATATCAATGACCAGCCGTTTCCCTTGACCACTACTGGTACAGGCGACGCCTCGATAAATAATACTGGCCTCTTCATCACCACTAATCACCTGCAGTGGATGCCCCAGAATCTGTTCGGCCTTGGTAATGAATTGCTGGCGATTGGTGGCTTGACGTAACGTTGCCGTAGCCACAATGATCAGATTATCTGCATCAATATCCCGGAGCTGTTCGGCAAACAGCGACAGACATTGCCACCCTCGGGTCATCGCCGGGTGATCCAACTCATTGGCCTGATTGAGCCCTGAAGCCAAACGGACTTTACGTTTAACTTTGGCAACCGTTTGGATAGCGCCCCCGACTTCACGAACAATCAACATATGGAAGCTGTTCGAACCTAAATCAATGGCAGCATAAAGTGGTGACACGGTTCCATCCCTTCCTGGTTTAGCTATGACTCGATTGGCTGGGACTCCGCCGCCGCCGATTTCGGTTGGTATTTCGGGTCCGTCCCCCGTTGCTGTTTTTCCCGGTTCGGTTATTGCGGGGGCGATGCAATTTAATCGGTGCCGGTAAGTCGCTCAACAAGGCTTCTGGATCATATTGGGTCACTGGGATCGGATGCTTGATATAGGCTTCAATCGCTGGAAGATTAAAAACGTATTCCTCACAGGCGAGGCTAATGGCTTTGCCATCTTCCCCGGCTCGACCGGTTCGACCTATTCGGTGTACGTAATCTTCAGGATCATCCGGTAAATCAAAGTTAAATACCATGGTGACATGAGGAATATGCAATCCGCGTGCGGCCACATCGGTTGCGACCAGAATATCCAGATCGCCTTTGGCAAAATCATCCAGAATTCGGATTCGTTTGCGTTGGGCAATGTCCCCGGTCAATAGTCCGACCCGATGTCCATCGGCACTCAAGTGTCCCCAGATATCTTCACAACGGTGTTTGGTATTGGCGAAGACAATGGCTTTATCGGGCCATTCTTCTTCTAAAATGGTTTGGAATAGCGCCATTTTTTCGTTGTTCGAGGGATAGAAGAGTTCTTCGCTGATCCGCACATTGGTCATTTGCTCTGGTTCGATCACAATGTGTTTCGGTTCGTTCATATGTTCAAAAGCGAGCTCTTTGACTTTATAGGATAAGGTGGCCGAAAAGAGCATGTTGAGTCGTTGGGTTGGAGCACTCATGCGCCGCATCAGATAGCGAATATCTTTAATAAAGCCCAGATCAAACATACGATCCGCTTCATCAAGAACCAAAACCTGAATCGCGCTTAAGTCAAATGTCTGTTGTTTGTAGTAATCGATCATGCGGCCAGTCGTTCCGATGAGGATATCGATCCCCTGTTCCAGAACATGTCGCTGACTTTCGTAACCTTCGCCTCCGTAGACGAGTCCCATTTTCAGGCCAGTAGTTTGCGCAAGAACTTCCGCATCCCGGTGGATCTGAATCGCTAACTCTCGGGTCGGGGCCATGATAATAGCCCGGGGTTGATTGATGGCGCGACCTTCGGGTGCCGGAGTTACCAGTAAATGATTAAAAGTGGCGATTAAAAAAGCCAGCGTTTTTCCGGTTCCGGTCTGCGCCTGCCCCGCAATATCTCTGCCGGATAGCAGAATAGGCAAGCTCTCTGCCTGAATTGCGGTGCAGTTAATGTAGCCTTGCTGCTCCAGTGCTTGGAGCACTTCGGATTGGAGTCCCAGATCGGCAAATTTCTGGTCTGTTAGATGTTTTTTACTCATTCTTAAAGCATATCAGGTTAGGGTTGCAATAATAAGCAGGATCTATTCAAATAGAGCAACTAATATTACGAAAAGTCTTAAACTTTTTGTGACACTTATTATTGTAACCCGGAGTAACCAATGAGCGACAATATTGTTCATGTAACTGATGACGGCTTTGAAGCCAGTGTTTTGAATGCTGGGGGTCCCGTTATTGTAGACTTTTGGGCTGAATGGTGTGGCCCATGCAAGATGATCGCGCCGATTTTGGAAGAAGTCGCCAGCGAATATGCCGGAAAGATCACGGTAGCAAAATTAAATATCGACGAAAATCCGAATACACCTCCGAAATACGGCATCCGTGGTATTCCAACGTTGTTGGTATTTAAAGGTGGGAATGTGGCAGCAACCAAAGTTGGTGCTTTATCTAAGACTCAGTTGACACAATTTATTGATGCAAACCTATAAATTGTAGTATAATAAAAGCAGATTCTATTTGAGTCTGCTTTATTACTGGATTTTCCGTTGAAGCAGTGCTAATTTACTAAGTCGAAGATTCTGTGCCGATCCTGTAGGCCACTTTCATTACTTCAGTCTGTATCGACTCACTTATCAAGTTATAAACCTTTAATCTGAAATATAAAACTATTTAGGGTATATCCCTGACCAACCAAGAAACTCACCACTATGAATTTAACTGAGCTGAAAAATACCCCAGTCCATGATTTGGTCAATTTAGGCGAAAACATGGGATTGGAAAATCTTGCCCGCCTACGTAAGCAAGACATTATCTTTTCTATCTTAAAAGCCCACGCGAAGAGCGGGGAAGATATTTTCGGTAATGGCGTATTAGAAATTTTGCAAGATGGCTTTGGTTTTTTGCGAAGTGCCGATAGTTCGTATCTTGCCGGTCCTGATGACATTTATGTCTCACCTAGCCAGATCCGCCGTTTTAACCTTCGCACTGGGGATACTATCTCCGGGAAAATCCGACCACCGAAGGATGGCGAACGTTACTTCGCACTGCTGAAAATCAACGAAGTCAATTACGACAAACCTGAAAACTCCCGTAGTAAAGTCCTTTTTGAAAACCTGACCCCGCTGCATGCAACCAAACGTTTGCGGATGGAACGCGGCAATGGTTCAACTGAAGATATTACCGCCCGGGTACTGGATTTAGCATCCCCAATTGGGAAAGGTCAGCGTGGTCTTATTGTTGCACCGCCTAAAGCCGGTAAAACCATGTTACTGCAGAATATTGCGCAGAACATTGCGTTCAATTATCCCGAATGTGAGCTGATGGTTCTGTTGATCGATGAACGTCCTGAAGAGGTGACTGAAATGCAGCGCCTGGTGAAAGGGGAAGTCATCGCATCAACCTTTGATGAACCAGCAAGCCGTCATGTTCAGGTCGCTGAAATGGTGATCGAAAAAGCCAAACGGCTGGTAGAGCATAAAAAAGATGTAGTGATCCTATTAGACTCGATTACGCGTCTGGCCCGTGCTTATAACACCGTGATCCCATCTTCCGGTAAAGTATTGACTGGTGGTGTGGATGCGAATGCTCTGCATCGTCCGAAGCGTTTCTTTGGCGCTGCACGTAATGTTGAAGAAGGTGGCAGCTTGACCATCATCGCAACAGCGTTGATCGATACCGGTTCGAAAATGGACGAAGTGATCTATGAAGAGTTTAAAGGCACAGGTAACATGGAATTGCATTTAAGCCGTAAGATTGCTGAAAAACGTGTTTATCCTGCGATTGATATCAATCGTTCCGGGACTCGTCGTGAAGAGTTACTGACGACTCAGGATGAACTGCAAAAAATGTGGATCCTGCGTAAAATCGTGCATCCGATGGATGAAATTGATGCCATGGAATTTCTCATCGATAAACTGGCAATGACCAAAACGAATGATGAATTCTTTGATGCCATGAAGAAAAAATAACCGATGAGGGCCAGTCCGAGCTGGCTAATGGATGAAGCAACTGTTACGAGTAAGTTTGCTGATCGGTGCACTTGCCGGGTTCATTGTTCCGTCGGCATGGGCTGCTGAGTCGTCAGCTGATGATGCATTACCGCTCTTGCAACAGGCCCGACGACAGTTGCAGGATGGGAATATTAACTGGCTTAATTATCATATTCCCGTTCTGACACCAGAACAGCGGGAACCGCTGTTATATGTGTTGCTCAGTCGTTATTATCAGCTCCGTATTGAACCGCCGGATGGTATTCGACAATGGCTGACCCGGTTAGCGGCTGAACGGCCACTTATTACCCAGCAATCGACTCTGGATGATTTTGCCATTACGGTTCCCCGTTATGATTATCCAGCTTTGGCCCGAGCGATCCTCCGTCACTGGCAAGTCGAACAGCGTCAGCAGCAGTATGCTCGCTTATTACGAGAAGGGCATTTCCCGTGGCGGGAAATTTTTAGAGCGGATAATTCACTGTTGTTAGCCCAGCAACAGGATGTTGTTCATGCTTTGGGTGAGCTGACCCATGATCAGCTACATCGGGCTTATCAGCAAATTCAGCAGGGATTTTACTTCCCGGATAACAGCGTCTTGGCTGCGATTGCTCTGAATTTAAAATCACCAGAATTACTCTCCCGGTTATTTCATTTGACCGTTGATCAATACAGCATTGACGCGGCACTCGCTGTTGCTGAGCATTTTTCACCTCCGCAAGCCTTGCAGATATTAACGGCGGCGGTTTCCGTTAAAACGTCAGAAATGCGCTACCATGCTCTGCGGGCGATTGTGATTTTGGCGCAGCGTTCGCCCGAAGCTCAGCGTTATCTTGATCAACAACGTCAGCACAATCACCATTTACAGCCGCTGATCGATACTATGACGCATCAGCTCTATCAGTCGGCGCGATCATAAGGAAAGCTATGACATATCATGATCTGCGTGAGTTCATCACATTGCTTGAAGCTCAGGGTGAACTGAAACGGATTCAGTATCCCGTTGATCCCTATCTGGAAATGACCGAAATTTGTGATCGGACCCTGAAGCAGGGAGGACCGGCTCTCTTATTCGAAAACGTCAAAGGTTATTCGATCCCGGTGCTGGGAAATTTATTCGGTACTGAACGACGAGTCGCTCTGGGAATGGGGCGTCGTGATGTGAGTGAGTTGCGGGATGTCGGGCAGTGGCTTTCTTATCTTAAAGAGCCGGAACCCCCGCGAGGATTCAAAGAACTCATTGAAAAACTGCCTGTGTTTAAACAAGTCTTGAATATGCCGACTAAAAAGTGCCGTCATGCACCATGTCAGGAAGTTGTGCTAAGTGGTGATGAAGTCGATTTGGATAAACTACCGATCCAGACTTGCTGGCCGGGGGATGCGGCACCATTGGTGACTTGGGGGTTGACGGTCACTAAAGGCCCTTATAAAAAACGGCAGAATTTAGGTATTTATCGTCAGCAAAAGCTGGCTAAAAATAAGTTGATCATGCGCTGGCTTTCCCATCGGGGGGGGGCATTGGATTATCGGGAATGGCAGGAGGTTCATCCGGGAGAACCTTACCCGGTTGCAGTCGCTTTAGGCTGTGATCCGGCCACGACCTTGGGGGCGGTGACACCGGTACCGGATTCATTGTCGGAGTATGCCTTTGCAGGCCTATTACGGGGAAGTCGGACCGAAGTTACCCGGTGTATCAGTCATGATTTGGACGTTCCGGCGCAGGCTGAAATTGTTCTGGAAGGCTATCTGCTTCCTGGGGAAACGGCAGTAGAAGGTCCTTATGGCGATCATACGGGCTACTATAATGAAACCGATGAATTCCCGGTTTTTACGATTACACATATCACGCATCGGCGCGATCCGATCTATCACTCGACTTATACCGGGCGTCCACCGGATGAGCCTGCGATGATGGGCAAAGCGTTGAATGAGGTCTTTGTGCCGATTTTGCAAAAACAGTTTCCAGAGATCGTTGATTTTTATCTGCCACCGGAAGGGTGTTCCTACCGAATGGCGATTGTCACGATGAAAAAACAATATGCGGGACATGCCAAACGGGTCATGATGGGGGTCTGGTCGTTTTTACGGCAATTTATGTACACTAAATTCGTTGTGGTGTGCGATGATGATGTGAATGCCCGAAACTGGCAGGACGTGATTTGGGCGATCACCACGCGGATGGATCCGGTTCGGGATACGGTGATGATGGAAAATACCCCGATTGATTATTTAGATTTTGCCTCACCGGTCGCAGGGTTAGGCTCTAAGATGGGGCTGGATGCGACCAACAAATGGCCTGGGGAAACGGATCGGGAGTGGGGACATGTCATTGCAATGGATGATGCGGTGAAACAGCATGTCGATGATATTTGGGATCAGCTAGGCATTGAATAGCGGCAATGATAAGCTGTAATAAATATATATGTTTATATCCCTTGTGTGATCAGGGTCGATTGAAAGTGCGGAGAGTCAATGAAACGGATGAATTGCCAAGTCGAAATGATAAGTCAAATTTTGGATGATATTTATAGCGTGAGTTTAACGCCTGATCAGCCTGTTGAATTCGCTGCCGGACAATATCTACAGGTTGTTATGGCTGGGGACGATAAGCGGCCTTTTTCCATTGCCAGTACTTCGTCAGCAAAACGGTTAGAGTTGCATATCGGGGCTCCGGCTGGGAATGATTATGCGCTGCAGGTGGTGGAACGACTCAAGCAACAGGGTCACATTGAAGTTGAGCTCCCATTTGGTGAGGCTGGGATCAGCAAAGCACCTGAGCGGGATGTGCTGATTTTGGTGGGCGGAACCGGATTTTCCTATGCGAAATCACTGGTGGAATATCTGGCATCGATTCCGCATCAGCAACAAGTGTTTTTGTATTGGGGCGGGCGCAATCTGGGCGGATTATATCTGTATGAGTTAGCTCAGAAGTGGCATGCGCAGGGCGTTGTGAAGTTTGTCCCCGTGGTTGAACAGTCCTTCCCTGAGTGGCAGGGTAAAGTTGGATTGGTGCATCAGGCCGTGCTGGATGATTTTACTTCGCTGGCGGATGTTGATGTGTACGTGGCCGGGCGCTTTGAAATGGCAGCGGTGGCCCGGGACGCTTTCATCTCCCGGGGCTTACCCTTGGATCAGCTACACGGCGACGCGTATAAATTTATTTAGAAGTGATCGGCGGTTGGGACAACGGATGCACTTGGAGCGCTTGTCGGTACCAGTGCATAGCCTGAGCGCTATCGCGCCGTGCCGCGAAAAGATCACCGAATAAGCGGTAAGTCTGTTCAGTGGGATGATGTTCCATATTTTCTTTTAAATATTTTTCAGCATCATCTAGCTTTCCGGCATGCAAACAGATGGCCGCGAGTGTCGGTAGCAACAAGGTCGGGCGTGTTTGCTGTCGGTAAAGCTGTTCCAGTTGGGGTAACAACTTATGCGAGTGCGTTTGCGGTAACTTACCGATTAATTCAAATATTATATCATCAGGATTGCTGAGGGCTTTTTTCAGCCAGTAGAGCAACTGTTCTTGCATGTTGGCTTGCAGAAGAGCGTCTGCGGCCGACTGCAGTAACCAAGATTGTTGTTTAAGTTTTTTGGGTAAACCTTTCCAATAACGTTCGAATGCCGCTTCATCTTGTTTCACCAAGGTATTAAATTGTCCCCGATAGACTCGAGCCTGTTCGGTTTGCCAGCGGGAAGGTTGATGTTTCAGCAATGCGTTTAACAGTTCAAGCTGGCGTGCCCAGTCGTTTTCATGGCGCGCAATTTCAAAATTAAGCTGTTGAACGGCCGGACGATGTTGTTGATCATTCGGCAGGGTGGCGATCAGTTCTTTCACCGCCGCCATATCTCCTGCTTCTAACTTCAGTCGGGCTCGGGTAAGTTTGATGGCATAACGAGTTTTTGAATCCGGGCTTTTACGATCCGCTTTATCCAATAGCTGATCGCTTTGTTTATATTGTCCTTGATAAGCAGCTGCTTTCGCGGCAGATAAGTAATTGAGTGATGGTGTATCACTGCCTTTGGCTGCTTTGGTCAGGCGTTGCTGAGCATCCAGATAGTCACCCTGATAGAGTGATAATAATCCCTGCTGGGTTTGCTCTCGGGCATTTTGATTGCGGCGACCTTTCCACCAACGACTCAACTGCGGTGCTCCGAGCCATAAGCGTTTGATTAAACTGGTGACCAGTTGTGCCAGAATGTACAGCACAATAACTGCACTCACACCGCTGACGACCGACATCTCAATCGTGTAGTGGCCAAACGCAATGAGTACATATCCCTGTCGGCCTTCCAGCAGTGGTCCGGCAATCATTCCTGCGGCAATGACCAGTAATAAGAGAAATAGCCGGATCATTGATTATTCTCCTGCACTTGCGAAGTGGATTGGCCGAGTTGTGTAATAATATGGTCAATTTCAGCAACGCTGCCCAGTTGTTGCAATTTCACTGCACTGACGGGCGTTTCGGATAGTTCATTCAAGCTTCGAACCAGATGTTCCGAGGCCGGATTATGGGTGAAGTAACGATTAATCCAGTCGATAGCCTGTTTCAAACTTTGTTGGTAGAGGTCATTTTGCCGTCGTTCAGCAGCCAGTGCTGCTTGCTGCAATTGGAGCTGTAAATTTTGTTTCAGATACCAGGATTGTTGGGGAGCCAACAGGGGTTCGACATCACCTTCCCGGCGACGTACCGTAATAAATTGATCGATAAATCGATGCCAGGTTTGTTTCAATGAAATGAGCCATCCCTGCGTTTCTGTAGGCGAGGGCTGATCCGTGTCTGACTGAGCTTTGGGAAGTTCGACTTGTGTGAGAGCTAACTGTTGGATTTGTTCACGCAAGCTATCAATTTTGATAACGATTCCTTCGATATCGACTTCAGGTAATGCATCTAGGTGATTGATATCATCTGAAATAGTTCGGCGCAGCGGAATATAGCTGGGATCTTTAAGGCCGGAGATACTTTGATCGGCACTGTGCAGTAGTGATTTAGCCGAGTTGATATCATTTTCTAGCCAAGCTTTACGGGCCGCTATGTGAATTAAATATTGGGCTTCGTAGAGTCGCCATTGATTTAAATCATGAATGTTTAATTCATTCAATCGTTGATGCAACTGTTGAGTATCAGCTTGCAAACGGCTCAGAACTTCCCGAGTTTGACTGCTGCTTTTATTAAGTTCACCCTGCGTCTGATCCAGCGACTGATTCAATTGAGCCGTGGTTTTAGAGGCTTGCATTTGTGCACTGCTCAGCTGCGAAGCCAGTTGTGAAGCTTGGGCTGATACTTCGTTAAGTTGCTGTTGGGTTTTTTCCAGAAGGGTCCAGCCATAGCCTGCAATAGCAATGGTCACAACTAAAGCAATCCCGGATAAAACAAGCGCTGGCTTTGTGCTCCGCGACTTGGGTTGAGATGGGAGTTGTTTAGATTGCTCTTCAGTCATAGAGATTCCTTACTCAATAGTTTCAAGGGTGGCCATTAATGCCTCTACAGTGGCTCCTTGACAGTTATACACATGACGAAACTTAAAATCGATAAGGGATTTACCTACTCGTTCACTTGGAATAAATAAATCACAATTTTGCAGCCACGCCTGACAGTGATAACGATTCGCCAGGTGGATCAGGTGATTGGCTTGCAAGGCACTGTTGCAAACGACTGAATTAATTCCCTTTGCAGCCCACTGCTGGACGATTTCAGCCTGAATAAACTTTGGACACTGTTGATAGCAGCATAGTTCACTGTAGTGCCGAACGAGTCCCGGGAGCTTCTGCTTTAGCCAGTTTCGTGATGTAGCCCCCCGTAATAATAAAACCTGAAGTGAACTTAAATCAGGCTGTTGACTGAGTAGCTCCAGCATCCCTTCGCTGTTGGATGGGGTGGCCAGTTGCACATCCAGTCCGGCACTGATCCATCGTTTGCCTGAACTGGGGCCAATGGCAAAGTAGCGTTTTGTGGGCCACTGATCTGGCTGACAAAATTGACTGGCACGGGGACTCATGGCAATGATCGCATCAAATCCGGCCAGATAATCCTGCATGATTTTCCCCTGCCAGGGCGCACAGCCCACCAGATCCAGCAACGAAGTGTACGTGCAGCAATATCCTGCTGTTTGGAGATGGCTCTGGTCTTGTTCGACACTGCCGGGAAACCCCGTGAGTAGCAATTGTCGGTTAGAACGCCGCACCGGTAAGATCCTGTAAGATGCGACCCGCGCCTTTTTCGAGCAGGGTTTCCGCGAGAGAGTAACCTAATTGCTCGGCCTGTTGTCTAGGGCCATTGATCGCTGCTTTTAACAGTGTTTGACCATCGACAGAACCAACAAATCCTTGTAATTGTAACTGACCTTGGGGATGAAGCGTGGCGTAACATCCAATGGGAACCTGACAGCCACCCTGAAGCCGATTGTTCATGGCTCTTTCTGCCAGCACGCGATCCCGGGTATCGGCATCGTCGAGTGGGGCGAGCAGCGTTTGGATGAATGCATCATCACTGCGACATTCAATGCCGACGGCCCCTTGTCCCCCAGCAGGCAATAGGATTTGGGGGGATAATGGTTGTGTTATTCGCAAGGATAGATCTAACCGCTCTAATCCCGCGCACGCTAAAATAATGGCATCAAATTGGCCTTCATCCAGTTTACTCAGCCGGGTTCCCACATTGCCGCGTAGATCATGTAGCTGGAGATCCGGGCGATAGTGTCGGAGCTGACTTTGCCGCCGGAGGCTGGATGTCCCAACAATGGCACCTTTCGGTAAATCGTCAATAGACTGATAGTGATTACTTACAAAAGCATCATAGGGATTTCCCCGTGCGCAAATGGTTTGGAGTTGTAATCCTTCGGGGAACTCCATCGGTACATCTTTCATGGAATGAACCGCAAGGTCGGCCTGATGTTCCAGCATCGCCACTTCCAGTTCTTTGACAAAAAGTCCTTTGCCCCCGATTTTAGCCAGTGGGGTATCGAGAATTTTATCGCCCTTGGTTTTGATCAAAACTAACTCAACTTGCAATTGATCGTGGTATGATTCGAGCCAGTTTTTTACGAAATTGGTTTGCCATAAAGCAAGAGGGCTTTGTCGGGTCGCAATGCGGACTACGGGCACGATTTTTCCTCTTTGTAAGTCGCTTAAATTGAATGGTTGGCATCATAGCATGGATTATCCTGCTTCCGCGAAATAACCATGATAAACTGTTGGTTTTTTCATCGGTTTTGTTTACCCGATGCTGATAAACTGTTACCATGATCACACTGCAATTGTGGTTATATCATCCTGCAACCGAGCGTAAGTCTCGGTTATGACGGAAACGCCTTAGGTCCAGTTTTGCAACAACATATTGAAGAATATCTGGCTCGGGCCAGTCAGTATAGTCATCAGCGGCGCTCATTTGCGCTGCAAAGCATGAGTTCATCAGCTCGACAGGTTTTCGAGCTGCTCCCCCTGTTGTTGCATTTTAATCACCCTTTACTTCCCGGTTATATCAATGATGATGTTCCTTCGGGCATCAGTCAGTTTTCACCAAGCGCTCGCCATCAGATCATGTTGCAGCAGTATTTCGGATGTTTTTTCCCGGAACCGGATGCGATGACGGCCCCTATTTGGGGGTTGTATTCGATGGGAAGTACCGCCTCAATGGGACAGTCCACGCAAAGTGATTTAGATATTTGGGTGTGTCACGGGCATACTTTATCGTTAGCGCAGCGGGCTTTATTACAGAGTAAATGTTCACTGATTAGTGAGTGGGCCGCTCAGTATGACATCGAACTGAACTTTTTTCTGGTGGAAGAACATCAGTTCAAATCCGGGGCTATTAGTGAGTTGTCTGCGGATAATTGCGGTAGTGCTCAGCATCTGTTGTTGTTGGATGAGTTTTACCGGACCTCGCTTCGGATCGCGGGTAAGTATCTGGTGTGGTATGCCGTTCCGGCTGATTTGGACGAGCCTTATGATGAATTCGTTCGCCGGCATGTTGAAAGTGGCATTTTTAATCCGGATTGCTGGTTGGATCTGGGCGGGTTGGATATGATTCCTGCCGAAGAATATTTTGGTTCAGCCTTGTGGCAGCTGTATAAAGGGATCGACTCCCCGTATAAAGCAGTTTTGAAATTAGTGCTGATGGAAGCCTATTCGGCAGATTATCCGAAGACGCGTTTATTATCGACTGAAGCTAAAGCTCGGTTCCAGCAACCTGAGGTTTTTGCTCCGGATCATCGTTTGGATCCCTATTACATGATGTTGCAACGGGTGACTGATTATCTGTTGCGGATCCGCGATTATACGCGGCTGGATTTAGTTCGTCGTTGTTTTTATCTTAAAAATAATGAACGGTTTAGCTTGCCGAATCTGCTCGGAAACCAAGATTGGCCACGTCAGGTCATGAAAAAATTGGTCCGGGAGTGGCAGTGGGACGATGATCGGCTCCGTTATTTGAATACCCGGAATCGCTGGAAAGTCTTGCAAGTCAAAGCGGCTTATTCTGAATTATTAGATGCGTTGATGCTCAGTTACCGGAACCTGATTCATTTCGCGCGGTTAAATAATATCAGTGAATCGATTAATGCTGAGGATATCGGCATCTTATCGAGGAAACTCTATGCCGCATTCGAAAGTCTTCCTGGTAAAGTGACACTGATTAACCCACAGGTTTCACCGGATCTTTCGGAAACAGATCTGTCATTTGTTCAAGTTGTTGATGGGTGTGCCAACGAAGCGGGGTGGTATTTATATAGCCAGCCGCTGGATTGTCGGATGATGGTCGGGCAAAAAGTGTTAGAGCATGCCTCTTATGTCAGCAAATTAGTGGCTTGGGGGTATTTCAACGAGCTGTTAGTCAGTGATACGCAGTTACACTTACAGGTTAAAAAAGGGGAACTAGACGAACAGCGGCTCACTGAATTTACCAAAGATCTGCGGCATGCGTTTCCGGTGCATGTTCCGCCAGCATCCAATTTAGCATTAACGCGTCCCTGCGAAATTAATCATCTGGGGATCTTTTTAAATCTTGAATCTGATCCGACCGCGCAGTGGACCGGTAAAGTGATTGAGTTTGATGCAGCCAAACCGGATATTTTTGCGTTCGGACGTGGTGAGTCCCCACAGTGTCTGATTGGTTCGATTGATTTGGTCTACCGCAACTCCTGGCATGAAGTGAGAACGCTACATTTCGATGGGATTGAGGCGGTTCCTGATTCATTGGTTACAATTCTGACGAAAATGCATCGGGATGCCAATCCTCCGGAACATATCGATGTCTTTTGTTATAGCCGGCATTTCCGTTCGGTCATTTTAAATGATTATCGACAGTTATTAGTTGAATGTATTAAGTATCGGTTGGCACCGGATAATCAACGACGGATTAAAACGTTGATGGTGGGTCTGCATAAAATAGGTATTTTCTTTGAAGCTCGAGGTGTTTCAGCGAAAAAACTTGATAATAGTCTGGATTTTTACAGTGAACATTCCAGTAGCAAGCTAGCTCGTCAGCCTCTGCGTTTGGATGCCGGAGTGGTTCCGACCATTCCGGGAATTGTCAATGCGCAGGCGAGTGAAGGATTAATTCAATATTTCTTTGAAACCAAAGGCAGTGACCTCAATATTTATATTGTTGATGAACAGAATCGAGTTGAAGTTTATCAGCAATTTGATGGTTCGAAAGACGAACTGGTGCAAGGGATCAATCGTTTTTATACCTCGACTCAGGAACAGTTTGAAGCGGCGAGTGCGCCCATTAATTTTAATCTTCCTCAGTATTACGACATTGTGGAACGAGATGGAAAAGTTGACGTGCAGCCTTATCGCAGTCCGGTTGCTGCATCACCAACCGATGCGACTCATGGGGATACGGAAAAGATCCAGGCGTAACCGGCTTTTTTGCACTTAGTACTGCTATTGTTTTGATGAAATGTTAATGCATCGCGCCATTTCTGGCGCGGAAGATCGTTTGGTTACAGCTGGCTCACGAGAGTGTCAGGTGTTCCCCACTTTGTTTTTCAATAACTTGCTGTAAAAATGAAAAGAATTCGTTCCCGGTGCGGATATCAACCCATTGAGAGTCCCGGTATTCGAAGTGATGACCATCAAATTTAGTGGCTAACCAGATTTGATGTAATGGTTCTTGTTTGTTGATAATCATCTGTGAGCCATTTTCAAAGTTGAGTTTTAACAACCCGCCTTCACCCTCGTAATCGATCTCTCCATCATGGTTATCCAGAGCTTCTTCAAGCTGTTCGAAAATTAGATCTGCAAGTTGGTGAAATTCACTATCGGTCATCTTAGTTATCCTATTGCTTTTCTCGTCTTGAATGCGATGATAAAGACATTTATTACAGGATGAAAATTAAATTATGGCAACACGTTTTATGCTTGTGGTAATAATGTTGGCTGGACTGGCAGGTTGTGGCCAAAAAGGACCGCTGTATTCACCACACCCATCTCAGGCTCATCAAACGGCTGGGCAACAATCTGTTCCGGGTGATCAGGGTACAACAACATCAGGCAATTAAAGGTTAGAGGGATAACTTTTGGATCATTTTAGCTATCAGGGCGGGGAATTATACGCCGAACAAGTCGCCATCAACACATTGGCTGAAGAGTATGGTACGCCACTTTATGTGTATTCCAGAGCAACAATAGAGCGACACTGGAAGGCCTTTAATACTGCTGCAGGAACACGTGAACATTTGATTTGTTACGCGGTGAAGGCTAATTCGAACTTAGCGGTATTAAATCTGATGGCTCGGATGGGCTCGGGGTTTGATATCGTTTCCGGTGGTGAATTGGCACGGGTCATCGCGGCTGGTGGTGATCCGGGTAAAGTTGTCTTTTCGGGAGTGGGTAAATCTAGCAACGAAATTGCCGAAGCGCTTAAAGCCGGTATTTTTTGTTTTAATGTTGAATCAGAACCAGAGTTGGATCGAATCAGCCAGGTAGCGCTGCAATTAAATAAAACCGCTCCGATTTCATTGCGGATTAATCCGGATATTGATGCGAAGACTCATCCTTATATTTCGACTGGTTTAAAAGCCAATAAATTCGGGATCCCGATTGAACGGGCCGCTGAAGTTTATCGGTATGCGGCAAAATTGCCCGGGCTGGAGGTCAAAGGGGTCGATTGCCATATCGGTTCGCAATTAACAGATCTCTCTCCTTTTGTCGAAGCGGTTGATAAATTGCTGAAACTGATCGATTTGTTGGCCGATGAAGGGATCCATATTCACCATCTGGATGTCGGTGGTGGTTTAGGGGTAACGTATGATGACGAACAGCCCCCCGCACCGGATGATTATACGGCGGCATTACATGAACGATTAGGAGATCGGCAATTAATGTTATTGTTTGAGCCGGGTCGGGCGATCATGGCGAATGCCGGTATTTTGGTGACGACCGTTGAATATTTAAAAATCGGTGAGACGAAGAATTTTGCTCTGATTGACGCGGCGATGAACGATTTGATCCGTCCTTCACTCTATGGTGCCTGGCAGGCGATTGAACCGGTCGTTGTGAATTCCACAGCACAGGAACGGGTTTATGATGTGGTTGGACCGGTATGTGAAACCGGAGATTTTCTAGGGAAAGAGCGTAAATTAGCCATTGCTGCGGGTGACCGGCTTGCGGTTCGTTCGGCAGGCGCCTATGGTTTTGTGATGAGTTCGAATTATAACACCCGTCCTCGGGCGGCTGAGGTTATGGTCGATGGCTCTACAACTTATGTGGTTCGGCAACGTGAAAGTCGTGAAAACTTATGGGCCACTGAAAGTGTGTTGCCATAGAGGGGCAAGTTGGTCATGCTGATTAATTTTTCGAAAATGCATGGTCTGGGGAATGACTTTATGGTCATTGATAATGTAACCCAGAATGTTTTTTTTACCAATGAACTAGTGGCCAAATTGGCGGATCGTCATTTTGGTGTGGGATTTGATCAACTATTGGTGGTTGAGCCTCCTTATGATCCGGATCTGGATTTCCATTATCGGATTTTTAATGCCGAGGGTGGGGAAGTGGAACAGTGTGGAAATGGTGCGCGCTGTTTTGCTAAATTTGTCCGCTTAAAAGGGCTGACCAATAAAAAACATATTGCCGTCAGTACTCAGGCTGGAAAAATTGTCCTGCATGTTGAAGATGACGGGCAAATCTCGGTCAATATGGGCGTTCCTGAACTGGAACCCGGGAAAATACCATTCCGCGCCAACAAAACTGAAAAAACATATCTATTGCGGGAAGCCGATCAAACCCTGTTCTGCGGCGTGGTTTCTATGGGAAATCCGCACTGTGTTCTGGAAGTAGACGATGTGGATACGGCGGCAGTGGAAACTTTAGGACCATTGCTGGAGCGTCATGAGCGGTTTCCTCAGCGAGCTAATATTGGGTTTATGCAGTATCTGAGTTCCGATCACATTAAATTACGGGTTTTCGAGCGTGGTGCGGGCGAAACGTTAGCCTGCGGAACTGGGGCGTGTGCGGCCGTGGTTGTGGGACGATTGCAAGGTAAACTCGCTGAGACGGTCGATGTGGATCTTCCCGGTGGGCGGTTAAAAATCCATTGGCCTTGTGAAGGGAGCCCCGTCAAGATGACCGGGCCGGCTGAGCATGTCTTTGATGGACAGATTAATATATGAGTGTCTCAAATCTGAAGACCGAGCTATTGGATGATGAACAGGTTGCTGAATACCTTCAGCACCAACCTGATTTTTTTAATCGTTATCCTCAGCTTGCGACTCAACTTAGGATCCCGCATCCCCAGCGGGGAACGGTGTCACTGGTTGAACTCAACCTGTCGCGACTGCGAGATAAGGTGCAGACCCTCGAGTCTGAGATTACAGATCTTATGGCGGTGGCTAGCCATAATGAGCGGATTTTCCGAGTGTATGTTGATTTATTGCCGCTCCTGATGCGTAGTCAATCATTGGCTGAATTGGAAATGCATCTGCATCATGCGCTGGTGGAGCAGTTGGGGGTGACAACGTGGTCGTTGCGACTGAATCGGGATCATTTGTCTCTGGCAAAATCATTTTGGGATCGCAGCTTAAGTGGGGATCAGATTGAAAATATCCGGGTGACTCGGTTAAGTCATGCGGAGCATTATTTTGGGCGACTGACCCGGGGAGAACGAGAGTTATTGTTCGATGCTCCCCATCAGGCTAATTCAGTAGCAATGATCCCGTTAGGTCCACAGGCCCGGTTAGGACTGTTTGTGGCTGCCAGTCTGAATGCCGATCATTATGTGGCTGGAATGGATAGTTTATTGCTCGGGCAGTTATGCGATGTGATTGCAACCTTATTACCAGCGCTGGTGAATGATGTCGCTGCCTGATTCGCTTATCAAACCGGTTCAGAAGTTTTTAGCTTATTTAGAAAGTGAACGGCGTTATAGTCCGTTAACCGTTGAAGGCTATCAACGCAGCCTACAACAGCAGGCCGAGTTACTCGTTTCGATGAATATCAGCGATTGGCGACAGGCATCGCTGGATGATTTGCGACAGTTGGCGATGCGGTTGAATCGGCAAAAGTTATCGGCTAGTTCTATTGCCAATAAGTTGTCGGCGCTGCGCAGTTTTTATCAGTATCTACTGGAGCAGGGGCAGATTAAGGCTAATCCAGCTCGAAGTTTGTCGGCACCGAAGCAAGGGCGACCCCTCCCTAAAAATTTGGATGTCGATACCTTGAATCAATTGTTGAATATTGATGATGAAAGCCCGCTAGGGCGACGTGATGCAGCGATTATGGAGTTGTTTTACGCCTCCGGATTACGACTGGCCGAATTGTGCAGTTTGGATCTAAAAGATATTGATCTGCAGCGACGAGAACTAAAAGTGTTGGGAAAAGGGCGAAAAGAGCGTTTGGTCCCATTTGGACGCAAGGCTCAACAGGCGCTGCAGGAATGGTTTAAAGTTCGCGGTCAGTTATGCCCAATTGGTGAAAAGGCGGTGTTTGTCAGCAAACGGCAAACCCGGATGACGACGCGGTCCGTACAGCAACGGCTGAATGTCTGGGCCCAACGGCAACAGCTTGGAAATCATGTGAATCCTCATAAGCTGCGGCACTCATTTGCGACGCATATGCTAGAAAGTAGTGGTGATCTGCGGGTGGTGCAGGAGCTGTTAGGACATGCGAATCTTTCGACGACTCAGGTCTATACCCATCTGGATTTTCAGCATTTAGCCAAAGTGTATGATGCTGCGCATCCCCGAGCCAAACGGAGTAAATAAGATGCAGTTTTTTCGGCGTTGGCAGCCTCCTCTGGCATTAAGTTTTGATCTGGACGATACGCTGTATGATAATCGTCCAGTGATCCGTCGGGCCACTCAGTGGATGACCGATACATTGGCCGATGAACTGGGTCGGCGCATCAATTGGGTGGCTTATAAAGAGCAAGCTCTACAGCAGGATCCATCGTTGGTTCATGATGTGACTGAGTGGCGTCGAGCCTGGCTTTATCTGGGGCTGAAGACTCAGGGGATTGCTCATCCTAAAGCGCGGGCCGATGAATTATTGGATGCGTTTGTCGCAGTGCGATCCGATTTTGTGGTCCCGGAGGCCAGTCACCAGTTACTTAAAACATTGGCAGAGCGATATCCGTTGGTGGCGATGACCAATGGCAATGTAGATATTCATAAAATTGGTCTGGCACCCTATTTTACCCATATTTATTATGCAGGCGGCGGTTATCGGCAGAAGCCTCATGCCGACCTGTTTACGCATGCCGCAGCGGCATTACAATTAGCACCGGCTCAGATGGCCCATATCGGCGATGATCCCATCACCGATGTGTATGGTGCCGTCAGTAATGGATATCAGGCGATTTGGCTCAACGATCAGCAGCATTCGATGCCGGTTGTGCTGCCGCACTTGATGGTGACGACATTGGATGAGCTGTCGGCGCCTCTTTTATGACGGGAGCAGTTTGTTCTTGGAATGCGGTGAGCCGCGCCAAGAGATCAACAACAGACTGAACAGGATTAATAATGCTCCGGTCCATCCCTGAGGGCTCAGTGTTTCTCCAACGACCGTTACCGCCAAGATTGCGGCCACCAATGGTTCAAATAATGTAAGTAATGTGGCGGTACTTGCATGAATGGAACGCAGTCCATAGCCAAATAAAAAGTAGCCCAATGTCATCGGGATCAGCGCCAGATAACAGCTGATCGCTAAATTTTGGGGTACAGCAAATAGGTGCGAACCGGTAAAGAATAGCGTCGGGAGCAGCAGCACCGAACTCGTTCCAAACAAAATGCCCATCGTGGCCGAAGAACACACCTCCTGATCGATCATTGTTTTAGCGATCCAAGTGTAGATGGCATAACAGAATCCTCCCACAACCCCAAGACCAATACCCAATAGATAGTTGCCGTCGACGTGAATCGTTGTTTGGGTGGCGCCGCAGGTCAGTAATATGACACCGCTTAGTCCTAAGATTAGGCTGATGAGCCAGCGACGATTTAGATTGTTCTGATGATTGAGTATGGCTTCTAGTAACAAAGTAGCAAAAGGAGCCGTGGCAATACTGATCAGCGTGCCGGTGGCCACACCAGCAAGTGTCATCGATGAATAAAATGTCAATGGATAAAGGGCGACGGTCAGCGCTCCCAGTCCGATCCGTTTTTTCATTCGTAATAACGGTAATCGATTCCGGAGGATAGCCCGGAAGTTCCATAATACCTGAAAAATACCCCCGAATCCGGTGGCGAAAGCTCCGATGGCCAGCGGATTAGTCTGGATGGTGAAAGAGGCAAAGGTTCCCGTGGTTCCCCATAAGAAGGATGCGACTAAAATAGCGATAATGCCCATAAAATCAGAATACTGTTGAAATACTGGAGGGATAGATAGTAGCGCGTGTAAATCCTATCTACTGTGCAGAAAAGACGCTTTTATGGCTTGAGAAGACGATGTTTATCCGTGGCTGAACGCTCGGGGAGATAAGCCGGTATAGTTCGTAAAGCGGCGGCTAAAGGCGGATTGATCTTGATAGCCAACCTGCTCTGCGATTTGCTGGATCGGGAGATCGGTATGAATGAGCAGTGCTTTGGCTTTTTCCATGCGCAGTTGGGTCAGATATTGGAAGACGCTGTTCCCTAATGCTTGTTTAAAGCGTTTTTTGAATTGGGTTGGGCTTAAAAAAGCGATTTGAGCCAGTTGCTTGATGGTGAGTTCTTCTGCCAGGTGATCCGAGAGATAACTTTGGACTTCCCGGATCCGGGGATCGGCTAAATCATGCTGGTTTTGTCGGGCCAACAGCTGATAAAACATGGCGTTGATGGACACTTCAAGGTTACTATCCAGTTGATGTTGCAGCTGTTTTTCGACAAAGAACAAAAAACTGAGCAAAGGAGGAGACAAACTGAATAGGGGGCTATGATGGGGCTGGAGGGTTTCGGGAAGTTGCTCCATATCGGCCACAATAAAACGAGCCTGTTCGTCGGCATCGAAGTGATGGAGTTTCCCGGCGCGGATGATAAGACATTCTCCCAGTGAAACTTTACCGCTATATCCATCTAATTGAATATTAATCGCGCCTTGGATTGGGAGTACCAACTGTTCATAGTCATGGGTATGACCAAAGTGTTGTCGGCTATAACTACGAATAGAAAGTGTATTCGGCATGCAACAGGTACCTGATAAAGGGAATGTTACTGATAACGCGATCTGTTACTCAGGTCAATAGGGGCTCTTCGAATTTAACCCAAGCTCCAATTGCCAGAGGTAACTTGGTATACTGGATTTTTGTACATATTTTAGTTGATGAAGGCGCGCAATGGATGATATCTCGTTACTGCTTGATGGTCTTAATTCGAAACAGCGACAGGCCGTCGCTGCTCCAGCGCAGAATATGCTGGTTCTGGCCGGAGCCGGAAGCGGGAAAACTCGGGTGCTGGTGCACCGACTCGCCTATTTGATGCAGGTTGAAGGGGTTTCACCCCATGCATTGCTGGCTGTAACCTTCACCAATAAAGCGGCTGCAGAGATGCGACATCGGGTCGCCTCTCTGGTTGGTCCCCGGTTTCAGGGAATTTGGTTGGGGACGTTTCATGGTCTGGCCCATCGTCTGTTACGGTCTCATTATCAACAGGCCAATTTACCGGAAGATTTTCAAATCATCGATTCAGAAGATCAACATCGGCTGTTGAAGCGGATTATCCGGAGCCTTAATCTGGATGAGAAGCAGTGGCCGCCGAAACAGGCCATGTGGTTTATCAATGCGCAGAAAGATGAAGGATTGCGTCCGGATCATATCGACTGGACGGGTAATCCGATTGAGCGACAGCTGGTGGATATCTATCGAACTTATCAGGATGCTTGTGATCGGGCTGGGTTAGTCGATTTTGCTGAATTGTTGCTCCGTTCTCTGGAACTGCTGCGAAATAATCCCTCGACTTTGAAACATTATCGGCAGCGTTTTCAGCACATATTGGTGGATGAATTTCAGGATACTAACGCGATCCAGTATGCCTGGCTGCGGCTGTTAGCGGGGCATACGGCCAAAGTGATGATTGTGGGCGATGATGACCAATCGATTTATGGCTGGCGAGGGGCTCGGATCGAAAATATTCAGAATTTTAGTCAGGATTTTAGTGACGTGGACGTGATCCGGCTGGAACAGAACTATCGTAGTAGCGGCATCATCTTGAAAGCAGCGAATGCATTGATTTCTCATAATCAGGGGCGTTTAGGCAAAGAATTATGGACTGAAGATGCAGCCGGAGAAGCCATCTCTGTCTATTCGGCATTTAATGAAGTGGATGAGGCTCGGTTTGTCGTCTCCCGGATCCGCTCGCATCTGGATCAGGGGGTGAGCTTGTCCGATTGTGCTATTTTGTATCGAAATAACGCGCAGTCGCGGGTTTTGGAAGAAGCGCTGATGCAGGAACAACTCGCCTATCGGATCTATGGTGGTGTCCGCTTCTTCGAACGTATGGAAATTAAAGATGCGTTGGCCTACTTACGTCTGATGAATAATCGTCAGGATGATGCTTCATTTGAACGGGTCGTGAATACGCCAACTCGGGGGATTGGGCAACGGACCATTGAACTATTGCGGCAAGTGGCTCGTGAACAGCAACTGAGTTTATGGAATGCAACCCGCTATGCGATGGAGCATAAATTATTAAATGGGCGAGCGAGCAATGCCCTCAAAGGTTTTATCGATTTGGTGAGTAGCTTGGCGGAGCATACCGACGCCATGAGTCTGGATGAACAGACCGAATATGTGATCCGGGCCAGTGGCCTGATGGCGATGTTCGAGGCTGAAAAAGGTGAAAAATCAGAGGCTCGCCTCGATAACTTAAAAGAGCTGGTGACGGCAACCCGTCAATTCACGCCGGATCCGAATAATGAAGAACTATCGCCGTTGGTGGCTTTCTTATCACATGCCGCATTAGAAGCCGGTGACAATCAGGCGGAAGCCGATGAGTCTGCCGTTCAGTTAATGACCCTGCATAGTGCGAAAGGTCTGGAGTTCCCCGTCGTTTTTTTAGTGGGGATGGAAGAAGATATGTTTCCGAGTCAGCAGTCGGTCGATGAATCCGGGCGATTGGAAGAAGAACGTCGATTGGCGTATGTGGGAATGACCCGGGCGATGACGAAGCTTTATCTATGTCATGCAGAAAGCCGACGGCTTTATGGTAAAGAGGCTTTTCACAGTCGATCCCGATTTATTCGGGAGTTACCTGTGGAATGTTTGGAAGAGATCCGGCTAACAACCCAAGTCAGCCAGCCGATGGCCAGTGGTCGGTTTTCTGCAGTGGCCGAACAGGCGGCTTTTGAACAGACTGGGTTTCGTTTAGGACAGCGGGTTGAGCACCCTAAATTCGGGGAAGGGACAATTCTTCAGTATGAAGGGAGCGGGGCACAAAGCCGGGTTCAGGTCCAGTTTGATGACGTCGGCAGTAAATGGCTGGTGGTCGCTTATGCCCGATTGATCTCGTTAGGTTAGACGGTTGAGCCCCGTCCGTTTTGGGGATGCTCGATCGTTAACGCTTAGTGAGCCGAGATTCGGGCATGTCGTCGATTTTCGAAAATAAAAACCAGTAGTGCGACCCAAATAAAGCCGAATGTCAGGAGCCTTTCGGGCGCTAGAGGTTCCTGATAGAGGGTGATCGCCAGAATAAAGGTTAGGGATGGGGCTAGATACTGAAAAAATCCCAGTGTCGACAGCGGGAGTCGTGTGGCTGCACCGGTAAAAAATAGCAGTGGAACGGTCGTGACGATCCCGGCACAGATAACGAGTAGTGTTAATGTGGGATGGGCCGTAAATAATTCTGGTGAACCGCTGTGATCCCAGAAAATGAGATAGATGAGAGCTAGTGGTAATAGCCAGACCGTTTCGATTAAAAGACCCGGTAATGCTGCAATTTGGATCTGTTTGCGTAGCAATCCATAGCTACTGAATGAGAGCGCTAAAGCGCTCGCGATCCAGGGAATAGCCCCAAATTCAATTAATTCCACAAGGACTCCGGCCAGCGCCAGTATTACGGCTAGCCATTGTAATGTCCGGAGTCGTTCCCGTAAAAATAGAATGCCCATGACGACATTGACGAGCGGTGTAATAAAGTAACCTAAACTGGTATCCAGAATATGATGGTGGTTGACGGCCCAGATAAAAATCAGCCAGTTACATCCGATGAGTAGGGCCGTGATCAGTAATATCAGGAGTTGCCGGGGGCGGCGTAATATTTGCTGAATTTGAGGGCCGTTACGGGTGAATCCACTCAGCAGTACCAATAATACACATGACCAGATAATCCGATGGCACAGGATATCGGAAGCGGCAACTTGATCGATGGCCCGAAAGTAAATGGGGGCAATTCCCCAGATAAGATAAGCCGTAAAGGCATAAATAGCCCCTAAGCGTACCGATGAATTGTGGCTCATATAGGGATGATAGTGATCTTAAAGGGCAATTAATCTAGCAGATCTGAGAGAAAAGCAAAATACAATGCTGGATTAATAGTCTGATTCAACGGTGGTTTGTTGGTGTTGAGGTCGGGAGCCCCATAAGGGGTTGATGGCTGGATAGTGTTCGCCTAGCTGACAGATTAATGGATCTAACTGTTCAAACAGATCCGGGCTTTGTGCCAGTCGTTCCCAGAGTTCGTGTAGCATTCCGGCTAACATCCGGCTAACTGGCGGATTGTCAATAACCTGCCAGGCCTGTAGACAATGCATCCCGGGAATAAGCTCATGGCTATACATGCAGAGGATCTCTTCAGGCCAAGGTGTACGGATCACCTGTGACATTTCGATATATTGGCAAAGTGGCTGACGCATAGCCATATAATGCAATTGGCAGCGATGCCGGGCAGGAAGTGTATTATCGTGGATGTATTCCAAGTGTTGATGCTGATTTTCAGGATCGATAAACAATCCCTGCTGACGGCAATCTACCATACGAAATCTAGGCAGAGGAACTTGATCCGGATAGCTGTTTTGCTCATAGGTAAGCCATTGTTTCAGTCCCTGATTTTGATTTATTTCCGAAGCGGAAAGACAGCATTCTAATAGTTCTCGGATGTAAGCATCGCGTTGAACATTAATATGGGAGCGGACTGACATAGGCACTTCCCCAGCATGAAAGTATTATTTAATTAGTATAGTGAAGAAAATAGGGGCGAAAGGTTTTTTCGCCGTAAAATGAGTGCATCGATCGCATTTTGTGCTAAATAGCTGTGGCGTTAAACTAAACCGTTGCTTGTGAGATGAGGCCTTTAAACTCACCACAAACGCGGATACAAACGCTTTATTGCTGACATTTTATCGCATGGATTGGGATGGAAGACGCGGCTTATCCGAATGGGTTCTGGTTTCAGAATCGGGCATAATTGAAAGAATTATTTAGGGGACATCGTTCTTTGCCATATCAAAGTTGTTCCCCTGAGATGTAAATAAAGATAAGTGAGTCAGATATGAAATCGCCCTCGCAGGTGCTGCAGGATGTGTTTGGTTATAGTGAGTTTCGACAGGGGCAACTGGAGATTATCCATCGGATCTTAGAGGGTCAGGATGGACTGGTGCTCATGCCCACCGGAGGCGGAAAATCACTCTGTTATCAAGTGCCTGCTTTATTGCTTCCGGGAATGACGGTGGTCGTGTCGCCTCTGATTTCGTTGATGAAGGATCAGGTGGATGCATTGCTCCACAATGGGGTTAGTGCCGCTTATCTGAATTCGAGCTTGAGTTGGGAACAGACCCAACAGTTGTTTGCACAGTTAAACCGACAACAGATTAAGCTGTTGTATATTTCCCCCGAACGATTACTAGGCAATGATTTTCTAGCTAATTTTAATGATTGGCAGATTAGCTTACTGGCTATCGATGAAGCACACTGTATTTCGCAATGGGGCCATAATTTTCGTCCTGAATATGCAGCGCTTGGGCAGATCAAACAGCGTTTTCCTGAGCTGCCGGTGGTGGCTCTGACCGCGACCGCAGATCAGACGACCCGTGAAGATATCCTGCAACGATTGATGTTACGCGATCCATTTTTCCATCAGGCCAGCTTTGATCGACCCAATATCCGCTATACGGTTCAGGAGAAATATCGCCCTTGGCAGCAATTGCGCGAATATGTCAGAAGTCATCATGACGAATGCGGCATTGTGTATTGTGGAAGCCGAAGACGGGTCGAGGAACTGGCCGCTAAATTGGCTGGTGAAGGGATTAGTTCAGCAGCCTATCATGCCGGGTTAGCTCTTGCTGAGCGGCAGCGGGTTCAGGATGCTTTTCAACACGATGAACTGAATGTGGTCGTGGCGACGGTGGCTTTTGGTATGGGAATTGATAAGCCTAATGTTCGTTATGTTGTGCATTATGACATCCCACGCAATATCGAAGCTTATTATCAGGAAACCGGTCGGGCGGGACGAGATGGGTTACCCGCGGAAGCGGTGATGTTATTTGATCCGGCTGATGCCGCGTGGATCCGGCGGATGATTGATGAAACGGAGAATGAGCAGTTGCGGCGGGTAGAAAGCCATAAGTTTAATGCTATGGCCGCATTTGCTGAGGCACAAACCTGTCGTCGCCAAGTATTACTTAACTATTTCGGCGAATATCAGTCTAAACCTTGTGGAAACTGTGATGTTTGTTTAGATCCGCCGCAGCGTTACGATGGTTTGGAAGAGGCTCAAAAAGCATTATCGTGTGTTTATCGGTTGAATCAGTCTTATGGTATCGGTTATGTTATAGAAGTGTTACGGGGAAGCCTAAACCAGCGTATTGTTGAACAAGGGCATGATAAGTTATCGACTCACGGTATTGGTAAAAATCGTTCGCATGACCATTGGATAAGTGTACTGCGGCAGTTGATTCACTTAGGATTTTTGACGCAAAACATCACCCGGGGGTCTGTGCTTCAACTGACTCCGGCTGCTCGTGGTATTTTGCGAGGAGAGCAGCCGTTGCAGTTGGCACTTCCTCGATTGAATGTGGCTACCCGAAAAGAGCATAAATTAGCAACGGTATATGATAAACGATTGTTTGCATTGCTTCGTCGTTTACGAAAACAACTGGCAGAGATGGAGGAAGTTCCTCCGTTTGTTGTTTTTAATGATGCGACGCTGATCGAGATGGCTCAGGAATTTCCCGTGACGGCCACTCAGATGCTCAGTATTGCGGGGGTTGGACGTAAAAAACTAGAGCGTTATGGGGAGGCCTTTATTGAAGCTATTATCCATTACCAGAATAATCCCTTATCTTCATAGACTTATTTTTTTCTGCTTCTGGGGAAATCTCGACTAAGGTTATTTTTAGTACCTGATATCCAGTGTCAGGTAGCCGGGAAGATGTATGACTTTCTGGTAAAAATAACGAAAGGAGCATTTAATGAGTACGATGAGTACCCTGATCATTGATATTTCTGTTGGACAACCGGTTGTTGGTATGAATGTTCGTCTGGAGCGTTTTGACGGAACCTGGATTGAACTGGTGCAGCAGCCGACTGATGAAAATGGTGCTATCGGTCCCGATATTTTTGGTGAATTGGAGGCAGGACATTATCGCCTGACGGCTGCCTCTGGAGTATGGTTTGCACAGCAGCAAAGGGAATCATTTTACGTTCATGCTCAAATAGAATTTAAGTTGTCATATAAGGTTCAACATTACCATTTACCTTTATTTATTAGTCCTTGGGCCTGGTCCAGTTATCAGGAACCTTCCATGCAAAGTCGTCCGGTCAGTCATTGATCGCCGGACCCACGAAAAGAAGGAGCTCATGATGCCAATTGTAAAAGCAGTCGAGTTACCGAAAGTGATCCTGAATGTATGGCGAGGAATTGCGATCGTTCTGACCGTGTGGGGAGTGGGTTTTAGTATTGCTGCGATTAGTTTGCAGCATCATTTTCTCTGGCATGATTTGGTGTTTATTTGGGGAGGCATCCTCGGGATGGTATTGGGATTGGCTGTGATGGCTAGACTATTGATTTGGGGGCAGAAGCTGAGCCAGCCTCGAGAGCACGTTTGGGCGCAGCATGAATCCGATCGGGTGAACGACTGGCAGTGAGAGTGGATCTGCCATAAAGGCGCGGTATACTGGCTTATCTGTTGTTGAAGAGATGTTTTTATGCCGAGCCAATTTTATGTCATCCGCCATGGGCAAACTCAATACAATGCAGAGCAGCGTCTGCAGGGTCAGTGTAACTCGAATTTAACTGAATTAGGGTGCCGTCAGGCTCAAGCGGTTGGTGAATCGCTGGCCGCTCGGGTTTTTGCCGAAGACTGGACGATTGTGTCGAGTCCTTTGGGCCGAGCCGTGCAAACGGCACATTTAATTGCCAAAGCCATCTCGTATCCCGAGAGTGATATTCAATTGGATGATCGGCTCATGGAGTTTAATCTGGGAGACTGGGAAGCACAGGTGGCTCCGGAGATTAAAGCTCAGCACCCGGAATTTATCGGGAGTAAAGATTGGTATCTCCATGCTCCTCATGCCGAACGTTATGAGCAGGTTTGCGCACGTTTACAGCAGTGGCTGGATGATCCACAAACGCCGGAACGGGTGATTGTTGTCAGCCATGCATTAACAGGGTCTGTTTTAAGAGGCTTGCTGACTGGACTATCCCGGGAGCAGGTTTTTACTCAGCCACGTCCACAAGATGCTTACTTTTATGTTGAAGGTGGGCAGATCCAAACGGTCCCGTGTGCATTGTAAATTGGATGGGTGCTGATTGAGACAAACCTCGTTGGTTGCTTTCAGAGGTTTATCTCAATTTTACGACCGAGGCGTTCCTTTAATAAGTGGGCCAGCCATTGTCATCCCAGTTGAGATCACTGATGAGCAGTTTTGAAGCGCCATTATCAGTCGCATCATAGGCATGACGGACTATGGTATGGTTATCGACGATATCTTCGCCGCCAGGACCGACCCAGTGGTCATTTCCGCTATCGAATAAACTACCGCCGCCATTTAACATATCTACCCCGTCTTTATCAAGGTAAGGGCCGGTAATTGAAGTCGCCCGCCCATAACGGATTTGATAGGTACTATTGACGCCTTGACAACAGCGGCCGACGGAGACAAATAGATAGTAATAGCCGTTGTGATATGTGATTGAAGTGGCTTCAATTCCTCCGGAGCGCCGAGCCAGACTGTAGATTGTGCCACTAGGTTTCATGGTGGTGGCGTTGAGCCGGGTTAGTTTGATCCCGTCAAACCAAGACCCAAATGCCAGCCAAGGTTTGTTATTTTCATCGATGACTAATTCTGGATCGATCGCGTTATAACCGGTATTGCTATTACTGCGGATAACTAGCCCTTGATCGGACCAGTGATCCGATGCCGGATCCGAACTACTCAAGAGGCCAATGGCAGAGGTATTGGACCCGAATGTTGAAATCGCATAGTAGAGGTAATATTGGTCGCCAAATTTACGGACATCCGGGGCCCAGACATCCAGCCCGTTGTTATCCGGCACATAGGTTGTCCACCAGCTTAAACCATTGGGAAGAAGGGCACTTAAATTAGTCCAACTCAGTCCCCCGTTGTAGGAAACTTTACGGCTGATACCATTGCCGGTATTAAATTCATACCAAGTGTTATTAACGTGAATCACAGTGGGATCATGAGTCCCGATATCGCCGGATAGTGGCCAGTGATAAGTGGTCGTATTCTGAGTTCGGAACTGCCATTGTTGCCAGTTCCCACCGTTATCTTCCCACTGGCTGATATTGGCTCCATTGCTGGTGGATCTTTCGTAAACCTCCATGACTTTGCCAGAAAACTTATTCGTTAATGTGAAGTAACCATTGTGTTGAGACTGGACAGACCAGAGCTGTGAATCTCGTCCGGCGTAGCTCCATTCGGATATATTGGCACCGTTGTCCGCACTCCAGTTGTAGACTTCGGCACTGCCCCCTCCGGCTAAGTTCACCAGAGAATAGTACCCATCACCTCGGTAGGTTACGCGCCATTTTTGGCGATTGGTGCCGGTGACATTGGCCTGAATAATATTCGTTGGATTATCAGCGCCGCCATTAACCACTTCTAATGCTTTTTGACTATTTCTATTCTGAATAATGTAAATACCATCATCAATGACCTGATTTGCAGCCCAACTCCCGGTCGGGATGACGATTGCAAAGAAGGCCATAGTCCAGGGAAAAGTTTTCATATTGATCCTTGTTTGAATCCATTGGCCGAGTGGGCCAAACTGCGGGAGTAGCTATTGACTAATTTGTTGCTAATATTATTAATAATATAAACAGTTAATATTTGTGTGAGTTCGATAACATTTTAATTAAAAAGCTGCGGTTTCAAGATAAAGGGACGTTATATTGCTTAGCTGTATCAAAGAATTATCGTTTTTATTGTGTCGTCAGTTAGGGTTGGGGAGTCATCAGATCGTGTTTAATCATCAGCAGGGACAAGCGTGTTCAATTGAAGGGGCGCAGATTTATTACGAGTGTTTGGGAGAGCCTGACGCTCCAGCCTTGATTTTGTTACATGGCGGTTTTGGTCAGATGGAAATTTTTAATCCGATTCTGGCCCCGATGTTAGATCGGTTTCATGTGATTGGTATTGACAGCCGGGGACATGGTGCATCCACGCTCGGTGAGCAACCGTTAAGCTATGGTCAGTTGCAGCAGGATGTTGAAGCTCTACTAGAACATTTAGGTATCCGTCGTTGTCATTTGTTGGGATTTAGCGATGGTGGGATTGTGGGTTATCGGATGGCTGTCGCTTCTTCGATACACATTGATTCGTTGGTTACGATCGGTTCTCGTTGGCATATTCAGCATACCTTACCGACCCGGGAACAATTTTTAGCGACAACGGCAGAAGATCGCCAGCGGGATTATCCGCAGGTTTATCAAAAATATCAGCAACTCAATCCTCAACCGGATTTCCCCGATTTAGTTCGTCAATTGGTCGCCATGTGGCTGGATGAATCGACTCAGGGTTATCCTGGGGGCAAAATACAGGATATCAGTTGTCCATTATTGGTTTGTCGAGGTGATCAGGATCCATTACTTGGGCGGCAGCCGGTTTATGAGATTGCGGAGCGTTTAGAACAGGCACAACTTTTTAACCTCCCGGGGGCGAAGCATATGGCATTTGCTGATCAGGCGGCAATTTTCCGATCCGTCTTGGGGCAATTCTGGGATCATTTGTAGAATGATTTGATGCAATTCGATTAATGATAAAAATATTGATATTGAATCATGCGATTATTGGGTTTCAAAGGCGATAAAAATTGCCGATGTGTGCAAATAAATTATGTCGGTTTAGATGATCCAAAAGATCTTTCTGAATGGATAAAATTAGTTTTTGATCAGCAAGTTACTGGTGAACAGGGGGCCGATTGGTGGATCTGGCCCGTTCAGTGGGGTGAATTTTGGTTCTTGCGTTATTGTGAATTGACCGCTACTCTATGGTTTGAACTGCAAGGCCGGGCCGGGTATGATTCAGCCGCAGCTGAACTCTGCGCCCAGTTATCTCAATTCGTTAAAGACTCTCATGATTAAGGTTGTCGATTGAGCGATGGTGATCGTTTGTTGATGGCTTGCGGTCGTTGTTATGACATTTAATAAAGATCTTAAGTGGATCGATATTTTGATCCATTCAGGTTCTGTTTTTTTATGTGTAAAGGACAGTTGAGATGGCGGATGAATTTTCCACATGCAGGTATGGAATATCCCCTAATTGAAGATCTTTATTTCTTAAATTAAGTATTTGTTTTATATAAAAAATTTTAACATTATTCTATCTTTTTTCAAAAAGATGGAAGATTTGTGTTTTTTTGTCAACAAAGTTATCCACAAGTATTCCAGTGCGGATGTCAGCGGGTGTTGTCTGGTACTAAAAGGCGAGCTGTGGCATTATGCCGCGAATAAGATAGCAGACAACAGAGAATAAAAGATGGCAACAATTGCTGATAATCCGGTGGTATTAATTGATGGATCCTCTTATCTCTTCCGGGCCTATTACGCGCCTCCTCATCTAACGAATTCTAAAGGTGAAGCCACTGGGGCTGTTTACGGCGTCATCAATATGTTGCGTAGTATTCTCAAACAGGTTTCACCACAGCGGATTGCGGTCGTATTCGATGCCAAGGGCAAAAATTTCAGACATGAGATGTTTGCCGAATATAAGGCTAATCGGCCTCCGATGCCGGATGATCTGAGGACTCAGATTGAGCCGGTTCATGAAATTATTAAAGCCATGGGATTGCCTCTCATTGTTGAGCCTGGCGTTGAGGCTGACGATGTTATTGGGACACTAGCTAAACAGGCTTCTGAGGCCGGATACCCAGTGTTGATCAGTACGGGCGATAAAGATATGGCGCAGCTGGTAGATGATCACATCATGCTGGTGAATACCATGACCGACACCTTGTTAGATCATGAGGGTGTGGTGGATAAATTTGGGGTTCGTCCCGATCAGATCATCGATTATCTAGCATTGATGGGGGATAGTGTGGATAACATTCCAGGCGTTCCCAAGTGTGGGCCAAAAACAGCGGTGAAATGGTTAGCACAGTATGATTCCTTAGCCGGGTTATTGGAACATCAGGATGATATTAAAGGGAAGATTGGTGAAAATTTACGGGCGTTTGCTGGGCAATTACCTCTTTCTTATCAGCTGGCCACGATTCGAACCGATTTGGAATTAAGTGTCGGTTGTGATGATTTGGCGATTCAGCCTCAAGATCCGGATCGTTTGGTTGAGCTCTTTGGCCAACTGGAGTTTCGCCGTTGGTTATCTGAGTTATTGGAGGCTAAACCCGAAGTGGCACCGGCAACGGTAACTGCGACGGTCACAGATGAAGCGGCGCCCGTAGCTGAGCCGAAGGCGGTTGTCGATGATGCAGATTATGAGATTATCCTGACGACGGAACAATTGGATCGCTGGTGTGACAAACTCCAACAGGCTGAATTATTTGCTCTGGATACGGAAACAACCTCGCTGAATTATATGCAAGCCGATTTGGTTGGATTATCGTTTTCCGTGAAGGCTGGAGAAGCCGCGTATTTACCAATTGGCCATGATTATCCAGATGCTCCGGAACAGCTATCCCGGGAGTTGGTTCTGGAACGATTAAAACCCATTCTTGAAGATCCTAATGCCCGTAAAGTGGGTCAAAATTTAAAATATGATCAGAGTATTCTGGCTCGTGCGGGGATTGAACTTCAGGGAATTGCTTTTGATACCATGTTGGAATCCTATGTGATCAATAGTACCGGTTCCCGTCATGATATGGATTCACTGGCGCTTAAATATCTGCAACATCGTTGCATTAGTTTTGAAGAAGTGGCGGGTAAAGGGGCGAAGCAGCTGACATTCAATCAGATCGAGCTTGAAAAAGCAGGTCCCTATGCAGCTGAGGATGCGGATATTACCTTGCGGTTACATCAGGCTCTTTGGCCTGAATTAGAAAAAAATGCAAAGTTGAAGAAGCTTTTTGCAGAAGTTGAATTGCCGCTGGTTTCTATTTTATCGGCTGTCGAACGGCGTGGCGTGCGTTTAGATTGCGATAAACTGCGTGAGCACAGTGAGCGTCTGGCCCAGCGTATTGATGAGGTGGAACAGAAAGCCTATGAGCTGGCCGGTGAAGCATTTAATTTGGGTTCTCCAAAACAGTTACAGGAAATCCTGTTTGAAAAAATGGGATTGCCGGTTAAGAAAAAAACACCCAAAGGGGCTCCTTCAACGGCTGAAGAGGTCTTAGCCGAGCTGGCTCTCGACTATCCGTTACCGGCTACAATTCTTGAATACCGGGGATTGAGCAAACTTAAATCAACTTATACGGATAAGCTTCCGGAATTGGTGGATCCGCAGACGAATCGGGTTCATACCTCTTATCATCAGGCTGTGACTGCGACCGGTCGATTGTCATCCAGTGATCCTAATTTGCAGAATATTCCGATTCGAAACGACGAAGGGCGGAAGATCCGTCAGGCCTTCATTGCTGAAGAGGGCTTTAAACTCGTTGCTATTGACTATTCGCAAATTGAGCTGCGAATTATGGCACATTTGTCGGCAGATGAAGGGTTACTGGCCGCATTCGCTGCTGGTAAAGATATTCATCGAGCAACTGCCGCCGAAGTTTTTGGTGAAACGCTGGAACAAGTTACCCATGAGCAGCGTCGTAGTGCGAAAGCTATTAACTTTGGTTTGATCTATGGTATGAGTGCTTTTGGACTGGCTCGTCAGTTGGGGATTGGTCGTTATGATGCACAGCATTATATGGATACCTATTTTGAACGTTATCCGGGAGTGCATCGTTATATGGAAGAAACTCGAGCTCAGGCTGCAGAAGATGGGTATGTTGAGACTATTTTTGGTCGTCGACTCTATCTGCCGGAGATCAACGCCCGTAATGGCATGCGTCGGGCGGCAGCTGAACGAGCGGCGATCAATGCCCCGATGCAGGGGAGCGCTGCGGATATTATTAAGAAAGCGATGATCGCCGTGGATCGTTATATTCATCAATATCAGTTGCAGGCAAAAGTGCGAATGCTGATGCAGGTACACGATGAATTAGTGTTTGAAGTGGCACAAGATGAGGTTGAATCCCTGGCTAGTCAACTGAAAATGGTCATGGAACAGGCTGTATCACTACATATTCCGTTAGTGGCCGAAGCCGGGATCGGTGACAATTGGGATGAAGCCCATTAGCTCTTTTCCATAGTGTCAACGCTGTTGGCCTAGTATGAAGCCAACAGTGAGCCGCTTTTAAATCATTTATTTCTAAAATTTAGTGATCCTGATTTGTGATAAGGATCGCTAAATTTGGTCTGATAAGTTGTTTTTGTCTTTTCATATAAAATATAAAAGTATTTTATTCTTTTAAAATAAATATAATTAGTAATTAATTTTAAATTAAAAAATTAAATAGATAAAATCGATATTTTATATCAATTAATTAATTCATCAAAAACAAGTAAATAGAGGAATTGGTCAGGCAGGCTCTGAAATTAGATTACAAAACCCCTTTATTTTTTGAGTGATATCTCTTATATTAACTCTTGTAGGGTACAGAGGTAAGATGTTCTATCTTTCAGACCTTTTATTTCACGTAGTTGAATAGGCTTTATAGCTGCCCCAGTAGATTTCTACTGGGGCTTTTTTTATGCTTCGCTCACAAAAATAACTTAAATATTGTGGCGATCTCCCATCTCTAATCTATCTTGATTGACACGCGTGAAATGTAAAAAAATTACAAAAATGAATAGGTTCTATTGGCCTTTTTAGCTGAGGGTTTACCAGTTTTTTTTGATTAAAAATTTTGAACTTTTAGCTATTTGTTTCGTCTTACATTATGTACTTGTATAGAGCCTTCAGTTTTTTAGTCCGAACATTCCTTTTACCTCACCACTTTTTAGTTGTGAGGTTTTTTTTTAAAGGAGTTCAGTGATAAGGGCTGTGGGGTAAATTGAAGGGGCTGATTAATCTTCAATAAATTGAAAGCACACGCCTAGCCTAGTCCGGTAGATAAGTATTAAACCACTGATTTAGGATCGTTTCGAGCTGGGGAAGTCCGGTGTTTTTTAACGATGAAAAAGCTTCAATTCGCACGTCGCCACAAAATGCCAGTGCGGCTTCCCGACACTTGAGTAACATTGATTTTCGTGCGCCTTGTTTAAGTTTATCTGCTTTGGTCAACAACCCCAGTACTGGAATTTGACAATCCACAGCCCATTGGATCAAGTGTTGATCCAGCTCTCGCAATGGGTGTCGGATATCCATCAGTACGACCAATCCACGCAGACTTTCACGATGTTGCAGATATTCGGATAGTGATTTTTGCCACTCAAGTTTCATGGCTTCCGGTACTTTCGCAAAACCGTATCCAGGGAGATCGATAAGTCGTTTTTGTTCTTCAATTTCAAATACATTGATGAGTTGGGTGCGTCCCGGGGTTTTACTGGTTCGTGCCAGATTTTTTTGTCGGGTGAGTGCATTAAGTGCGCTTGATTTTCCGGCATTGGAGCGTCCGGCAAAAGCGATTTCAATCCCGGTATCCGCAGGCATCGCGCGAATATTAGGGGCACTGGTTAAAAATCGGGCTTTTGAAAAATTAAGTTGAGATTCAGACACCAAGCTACTCCTCTGTCGTGGTGAAAGGATGAGCGACTCATTCTTTGGGGCAGAGTGTAGCAGACTGTCCAGACAAGGGCTATTGTGGGTTTGTCTTGGCTCGGAGCGGTGATAGAATCGCGCTCCATTTGAACAAATGTGCTAAGTTGTTCGTTAGAAATTACAGTGGCAGGGGATACGGTTATGGCATATCGGAAAAAAAGTCGTAAAGGGGGATTGCTGGCACCCCGTAAAAATGCAGATTTTAAAGCGGATCGTGAATTGCCCGTCGATAAAGTGAAAAAAGGCAAAGGCAAGCCAAGTGGCTCTCGGCAATTAGGTACCAGTACTGATCAATCTGGAAAAGCAAGCCGTCAAAGCGCGAACCATGATCGCCGGATCGGGAGTAAAAAACCGGTACAATTGGTCGCCGCTGGTTCATTAGCCACACAGGCTGTGATTAAACCATCGAAGGTTAAAGCCGTGGAAGAACCGACTTTGAGTAAAGCGCAGCAGTTAGAACAGTTGGAAACGGATCCTCGATTAGTGGCATTGCTGGATAAGGCTGACGATGGATTGGAGTTAACCTTACAAGAACAGCAATGGCTGGATGCAACTTTGGATAAAATTAGTCAGCTGATGGATGAGTTAGGTCTTTCAGAGGATGAAGATGACGAAGATGAGAGCGATGAAAACTGGGATCATTTTGAGTCAGATGATTTAGAACAATGGCTTTCAGAGGATGAGGATGACTCCCGGAAGTAATATCTGAATCGTGTTATTCGATAGGATGAACACGATTTAAGAGGCCAACGGGTTGCCTGATGCGAATTCTGTTATCTGAACTGAATGGCCGTGATGTACACTAAACCGAGAGTGGTGGCTCTAGGGCCTGAATAAGGAATTGCCCAAGGGGGATGATATCGATGACTTCGTTAGCCGTACGGTGGGATCAGTCGCTGATTGAAAAATATAATTATGCCGGTCCGCGTTATACCAGCTATCCAACCGCACTGGAGTTCAATGAATCATTTGGTTTTGAGGACTTTTCCAAAGCCGCAGGGCGTTACCCGCAACGCCCGCTATCACTCTATGTTCATATTCCGTTTTGCCATAAGCTTTGTTATTACTGCGGTTGTAATAAAATAGTGACCCGTCATCAGGATAAAGCAGATATTTATCTGGATGCCCTAGAGCGCGAGATCCAAACGTTGGCCCCTCAATTTGTTGATCGTCAGGTCACTCAGCTCCATTGGGGAGGCGGAACACCGACGTTTTTAAATGAAGCCCAGATCCGTCGCTTAATGGGGATGCTCCGCAGCCATTTTCAAATTGAAACAAATGCCGAAATCAGTATTGAAATCGATCCTCGTGAAATAACACTGGATACGATGGACCTGCTGGCTGAGCTGGGATTTATGCGGTTGAGTGTCGGTATTCAGGATTTTAATCTTCAGGTCCAACAAGCGATTAATCGGGTTCAGGATGAAGCGTTTATTAAGGCGTTGCTGGTTCGGGCCCGTGAAGTTGGGTTTCAATCGATTAATTTAGATTTGATTTACGGTTTGCCTTTTCAAACCCCGGAGAGTTTTCACAAAACTTTACAGGAAGTCAAAGCATTACATCCGGATCGATTGTCCGTATTTAATTATGCCCATCTGCCCAGTCATTTTGCATCCCAGCGAAAAATCAAAGAAGCTGATTTACCGACCCCAGAGCAGAAGTTAACCCTATTACGCGATACGATTAACGATTTGGTGGATAGTGGCTACCAGTTTATCGGTATGGATCATTTTGCTCATCCAGATGATTCATTGGCGATTGCTCAGCGTCAGGGTATTTTACATCGTAATTTTCAAGGATATACCACTCAAGGTGAGTGTGACTTGCTGGGGCTTGGGGTGTCATCCATCAGTATGCTGGGCGATGATTACAGCCAGAATCAGAAAACCCTTCAGGAGTATTATGCTCAGGTTAGACAGCAGGGGCATGCGCAGTGGAAAGGGTTGGTTTTGAGTCGGGATGACATTATCCGGCGCGATGTGATTAAAGCGTTGATGTGTAATTTTACGCTGGAATTTGCTGAGATTGATCAGCGCTATCATATTGATTTTCATATTTATTTTGAGCGCGATCTGGCAGAGTTAAAGCCACTCGAAAATGATGGATTGCTGACGGTTACCGCTGAAGGAATTTCAGTGAGCCCTACTGGTCGATTGCTTATCCGCAATATCGCGATGTGTTTTGATACGTATTTACGGCAGAAACGCCATGAACGTCAGTTCTCGCGGGTGATTTAACTCCAACCTCAACCCCCTCTAACTCCCCCTTTGAAGAGCAAGGGGGAGAATGATTTCCTTTCGATGTTATGTTGTATCCCGGATTCCACGGTGGTGAGGACTTTTAACCATAACCGCATATGTATCCGGGATTTTGTGATGCTCAATTCAGGTTACGGCGGTGGTTGAGGTCCCAGTATTAATCACAATAGCTTTTGTCGCCCGGATGGAGCCTGCGTAATCCGGGAGGGAGCTATGATGGTTTTGATCTTAGATTTTACGGTGTTGCATCCGGGCTACGGTGGTGAGGACTTTTAACCACAACCGCATATGTATCCGGGATTTTGCGATGCTTAATTCGGGTTATGGTTGTGGTCCCAGCATTGACGATTTTAATCACAATAGCTTTTGTAGACCGGATGGAGCCTGCGTAATCCGGGAGCGAGCCATGATGGTTTTGATCTTAGATTTTACGTTGTTGCATCCGGGCTACGGTGGTGGTGACTTTTAATCACAATAGCTTTTGTAGCCCGGATGGAGCCTGCGTAATCCGGGAGGGAGCCATGATGGTTTTGATCTCAGATTTTACAGTGTTGCATCCGGGCTACGTTTACGTTAGTGGTGACTTTTAACCACAACCGCATATGTAGCCCGGATGGAGCTTGCGTAATCCGGGAGGGGAGTTAGTGAATATTGAGTTCTTTGAGCTTACGGGTTAAGGTGTTTCGCCCCCAGCCCAACAACCGAGCCGCTTCTTGCTTGTGACCATGGGTATGTTTGAGTGCTGTAGTTAGCAAGATCCGTTCAAAATCGGGAACCGCTTGCGCTAAAATATCACTGCTTCCGGCCAGTAATTGAGTTTCTACCCAATTTTGTAGCAAAATCCGCCAGTCGCCATCGGCAACAACGGGATCATTTTTCTGTTGACGCTGCGTGAGTTCGGCCGGTAAATCTGAAACTAAAATTTCTTGGCCACTGGCCATGACGGTCAACCAACGGCAGACGTTTTCTAATTGACGAACATTCCCCTGCCAGGGAAGATGGGTCATAAATTTTTGGGTATCCGGATGCAGTTGTTTGGGCTCAACATTGAGCTCTTCGGCAGCACGGCGCAAGAAATGATGCGCAAGTGCCGGAATGTCTTCCCGGCGATCATGTAGCGATGGTAGCTGAATACGAATGACATTTAGACGGTGGAAAAGGTCTTCACGAAATTCACCGTCGGCAACTTTTTTCTCCAGATCCTGATGGGTTGCAGCAATAATACGGACATCGACCTGAACTGGGGAATGGCCACCAACGCGATAAAATTGGCCATCTGCTAATACTCGCAAGAGGCGAGTTTGGATATCCAGTGGCATATCTCCGATTTCATCTAAGAATAAAGTGCCCCCATTGGCCTGTTCAAAGCGTCCGTGGCGAATGTTGTTAGCCCCGGTAAATGCGCCTTTCTCATGGCCAAATAATTCTGATTCAATCAGATCATGGGGAATAGCGGCCATATTCAACGCAATGAATGGCAGATTGGCCCGTGGACTATGTCGGTGCAAGGCATGAGCCACAAGCTCTTTGCCGGTACCGGACTGGCCGTTAATCAGAACACTGATACTGGAGCGTGACAGACGACCAATCGCCCGGAAAACCTCTTGCATGGCTGGCGCTTCACCAATCATCTCCGGAGCTTGTTCATCATGTAAGGTACGATGATGATTTCTTTTCTGTTCCCGGATGAAATTAACAGCACGCTCGGTGAGTGCGACGGCCTCGTCGATATCAAAAGGTTTGGGGAGGTATTCAAAGGCACCACTTTGGTAGGCATTTACGGCACTATCCAGATCCGAATGAGCGGTCATGATGATAATCGGTAACTCATCATTAAATTGATGTACCCGCTCTAGTAAGGTTAAGCCATCTAATCCGGGCATCCGAATGTCGGAAATAATGACATCCGGATGTTCGACTTCAAGTTGACTCAGCATCAGTTCCCCATCAGCGAAGCTCATGCAGTTGTAACCTACGGCACTTAGCGCTTTTTCTAAAACCCAGCGAATGGAACTGTCATCGTCTACGATCCATATTGTTGCAGCCATAGTTAAATCCTTACTTACGCAGTGGCAGATGAATGATAAATTCGGTGTGGCCAGGCCAGCTGGCACAGTCGATTCTGCCTTTATGTTGATTGATTAAATTTTGAGAAATGGATAGCCCTAATCCGGTTCCGCCTTCCCGACCTGTAACCATTGGATAAAATAACGTATCAGCAAGTTCGGCTGGAATTCCCGGACCATCGTCAATAATTCGGATTTCTGCCGCCAGACGATACCGTTGCCCGGCAATATTGACCTGATGGGCCGTGCGTGTAACCAGTTTGATCGAACCCGTATTGCGTTCACGGAGTGCTTGTACCGCATTGTTCACGATATTTAAAAAGGCCTGCTGAAGTTGTTCATGGTCCATTTCAAAATCAGGGATACTGGGATCATAATCCCGTTCGATCTGAATCGTTTCAGGGAGATCCAGTTCCACGAGTTGTCGTACTTTTTCCAGAACCGAATGAATATTATGCAGATGTTGCTTAGCCGGACGTTGGGGTCCTAGGAGTCGATCCACGAGGTTTCGCAATCGATCGGCTTGCTCAATGATGATCGTTGTAAATTCTTTTAATTCGGGATTGGGTAGTTCTTTTTCCAGAAGCTGAGCGGCACCTCGTAGTCCCCCCAGCGGATTTTTTATTTCGTGGGCGAGTCCTCGAACAAGTTCTTTCGCCGCTTGTTGCTGAGCGTGTTGATGAACTTCTTGTGAGATTTTTTTCTGTTGATCAATAGGCTTGAGTTCCAGCAGCAATAATCGTTTTTGATTATGAGTGACTTGGGTTGCTGAGAATTCCACCATCGCCGGGCGATTTTCAACAACCAGAGTGACCTCACTGTCGGTAAAACTCTGTCCTCGGGTTAATACTTGATCGAGAATATCCAGGTTTAGCGTCGTATGAGTAATCAGGGAGCGTAGGTTTTGATTGATTAAACGCTTTTTACTTTGCCCCAGTAGTTGCTCTGTTGCGGTATTCGCGTATTGCACAATCATTCCGGGATCGACTAGCATAATACCTGTTACCAGGTTATCGAGAATGACTCGGTCTAGACCAGCTGTTTCTTGCACATCTCCCTCCTGTTTACCACATCATTGCACTATTTGGGTGCTTTAACCTTCCGAATATCTATATCGGTGGATATTCATCAATTTATCGTTACCGGTGAGGGTTAAAGTCGCTGGTATTGTTTAAATGCGGTGCAAATGGTCCTAATTGGTTAGTTATTGCAATATTCTTGCCTATTTTACGAGTTAACGTCATTCTTATGATCCGGTACGCTTAATCTTAGTGCATCTGTCATTATCGGAGATAAAAAAGGCCCCTTTCGGAGCCTTATATACAAGAATGAGTGTAACTCTTCTTAGTGATGAATTAGCAGCTGTAGTACATCTGGAATTCAACAGGATGAGTTGTCATGTTCAATTTAACAACGTCTTCATGTTTCAATGTAATATAGGCATCAATAGATTCATCAGAGAATACGCCACCTTCAGTTAAGAATGCACGGTCTGCATCCAATGCCTGTAAGGCTTCTTCCAAAGAAGATGCAACTTGTGGGATTTTAGCTGCTTCTTCTGCAGGTAAATCATACAAGTCTTTATCCATAGCATCCCCAGGATTAATTTTGTTTTTAATCCCGTCAAGACCAGCCATTAACATCGCTGCAAATGCTAAGTATGGGTTAGCAGTTGGGTCAGGGAAGCGAACTTCGATACGACGTGCTTTAGGTGATGGTACTACTGGAATACGGATAGAAGCACTACGGTTACGGGCTGAGTAAGCCAGCATTACAGGAGCTTCGAAACCTGGGACCAACCGTTTGTATGAGTTGGTTGATGCGTTAGCAAAAGCGTTGATGGCTTTTGCATGTTTGATGATACCACCAATGTAATACAGAGCCATTTCAGACAGACCGCCGTATGCATCGCCTGCAAACAGGTTGGTACCGTCTTTTGCTAAAGACTGGTGACAGTGCATACCACTACCGTTATCGCCAACTAATGGTTTTGGCATAAAGGTCGCAGTTTTGCCATAAACGTTGGCAACGTTATGAATCACGTATTTGTAAATTTGTAATTCATCGGCTTTTTTAACCAGTGAGTTAAATTTACAAGCAATTTCGTTCTGTCCTGCAGTTGCTACTTCATGGTGATGTGCTTCAACGACTAAGCCCATTTCTTCCATGATCAGACACATGGCGCTACGGATATCCTGAGCTGAATCGACAGGAGGTACTGGGAAGTAACCACCTTTGACGCCTGGACGATGGCCTTTGTTGCCATCAGGGAAGCTTTTACCTGAGTTCCAAGCAGCTTCTGTATCGTCGATTGAGTAGAAAGCACCGTTCATTTGAGCGTCGAATTTAACGTCTTCAAACAGGAAAAATTCTGGTTCAGGGCCGAAGAGTACAGTATCAGCAATCCCGGTTGAACGCATATATTCTTCAGCGCGTTTAGCAATTGAACGAGGGTCGCGGTCATAACCTTCCATTGTGTCAGGTTCTAAAACATCGCAACGAATGTTCAGTGTGGCTTCTTCTGTGAATGGGTCTTGTACAGCACTTTCTGAGTCAGGCATCAAAATCATGTCTGATTCATTAATTCCTTTCCATCCTGCGATGGATGAACCATCGAACATTTTGCCGTCAGTGAAGAAATCTTCGTCAATCTGACTTGCAGGGACAGTCACGTGTTGTTCTTTCCCTTTGGTGTCGGTAAAACGCAAATCGACGAATTTTATTTCCTGCTCTTTCATCAGAGCGAGAACATCTGCAGACATGTAATAACCTCCGGTGTCATCAAAAATTGATGGCTCTAAATTGAAGTGGGTGGTGATCAGTATAATTATGCTCCATTAAGAAGCGAGTTTCGTGCCAAACAGGCAAGTCCAGTATTCTCTGGGGTTCATGCACAATAATGAAATTCCAATGCACAATAAAGGATCATTTGAATTGTTATTGTGCATTAATATGGTGCATGACCTTAGAGAAAATGTAGGTTTATCAGAATTTAATCGATAAAACCGTGAGAAAGCGCTTAAAAACTATTCTCTTTGCACTGCGCCATGTACAATAGCACCACATTAAGATTAATCACACTATTTACGATAGGCGGATGTCCCGTGTTAGAAAATTTAAGAAATATCGCCATTATTGCTCATGTTGACCACGGTAAAACAACCTTGGTTGATAAATTGCTGCAACAGTCCGGTACGCTTCAGACTCGTGGCGAGGTGCAGGAACGAGTGATGGATTCCAATGATTTGGAAAAAGAGCGTGGCATCACTATTTTAGCTAAGAATACAGCAATTAACTGGCACGATTACCATATCAATATCGTGGATACTCCCGGACACGCGGATTTTGGCGGTGAAGTCGAGCGTGTGATGTCAATGGCCGATTCTGTGCTGTTGTTGGTCGATGCACAGGAAGGTCCAATGCCACAAACTCGGTTTGTGACACAAAAAGCATTTGCTCAGGGTCTGAAACCTATTGTCGTCATTAATAAAGTCGACAAACCGGGGGCTCGTCCAGATTGGGTGATGGATCAGGTTTTTGATCTGTTTGATAATCTGGGCGCAACGGATGAACAACTTGATTTTAAAGTTATCTATGCATCCGCTATTAATGGTTGGGCGACCCTCGATCTGGATCAACCTAGTGACAATATGGAACCTTTGTTCCAGGCCATTATTGATAACGTTGCCGCTCCGGATGCAGATCCAGATGGTGCGTTCCAGATGCAGATTTCACAGTTAGATTATAACTCTTATGTAGGGGTTATTGGTGTGGGTCGTATCAAACGTGGTAGCGTGCGTCCAAATCAGCAGGTCACCATTGTGAGTGCGGATGGTCGTAAACGGAATGGCAAAGTGGGCCAGGTCTTGAGCTATTTAGGTTTGGAACGTACTGAAACTGATGTGGCTCATGCCGGGAATATTATTGCTGTTACCGGTTTGGGTGAGCTTAAAATTTCTGATACGGTTTGTGATATCAACGCGGTTGAAGCTTTGCCACCGTTGAGTGTCGATGAACCGACTGTGACCATGACTTTCCAGGTCAATACCTCACCATTTGCCGGTAAAGAAGGTAAATTCGTGACCTCCCGGAATATTTTGGAACGTTTGCAACAAGAGTTGGTACATAACGTTGCGCTGCGGGTTGAAGAAACCGATGATCCAGATAAATTCCGAGTTTCTGGCCGAGGTGAGTTGCACTTGAGCGTTTTGATCGAAACTATGCGCCGGGAAGGGTTTGAATTAGCCGTTTCTCGTCCGGAAGTTATTCTGAAACGAGTTGATGGCGAGTTGCAGGAACCTTACGAAGCATTGACAGTTGATGTTGAAGAAGGCGATCAAGGCAGCGTCATGGAACAGCTCGGGGTGCGCAAAGGTGAGTTATCGGATATGTCGCCGGATGGCAAAGGTCGAGTTCGTTTAGACTTTATGATCCCAAGCCGTGGATTGATCGGTTTCCAGACAGAGTTCATGACGTTAACTTCAGGTACGGGTCTGCTTTATCATACTTTTGATCATTATGGTCCGCATAAAGGTGGAAATATCGGACAACGTAAAAATGGGGTTCTGATTTCGAATGCCACCGGTAAATCGCTGACTTACTCACTGTTTAACTTGCAGGATCGCGGTCGGTTATTTATCGGTCATGGTGATGAAGTGTATGAAGGCCAAGTGGTCGGTATTCATTCCCGTGATAATGACTTAACAGTGAACTGTCTGAAAGGTAAACAGTTGACGAACGTTCGAGCTTCCGGTACCGATGAAGCGCAGGTATTAACCCCGCCAATCCGGATGACTCTGGAACAGGCGCTGGAATTTATCGATGATGATGAATTGGTTGAAGTGACTCCAGAAAGTATTCGTCTGCGTAAGCGCCATTTAACTGAAATGGATCGCAAACGCGCTGTTCGAGCAACTAAAGTTTAAAAAATAGTTCTATAGTTAATGTAGAAAACGGCATGCCTTTGGGTATGCCGTTTTTTATAGGGCTTTTTAGTGCACGAACGAGGATCATAAAGTCTATGCCTGTTGAGACAAAATCAGCGTCTTTATCCGCACATGATAGCGCATGCTGCTTTCATCTTTGATTCAGAGGTGGATTGTCAGTATTGAGTTGCTGGGGAAAATGGAATAAAAATTATCAGTCAGATAATTTATAGATGTTATTCATAACTTATTTCTATATAGCTATACCATCCTTTTGTTTAATTTTTATGACAAGCTCGATATAATTAGACAAGCTATTGGTCATAGCGTTCAAAATTTTTCTAGTTTAATGAAATCCCATCCATCCTATTTTTGAGTCGATGGGGTCGATTTTTATCGTATACCGTGTTGAGGCCCGTCGTATGAAAGACCTTAATTTTCAGCAGGCAGTAAAGGACTGTTGCCATAAAAATATCAAAGGAATGATGGATTTCGTGATTGCGAGTTCTCCATTGCTATTGGCAACCTTGCAGAACTGTTTTGATGAAGATGAAAACCAGTCTTTATACGCCGAACGGGTTGTTGCAGATAGTTATTATCTTTTTGCGCTGAACGCGATTCGTTTTAGAAAATGTAATCCGGATCTGGCCCGATTGGCTTTTTTTGAAATTTTAGCCCGGCGACTTAGTTTTTCCCGACAACCCCTGAATATGACCGGTAATGAGCCGATGACCGACTCTATCCCGGAAACCGCGATAGAGTCATTACAGCAAATTTTTCCTATTCCTGATGGAATTGTTCCGCCTCGGATTAAAAGCATTCAATTATTGCAGATAGCGGCTCGAAGTCATTCGCGGGTCGTACTGGATAGCCCTTGGTTAGCGCATGTTGAACGGCAGTTGCAATACTATTTGGGGCTCAATCCATTAGGTCTCGCCGCCAACGGTGAGGCAATTTATCCGGATACGTTTGATCCTCAGCAAGCATTTGCTGTGCGTTGTCATCGCTGGAAAACGCGAGTCATCTTAGCAATACGCAAGAAAGTAGTAACCCCACTTCTGGAAGGAATTGCTCGAACCGTAATTCGATTTGAGCCCGGTCGGCAATGGATGTATCGCTATGGACTATCCCGAAGGCTGATGCAAAAAGATTTTCCTGAGCAATTACGAATTACCGTCGATCCCCAAAGGATTCAGAAAATGGGGGCGTTTAAACGTAAGATGCGTCAGAAAATGGATTCACGGTTAATCTGGGATGGCGATTGGGATCAGTGTACCGGACGATTTGAAGATAATAGTCGATATCGGTTTATTAGTGATATTTGGCAACATCGGGATACACCGCAGGATTCACGTTTTTATCAGCATCAGCTTGAACAAATTGATGCGGGAGAGCCGTTTGTGGATCGCTATAATGGGGTATCACTGACCTCTCCTCGGCGGATTGTCGGTCATATTCAATTGTATTTGTTGTATATGTATAACATGGCCTGTTTTGGTTTTTCCGGGGGACAAGGTAAAGACGAAGTGTGGATTGCACTGGATCGGCATAATGATGTGGTGAAGGTGAATCATGGTTTGCATCGTACGGCAATGGCGCAGGTAATCGGTCTACGGCAGATGGAAGTCTCGGTGCGAGCGGTGCACCGTTTGTGGTGGCAACAGATGCTTTTAGATTGTTCTGCCACAGATGATATTTATCTATTTTTCTCTCATCTGCAGCAGTGCAATGGGCCGCTCTTGCAGCCTTGTTCAAAATGTGTCTAATTTAATAAAAATCAACCATGAACAACGATCCATCGTCCTTAGGCCAATGAATCGTCGGCCACATAATAACGTGGATCGTCGATAATATTGACTTCAATGAGACTCCCCGCTCGTTTCATGAGTTTTTGGCAATCCGCGCTCAGATGCCTTAGTGAAACTTTTTTCCCGGCTTTTTGATAACGTTCCGCTAAGGTATCGATGGCTTCGATGGCCGAATGATCACAGACCCGGGCTTGGGCAAAATCGATAATGACATGTTCAGGGTCCGTCTGAATGGTAAATAAATCGAGAAAATTCTGGGTGGAGCTGAAAAAAAGTGGGCCCTGGAGTCGGTAAATTCGTTGCTGGGATTCTTCAGTTGTTTCTGCCGTGATCTGCTTGGCATGTTTCCAGGCAAAAACCAGTGCCGAGATGACAACTCCGACAAATACGGCAATGGCTAGATCAGTGAAAATAGTCACGACGGAGACTAAAACAATAACCAGAAAGTCAGATGTCGGAACTTTGTTATACAGGCGTAAGCTTGACCATTCAAATGTGCCCAGAACTACCATAAACATCACCCCCACCAGTGCTGCAATCGGGATCATTTCAATCAGGCTGGATGCAAACAAAATAAAGCACATTAATCCAATGGCCGCAGTGAGTCCTGAAAGTCGGCCTCGACCTCCGGAGCGGATGTTAATCATGCTCTGGCCGATCATGGCACAACCGCCCATGCCGCCGAATAAACCAGTGACAATATTGGCGAGCCCTTGTCCCATACATTCTCGGTTACTACGTCCTCGGGTTTCGGTCATTTCATCAATCACCGTGAGCGTGAGCAGTGATTCAATCAGTCCGACGCCCGCTAAAATTGCGGAATAAGGCAGTACTATTTTTATAGTTTCTAAATTCAGAGGCACATTGGGAATATGAAATGACGGCCACCCGCCAGCAATGGTTGCATGGATATCTCCGGTCATCTCTTGCAGAAAATCGACGACGGTTCGAGTGTGTAAGTTAAATCCGAAGTCAATGAGTGTAACCGCAATAATGGCGACCAGTGATGCGGGAACGGCTTTAGTCAATTTAGGTAAAAAGTGAATAATTAACATGGTGATAGCGACTAAAATCAACATATTGCGTAGTGCGCTGCCTTGCATCCAGTGACTCACTCCCAGATGATCAACGACTTTAAACTGGTTTAACTGGGCTAAAAAAATCACAATGGCTAAGCCATTTACAAAGCCAAGCATGACGGAGTGGGGCACCATCCGGATGAATTTACCCAGTCTGAGAATACCGGCCAAAATTTGAATGCATCCCATCAGAATGACTGTAGCAAACAGATATTCTGGACCCTGTTGGTGGACCAGTGCCACGATGACCACGGCAACCGCACCGGTTGCGCCGGAGATCATCCCGGGCCGTCCTCCGAGCAAGGCGGTGATAAAACCGATGATGGCGGCTGCATACAGGCCTGTCAGCGGACCAACTCCGGCGACGAAGGCAAAAGCGACGGCTTCTGGGACCAGTGCCAGCGCAACGGTGAGTCCGGAGAGAAAGTCAGAGCGCAGTGAAACTCCGCTAAACTTAGGGAATTCAAACATATTGATTTATTCCGTTTCTTCAGAATGGGTGCAAAAAGAGCGCGATTCTAACAAAAACTGTGATGTGGTTCAAAAATTAATCGATATAAAATGGACCTCAAAGATAAACAGAAAAGGTGGATCGTTCTGTGGCTTCGAGAAACATACAGCTAAAATGAATATGGAAATGTCATCACGATGACATGTAGAACATTATGTTTTTACTAGTGTTTTATTTTATGATCTGGCTTTCAGGTTAACGGAAGGAATAAACATGAAAAATCGATTCATTCGCTGGCTAGAATATTGGCGAAGTCACGGACTAGAATTTATAACGTTTGTCTGGAAGCGGATCTGTGATGATCGGTTGACCACCATGGCCGGGGCGTTGGCCTATACCACCTTGTTATCGTTAGTGCCGATGATCGCGGTCGTTTTTTCTATTATCAGTGCGGTGCCGGCATTTTCTGGGGTACAGGAAACGTTGGAAGAACTGCTATTTAGTAACTTCGTTCCGACTGCTACCGATGTGATCCGTACTCAGGTGAATCAGTTTGTGGCCAATGCTAACCGGACCACGACGATTGGTGGGGTATTCCTGTTAGTTGTGGCCGTGATGCTGATCGCCTCGGTTGAAAATAGCCTGAATCGAATTTGGCGGCGAACCCGAAGCCGGAATTTAGTGCGAGCATTGCCGACTTACTGGATGATTTTAACGCTGGGGCCCGTGTTGGTGGGGGCAAGTTTAGCGGTCAGCTCTTATATTTTTTCGCTGGAATTTTTCCACAGTGAAGCGTTGGGGGGGCTGTGGCAAACGTTGTTTAGATTGATCCCCTTCGGACTATCCACAGTTGCTTTTATGTTACTTTACCTCATTATGCCGAATAAGCGGGTTCGCCTTTCGCATGCATTTGCAGGCGCGTTGATTGCCGGTATATTGTTTGAATTAAGTAAACGGGGATTTGCACTTTATTTGGCGTCATTTAATTCCTACCAGGTGATTTATGGCGCAATGGCCGTGATCCCTATTTTATTTTTCTGGGTTTATCTGAGTTGGATTATCGTATTGCTGGGAGCCGAGTGGAGTGCTGCTCTGGATGAATTCGAGCAACATGAGCCAGAAGTGTCGCCATAATGGAAGAATATGATTGCATTAATACAACGTGTTAGCCGGGCTTCAGTGGCCGTCAATGGCCAGACAATTGGTCAAGTCTCCCAGGGATTACTGGTATTGTTGGGAGTTGAGCAAGGTGATAATAAATCTAAATTGGCAGAACTCGCCCGGAAAGTTTGTCATTACCGGATTTTTGCTGATGCTCAGGGAAAAACCAACCTCAATGTGCAGCAGATCGGCGGTGAATTGTTGATCGTTTCTCAGTTTACGTTATGCGCGGATACTCACAAAGGGTTACGTCCCGGTTTTTCGTTGGCGGCACAACCGGAGATGGCTGAACGTTATTATCGGCGCTTTTGTGAGATTTGTCAGGATTACGGGCTTCGTGTTGCAACCGGTGAATTTGGCGCTGATATGCAGGTGGAACTGGTTAACGATGGCCCAATGACGTTTTGGCTGCAGGTTTAACTCGCCCCGATCAAGGAGAGAGCATATGGGATTTCAGATTGTTATTCCTGAAAGTGAAGAGCAGCTGGAACGCTATTTTCAGTTTCGCTATGAGATGATCAATAAGCTTTTACATCTACCGGCTGGCAGTGAACGGGATGCCTACGATGCTTATAGTATGCATCGGATGGTGGTGAGTGATGAGGATCAAATTGTGGCGGTTGGCCGGATTTTTATCAGTGATAAAGAAGCGCTGATCCGACATATCGCAGTGAGCCCAGGGCATCGCCAACAGGGATTGGGTCTGATGTTGATGAGAGCATTGGAACAGGCGGCTTTGGATGAAGGCGTGCAACGGATTGTGTTGACGGCCCGGGATCAGCGATCACTTGAGTTTTTCTCTCAGGCGGGATACAACCCGGATGGCGATCCGCATTATCACAAAGCGAACATGTTTTTGCAGCAGATGGTAAAGATGCTGGATGAGCCTTGTCATTTTGTGCGCAGCCCGGAGTTATGTGAACAGCTTTATCAGGAGATTTATAAACGGATCCCGCTGAGTGAAAAAATTGGGATTAAGTTGACCCATTATGATCAAGAGCGGTTGGAAACCAGTTTATCCTTTGGGGGAAACACCAATGCGTATGCATCGTCTATGTTTGCCGGAAGTAGTTATTGCCAAGCGGTTTTGACCGGATGGTCGCTATTATGGATCGCGCTTCAAGAGTTACAAATGGAGGCGGAGATTGTTCTGATTGATGGCAGCATTCGTCATCGTCGCCCCATTCATGGGGATTGTCGAGCTCGTGCTGCACGCTCCCAGGTTGAAAATATAGCGAGTGCCCTGACGCCAGGGCACTCTCGAAGCCGCTTCAAAATTGCCGTTAAACTCTATAGCGGTGAACGAGTCGCGGCTGAATTTGAAGGTTTATTCTTGTTACGGCGATTAAGCTGCCGGCCAAAAAAAGTGGATGAGTGTTGATGAAATCGTAATCATCATCATGAATAATCCAAGAGCCAGCAATAGTGCTTTAGCGCTGCTGGCCCGAATATTGGCCAAACGGGTATGAAAACCTAATGCCGACATGGCCATAGCCAGTACTAAGGTATCAAATTGTAGTAACCCTTCACGAAGACCGTGATTGAGTGGCAGATAACCATTGAGGAGCACCACGGCAATAAAGCCAAAGGCAAACCAAGGAATGGTAATTTTACCGCGTTGAGTCTGTGTGGCTTGACGGGCCAGACGACGTTGCCACAAGTAGCTTAGGATTAATAACACTGGAGCTAATAGCATGACCCGAGCCAGTTTGACAATGACGGCAATGTTGGCTGCCTGTGGACTGATACTTTCCCCAATGACCACCACCTGTGCGACTTCATGAACGGTAGAGCCGACCAGAGCCGCGTAAGCCGAAGTGGACATATGTAACAGTGGGAACAACAGTGGATAGCCAAACATGGCTATTGTTCCGAAGATGACGACGGTGGCGACTGCGACTACGGTGTATTCTTCTTTAGGTTTGATGACGGGATCGACGGCCATCACCGCTGCCGCTCCACAGATGGCCGAGCCGGATGCGGTGAGGAGCGCAAGCTCAGAAGGGAGCTTCAGTATTCGGGTGCCGACAAAATAGCCGACGACTAATACTGAAGTGACCATGACCGCAGCCAGACCGATTCCCGGCCAGCCAACGGCAATTAACTGTTGTACAGTGATATGCAGGCCAAACAACATCACCCCTAAGCGTAATAATTTATTCTGCGCAAACTGGAGCCCGATATGGGTTTTATCCAGATACCGATGTAAGGGGGAATTGGCAATAACCAAACCAATAATAAGCCCTAACATGAGTGGACTTATTCCCAGCCACCCTTGTTGATTGAGCCATCGGCAAATTGCGATAGCCACGATGGATGTGATAAACGTCATCACTAATCCAGGCCAATATTGTTTCATGACTCATACTCCTTTGTGTCCAAAACGGAAGGAAATAACTTGGAAAACAGAGTGTATGGGATTATTTTTAATAAGAATAACGAATACTTCTGATAGAGATAATCAATAAAATTGATATGAATTTTACATTAAAACAGATTGCGGTATTTGATGCGATTGCACAAACGGGAAGCGTGAGTCATGCGGCCAGTCAACTGGCTTTAACTCAGTCGGCGGCCAGCATGGCTTTGGCTCAGTTAGAACAACAGTTAGGACAGCCTCTTTTTGAACGGATTGGACGACGATTGGTGCTCAATTCCTGGGGGCACTGGTTACGTCCTCGGGCCCGACGGTTACTATTGGATGCCAGTCAGATTGAACAGGGATTTAAAGGTCAGCATCTGTTTTCTGGGGAGCTGATGTTAGGGATCAGTCAGACGATCGCCGAAATATTGTTACCTGGATTGGTGTGTCGGTTGGAACATGAAGTGCCCCAATTGCGGTTGATCCCGCAGGTATCCAATAGTGAGCATGTTTTGCAATCGCTTTTGAGTCACGAGTTGAATGTCGGTGTCATTGAAGGCCGTTGTGACGATTCGCGAATGCAACTGAGTCACTGGTGTGATGATCATCTGGTGATTGTTGCCAATGCTCGGCATCCACTGGCGCAGCAACCGGCGGTATCGCTTGCGGAGTTAAGCCAAGCGCGTTGGGTATTACGGGAATCTGGCTCCGGTACTCGGGAGATTTTTATGAATGCTATTTACGGCAAACTCTCCAAACTGAATATCTGGCGGGAATTCAGCCATGTACCCACCATCTTAGCCTTGGTCGGACAGTCTAATTATCTGAGCTGCCTGCCAGAGCGGGTGGTGACCAAAGATAACTATGATGGGAAATTGGCCATTTTGAAGGTGCCGGATTTAAATATCATGCGCCAGTTTCATTTTGTCTGGCGTAAAGATTCCGGCAATGATCCACTCAGGGATTGTTTGCTGGAACAGGCTCAGTTGCTGCTTTCTGACAACGACCACTCGCCTGCGGGTCTTTAACAAATTGGTCTTGAGACGGTAAATAGCTCTGATCCAATTGGTAATGATCGATGCGGATTTGGGGGGTCTGCCATGGCCCATCAATGATGCGATTGAGCAGCACACATTGGCCGTCGGTAATACCAAATCCCAGAGCATTATAGGTTTGATGGGCCAGATCGATTTGACCGCTGATGAGCCAGTCATAAGGCGCACTGGAAACCGTGGTTTGATCAACTTGTAACTGTCCTTGTTCCAGTGAAGCTTTGAGATCGAGATTTTGTAGCACCGTAGAACCTTCTGGAATATCGGTACTTTTCTGCCAAAGGGCACTCAGACCGCTATTGAGCAGTTGCCGATGTGCCGGCAGTTGCTGCCGGGGATTTTGTAATAGCGTATCAATGATCGGTTTTAAATCTCGATTGAATGCCAGTTGAGTGCTTTTCGTTTCAAGCTGCCCTTGCCAACTTGTTGGCCCTTGCGTCAATGAACCTTGTAGATGGCCTTGGAGTTCCAAATCGCCGCCGAGCTCAAAATCGGCGGACGGTGTTAGGCGAGCCAGCGGGCTGACATCTAGAATTAATCCGGATAAATCCCCTTGCCAGGGGCGATTGGGTTGGTTTAGGTCGATCTGACCACTCCATTGAAGTTGTCCCTGAGGCAGTTCGGCGTAAAAATTAAAATGAGGTAACGAAGGTGTCGTTGTTGCGGCATTGGGATCGGCTAGGGTTGGGCCGATATCCATACTCAGATGGCTCAAGACCAGTCCGTGATATGCCAATACCGGGATCTGCATAAAAAATGTGGTATCCGGCTTCCATATTTGAGATAAGGATTGCCAGTGCCCTTGGCTAAATGGAGTCAGCTGGTTCACCGAGCCTTGGATTGATTGCGCGGATAGCGCCACATCGGGCAGTGAAACCATGAGTTTAACATGGTTCAGCGAGGCTTGATCGAGGGTGATGGTTTGCAGCCAGTTGGATACCTGAAAGGCCTGCCAGGCATTTTGCAGGGATGGAGATATGGTGAGCTCACTGTCGCTTAGCGACAATTCATGTAGATGAAGTTGTTGGGTGTTCGCCTGATAATTCAACGAAGCATTGAGCGTTCCTGCGGCAAAATCACTGACCAAACTGTCGATGTTCCAGTTCTGCTGTGTGAGCGAACCGGTCAGTTGCAGTTGATTGAGGACCAGCTGGGATAACAGCATATTATTGACGGTGAGTTGGGCATCTTGGGCTTGCCAATCAGATACATTTGCGCTGAGCTGGAGATGGCTAATATGACCATCGAGGCTATTGATCACAAGAGGTTGCTGCTGGACTTGCGTTTGAATGTTAACGTTATTGAGGCTCAGTTGTTCAATATTCACCTGATGGAGAAACTCAGGCCAGAGTGATGCTGACCATGAAGGAAGTTGATCAGGTTGCCATTTGATCGCGTCTAAAGTCAGTTCATCCAATGAGAGTTTGCCGGAATTCCACTGGCCACTCGCGCTGAGTTGTCCACCGGCCAATGGCAGCTGAACTTGATTGATTTTCCAATGACCATCATCCAAGTGCAGTTGCCATTGAGGCTGAGCTAGTTGGTGATCGTTGATCTGAAGCCTCTGAGCTGAACCGATGATATCGGCCTGCATATGATATCCGTTATCGGAGTCTTGGAACTGCCCATTTCGAAGCTTCCACTGCGCCTGTTCCAGGCTGAGTTCTGCTTTTCCCTCAGCATTGAGCCAGTCCATATGAACCGAATTCGCATGAGAGCGCGTGATCCGAATGGTTTTAAACCATGGGAAATGGATGGGCTGATAGGGCGCGGCTTGTAATGCTATTTTTACGACCGGTGCTTGCAAGCGAATATCACTAAATTGCAGAACTCCGGAAAAGAGGGCCATCGGGTCAACCGACAGATCTAACTGTTCAGCTGAAAGTGAGAAAACACCGGGATGCCCTAAGGTAATATGATCAATATGCCAGTCGAACGGATGATTGACCTGCCAGAAGCTGCGCTGATAATGAAGTTGCCAGCCCTGTTTGGCGGCCCAATTTTCAATTTGCTGCTGATAATGATCCGGGTTGAATGAAAAGATCACGAATGTGAAAATGGCCACAACGATGAGAACGACAATAAACAAAAAGTCTTTGAGTCTTCGCATGGATAAATCAGCTCGCAATGGAATGAAAAGTAGTGACTTTTATAGATAGCATAAATTAAAACAAGCCATCGGGGATAGCTAGTAGAATATTTGATTTATAAAAGGGTTGTGAAGTCACTGGCAATCCGTATCAAGCAGGGCGGCTGGCTGCCCTTTATTTATTTGGTCGTGCTGAGTGATTTATTGTTATTTTTAATTCAAATTTGAGAAGGTGATTGGGCATCGAGCTCTGATAGTGTTGGGACGCGTTAATTGCGGGTTGTGAAATCTATGATTCTAGATATCAGAGCATTATTGGCTCTTTTGTTAATTCCGGTCTTTTGGGGGGCTGGATTTCCGTTGACGCATAATATTGTGTCAACTATTTCGCCTACGGCTTACATTTGGGGCCGCATGCTTGTGGCGACGATCGTGATGCTTCCATTTACATGGCGATATTTAAAAACCATTGATAAAAAGACCGCATTCATCTGTTTGTTATTGAGTCTATTAGGAACGGCGACGCTAGTTTCTCAAGCTCTGGCTTTACAGATACTGAATTCAGCATCGACCGCTTTCTGTGTTTCTTTGAATGCGGCTTTTATTCCTATGGTTCAATATCTTTTTAGAATGAAGAAAAATAACCGTGTCGATTTACTGTCTATCCTATTAGCCGTGATCGGAACCTGGGTTATTTTAGGAGGCGATCCGAATCAGTTATCCATGGGATATTTATGGGGTGCCGCTTCAGCGCTAGCGATTGCGTGTTCGATTGTTTTGACGGGTAAATTAGCTGAAACTATTAATGTGAATCGAGTGACTCTAGTTTTTTATCAGTTGTTTTTTAGCGCAATGATATTGAGCTTTACTTTGAACACGGATGATATGCATTCGCTGCTTTCAATGCCGGTGATGATGACGATTCTATTTGTCGCTGTTTTATCGTCAGCTTTTTGTTTATATCTGCAAATGAAATATCAAAATAGAGTCGGTAATCTCCAAACCGCTTTAATACTCAATATGGATTTGGTTTTTGCGGTTATTTTCGGCACGATGAATGGAGAGCCATTATCTGCAAATCAACTGCTGGGATCAGCCATTATGTTGGTTGCCATATGCATGGGGCCAGCATTGAGTTTGATGTTCCATCGGAAGGTCGTCAGGTGTGAATAAAGAAACCATGACTCGCCATGTACGGATGACTCATCCTGATCCCAAAAGCCGAGTACCAAAGACTCGGCTTGAAAAGTCTCTTCTTATTATGCAGATCTGGGAATTTATCCAAAATAACTTTAGCGTTTAGCTTAGTTTGGGAATGACCGGAGCGGTCTCGGCAACCGACTGGAAAGTCCAGGCGATGATCCGGGTTAATTTTTGCCCCTGTTGCATCTCTATAACTTTAATTTGGGTCGCTGCCAGCTTCCGCAATTGTTTTTGCATCGGCCTGACATTATCCTGCCTTGAAATAAGGGAACTAAACCAGAGACATTGCTGGGCGAACTGGGCACTTTCTTTGGCTATTTTCTTTAAAAATAGAGGTTCGCCACCGTTACACCATAGCTCTGCACCTTGACCTCCGAAGTTGAGCGGATTGAGTGTTTGATGCTGTAGGCCCAGATTCTTCCGTTTTCGATAGTTACTTTTTCGCGCTTCTTCTAAGCTGCTATGAAATGGGGGATTGCAGACGGTGATATCAAAGAATTCATCAGGTTGGATAATGCCTTCAAAAATATGATGTTTATTTGGTTGATGCCGAAGCTCAATAGGAGCTTTAAGCTCTGGATTTCGATTTAGAATTTGCTGCAAATGGGTCAATGATGCGGTATTGATATCTGTGCCGACACCATGCCAGCCAAAAATTTGGCTGGCGAGTAACAGATAGATCCCACTGGCTCCGGTACCGATATCGAGGATACGGACCGGGCGGGTATCGGATTGGTTTGGGAGTAGGGATGCCATATGATGTAAATAATCGGCCCGCCCCGGAACGGCTGGGCAGAGCGCACCCTCGGGAATATCCCAGTCGTTAATTTGATAATGATGTTTGAGCAACGCCGTATTCAGCGCTTTGACCGCCAGTGGATCCGCATAGGAAATACTGAGGGCTCCAGTGATATTGCGCTGGAGAAAAGGCTGAAGGGGCGGATAGTCTTCGACTAATGCCGGATAATCGTATCCGAAACGATGGAGGTTATCCGGATGCAGGCTTTTGACCGGCTGATGACGATGGGCCTTCGAAACAGCTTTCAAACTATAACTTCCTATTTTATACATCAGATCAATATCGAAAGCTGATTATAGCCATAGAAGCACAGAGAAACCCACAAGGTTTTTTGACAAGTTGATAACTAAATCAAACTGGCTATTTCAGGCAATTCCTTTTAGCATGGCCCCCAGTCTACTATTTTGAATCTGACCTTATGAATACGAAAGAGATCAAACGAAAAATCGAGCAGCAAATATGTTCAGGTGTTTCCAAAACAGTGATTTTTGAGCAATTGACGGCGGCGGGTATTCCGGAAAGAAAAGCGGCTTTCTGGATTGCCAGTTATGCGAAACCTGAGTTGATCCGGGCTAATCAGTTCCATGTCCGGAGTGTTTTTTCGATTAATGTGATCATTGCGGTATTGGCTTTTTTGGCGGGTTTTTCGGTCGCCTCGGGGATATCTGCACTGTTTGCCGGTGTTTTGCTGGCGATTATTCCAGCGCTGCTGAGTATGGGCTTTTATAAAAATTTATTGGGCAGTTATCAGGCTTTTATTATTTTAACGATTGTCGGGCTTCCGCGTTTATTTGAACGCATGCATGAATTGCAGGGGACGCTTATTTTTGCTTTGCTCCTTAATGTGGCATTGCTTGGCTATATCTGTTTTGTCCGGATCCGAATATTCCCGGATATGCATTGGTTTGGACCCCGTAAGAAAAACGGGCACTATATTTTTACCGACTAAAAGTTACTGCTCTATCTTTATATTTGACACATCATCCGGACATCGACGATTTATTACAATGAATTCGCCGTTTGCCGGATTTTCAACATCAACTCGCACTCTATTCGATACCAGACTTTTACCATTTCACTCCTAAATCAGGGCGGCTCTGAGTATCGGGCCATGGATGGGATCGACTATCGGTCTCTTTGATGAGTTAAGTCGAATACCATTAATTACGGTGATTGCAGCGAGAGTGCTAACTAGAAAGCTGCATTGGTGTTGTCCCTGCCAAACGGCGAAACATGGCAATAAATGCCGAGGGATTCCGGTACCCTAGGCGAATCGCTATACGGTGGACCGGTTCTCCTGCATCCAGCCATGTTAAAGCAGTCACAAAGCGCATGCGTTGTCGCCATTCTCGAAAGGAGATCCCGAGTTGTGTTTGAAAGCGGCGTGAAAGGGTACGCTCGGTGGTTCCGTAATGTTCGGCCCATTCGGCCAATGAGGTTTGGTTGCCCGGCTCGGCTTGTAACGCTCGAAGAATAGGATCCAGCCATTTGTCGTTGGAAAAAGGAAGATAGCTGTCGAACCGAGGTGCCAGTCGGATCTGATCGATAAGTACGAATGATAGCCGTTGGTCTTCCATAGAGCTGGGGCATGTCACGCCACGTGCGGCGAAGTCAGCGGGAATGGCTTTGAGTAAAGGACTGAGCCCCAATGTCGTGGGGGTCTGCGGTAATGTAACGCAATAGGCGGCTGCAACATACACCGATACATAATGGATCTCCTGGCTATTTTTAGCTTCATGTTCCGCGCCTGGTGGGATCCAGATGCCATATTGCGGAGGCGAGATATAGTGCACTCCTTCAATATTAAATTCACATGCTCCCGACAATGCGTAATTGAGCTTTCCCCAAGAGCGTCGCCGCCGAGGGAAAACTGTCCCACGAGCAAAGAATGCTGTTCTGAGGGAAATCGGATTGGGGCTATCACCTTCCGTTTGTATTGAATATTTCATGAGTCTTGAACTCCGCATACTTTGTCCGAATATCATTATATACAGTTAACCAGACACTCCTTATCATGATTTATCCTGATCGGTCCTCTCTCACTCACTCATAACTCATGTCACTGAACATGAGTGGTAATCGATAACAGAGGGCTTATACATCTGATAGAGGAAAAGCCATCATGAACCACATTCCCACAATAACCTTAAACAATGGCGTCGTAATGCCCACCCTAGGTTTGGGTGTATTGGATCGCCATCAGATTGATGTCACGGTTAAGGCTGTCGAATATGCACTCACCGCTGGCTATCGCCTGATCGATACGGCTGCATCCTACCTCAATGAAACACAGGTCGGTGAGGCTTTACACCACTCTCTGATTCCTCGCTCGGAATTGTTTGTGACCACCAAACTATGGATGAGCGATTATGGTTATGACAATACATTACGTGCATGTGATACCAGCTTGCATAAATTAGGTCTTGATTACGTTGATCTTTATCTGTTGCATTGGCCGGTACCGTCCAACTTTGATGCCACGATTGCCTCCTATAAAGCGGCGGAAAGGCTTCTTGACGAACATAAGGTGCGAGCCATTGGGGTGTCGAACTTTAGTGTTGAGCACTTAAACCTATTACGGCAGAACACCACGGTCATGCCAGCAGTGAATCAGGTGGAATTGAATCCCAATTTTCAGCAGCAGCCTCTGCGTGCCATTCACCAACAACTCGGGATTATCACGCAGGCGTGGTCACCGATTGGTGGCGGCTTTCGTCGAACTCCCGGAGCATCTCAACGCGATGATCCACTGACCCATCCCGTTATCACTCAACTGGCTAAACAATATGGTAAAACAGCTGCTCAGATTATCTTGCGATGGCAGATCCAAAATGGAGTGTCGGCAATCCCAAAATCATTTAATCCGCAGCGGATTGCCGAAAATATTGCTATTTTCGATTTCATATTATCACCTGAAGATATGGCTCTGATCGAAACTCTGGATAAAGGGCAGCGAACCGGCCCCGATCCTGAGACCACAACGGCCAGTACTTTCTCGATCTCTCTTGATCAATGAGAGCTCTGTTCACCGGTTTTTATAAAAACATAATGGGAAGGCTTTTATTAGGCTAACCCTTTTGGGTCCTATACGTTTATTTGATTAAATGTATAAATTGCAAGGGATCCTGAGTTTTGTTTTGCCATCATCAATCCGGATATCGACAATTTACCCCATGGGATTTGTCGTTCGCCGGATTTTCAAAATCAGCGTGACCTCTCATTTTTGTGATCGTTCGCTTACACGAATAGTTACTTTCGATAACTGTTTAAGCGTGGATAATGTTGGGTATCAGCGGCATCATTTATTTATATTTTAAATTAAAACATTATGTTAGGTGTCATTTTTGTTCTATTATTTCCTTAATTGAATCGGCTGTATTTTACAGTATTTTTATTTTTGAAAAGATTTTTCAAAAATAATTGGTTATTTGATCAGCAACGCATTTTTTACTTTATTTTATTGGTAACTTGGATCGTAATCTATTATTAAAATTATGTGTCGGATATCCGGTACACGTTTAAAAATATTATTGATTTGTATTTTTCATGGGTCGTAATGATTAACTAAAATTAATTAAAGGTCATTCAATATGCTTATTGAATCGATAAATAATTATATAAATAAAATATTATGTATCGTATTGGCACTCATAATGAGTGTCATGATCGCGTCTGTTGTTTGGCAGGTTTTTACACGTTTTGTATTACATGATCCCGCTAACTTTACGGATGAACTATCACGTTATCTGTTGATCTGGATTGGTATTTTAGGGGGCGCATACACCTATGCGATTAAAAGACATTTGGCCTTAGAGATCATGATGCCCCATTTTAATCACCGAGGGCAGTTATGTTTGGGAATATTGATTAATTTTATTGTGATTCTATTTTCATCGACGGCCTTTATCTATGGTGGCTATTATCTGGTTAAAAATACCTTATTACATGGTCAAATATCTCCTGGAATTGCATTTGGGACACATCATCTTCTTATCGGTTATGTTTATTTAGTGGTTCCTATTTCGGGAGCCATTATTACCTATTTTGGGTGTGTTGATATTATTAAATCAATTGCATCATTTATTAAAAAAGAGCCACTAGAGATGAATAAGGAGCCAACGGAATGACCCTTATAGACCTGCTATTTAGTCAAGATTTTCTCAGTAATGCCCCCGATCTTTTTTATGATCTATTTCCCGTTATTATATTATTTGGCATTTTGGGTATTTTACTCGTCATTGGTGTTCCTATTGCTTTTTCAATTGGGATTGCGGCGCTTATGACGGTATTTATCGATTTTCCGATCGATAAGACCAGTGTTCTGGTTTCGCAGAAATTAGCCAATGGGTTGGATAATTTTGGTCTGTTAGCCTTACCTTTTTTTATTGTCGCGGGTAATTTAATGAATCGGGGCGGGCTGGCCTCTCGGTTGATTAACTTTGCTATGTTATTTGGCGGCCGGTTACCTGGGTCGCTGGCACATGTAAATGTGATGGCGAATATGCTGTTCGGTTCTCTCTCCGGTTCGGCTGCGGCTTCTGCGGCTGCGGTGGGTGGGATCATGAAGCCACTGCAACAACAGCATCGTTATCCAATGGCGTTTTCAACAGCAGTGAATGTGGCCTCTTGTCCATCTGGATTATTGATCCCCCCGTCGAATATTCTGATTTTGTATGCGTTGGTCAGTAGCACGTCGGTGCAGTATCTGTTTATCGCGGGTTATTTCCCTGGGATTTTAATGGGGCTGGGGATCATGATTGGGATCTTCCTGCTCGGAAAACGTTACCAGATCCCGCGTGAAAAAATCGTTTTTGAAGGCAATCGGGGCAAGGTGGTATTAGATGCTATTCCCAGTTTGTGTCTGGTCATTATTATCATGGGTGGGATCTTGGCCGGGATTTTTACGGCCACTGAGGCCTCTGCGATTGCGGTGGTCTATGCGCTGATTTTGGGATTTGCCTATCGGGAACTGAAAGTAAGCGATCTATTCCCGCTGCTGGTGGAAAGCGCTGTGACCACTTCGATTGTCTTACTGATGGTGGCGACTTCTTCAGCCATGTCATGGGCGATGGCCAATGCGGATATTCCCGGATTTATTTCAGATTTTATCCTGCAAGCTTCAACTAATCCGGTGATCGTCATTTTATTGATGAATGTGATTTTGCTCATTGTGGGGACTTTTATGGATATGACTCCCGCAGTGCTAATTTTCACTCCTATTTTTCTGCCAATAGCGACGCATCTTGGATTTGATCCGATTCATTTCGGCATCATTCTGGTGTTTAACCTTTGTATTGGTATCTGCACTCCGCCGGTCGGCACGGCATTATTTGTCGGCTGTAGTGTGGCTAATACTAAATTAGGAGAGGTGGTTCCAAAACTGATTCCGTTGTTTGTGATTATGGTGATCACGTTAACCATTGTCACTCTGATTCCATCCATCTCTTTGTGGCTACCGAGTCTGGTGGGCTATCAATCTTAAGCAAACAAGGATAATAACGATGAAAACTCTACACAAATTGCTGTTAGCTTGTGCCATTAGTTCCTGGTTAGGTGGCTCTGCAAGTGCAGCGACACTGAAACTGGCCCATGCATTACCGACCGAACATCCGGTTCATGCCTCATTAACTTGGTTTGCACAGCAGGTGACGAAACGGGCTCATCTGCGGGTTAAGGTGTATCCCAATGGCACGCTTGGCAATGAAACCGGCTTATTACAGATGGTCCAGAATGGCACGATTGCTTTTACCAAAGTAAGTGCGGCACCACTGACGGCTTTTTCTCCAGATTATAAAGTGCTGTCGTTGCCTTATCTTTATAAGGATCAGAAACAGTATGATCAAGTTCTGGAAGGTAAAATTGGTCAGCAGATCTTGGCGTCTTCGCACGATGCCGGGTTTGTAGGTTTGGCTTTTTTAGATGCCGGTTCACGTAACTTTTATACGGATAAACCGATTCGAACTCCAGCGGACTTGAAAGGCTTAAAAATTCGGGTGCAGAATTCTGCGATTTCTATTGATACCATCAAAGCGCTTGGGGCTACTCCGGTGCCACTTCCTTATGGCGAATTATATTCAGCGTTGCAGCAGGGGGTTGTTGACGGAGCTGAAAACAATATTCCGTCTTATTATTCATCCCGCCATTACGAAGTGAAAAAAGTGTTCTCGTATGATCGGCATACCATGGTGCCGGATGTATTGGTGGTCTCGGCCAGTGTTTGGGATGGATTAACCGCTGACCAGCAAAAAATTATTCGCGAAGTTGCGAAAGAAACAGTCGCTGTGCAGCGTAAAAACTGGAATGCCTATGTCGATAAATCACTTAAAGCCTTAAAAGGCTATGGCGTGACTTTTGTGAACAGTGATATTCCGCAATTCCAGGCCGCAGTCCAGTCTGTCTACACTAAATTCCGCCAAGAAAATCCAGATTTAGTACCACTGCTGGATGAAATTCAGCATAGCGAACAACCGTAATTTTTAGACAGAGTTATTCGTTAGGGGGGAATATCCCCCCTAGACTACAAATATTGCGCGTGGAAGCGCAGTTGCTGTTCAATAAATGAGGCGATAAAGAAGTAGCTGTGATCATAACCTTCATGGTAATAAACCGTGAGTGGTGCCTGATGAACTTGAGCGGCTTTTTCTAGACGTTTCACTTTCAGTTGTGTTTCAAAGAACGGATCGGCAGTGCCAATATCGACTCGCATTGGCAGGGTGCTGGGCGTTTGAGCCAACAACTCACTGCTGTCCCAAGCTTTCCAACGTTCACGATCTGAGCCTAAGTAATGGCTCAGAGCTCCTTCGCCCCACGGGCAATCACACGGGTTGGCAATCGGGCTGAATGCCGAAGCGCTCCGATACAGTTCGGGATTTTTGAGTGCCAGCGTCAATGCACCATGCCCCCCCATTGAATGTCCGGAAATGGCACGACGGTCACTGGCCGGTAGATTTTCAGCCACCCATGTGGGTAGCTCTTGAGTTATATAATCGGCCATTTGGTAGTGGTTTTCCCAAGGCTCTTCGGTGGCATTGACATAAAAGCCTGCACCTTGACCTAAGCTATCGCTGGTATCATCGGGAACGTGTTCTCCCCGTGGACTGGTATCCGGAGCGACGATAATGAGCTCAAGTTCTGCGGCAATTCGTTGTGCACCGGCTTTTTCCACAAAATTGCGGTCAGTACAGGTGAGTCCCGATAACCAATAAACGACCGGCAGGGGTTTACTTTGGGCGATATCAGGGATGTAAACACTCAGATTCATGTCACAATCAAGTACCGTCGAACGGTGTTGATAGCGATTTTGAACGCCGCTAAAGCAGCGACGACTTTCGATTAATTCATTCATGCTTGATACTCCACTAGCGCTGGAAAGAGGATCATACTGCGAATGCGTTGGTTCTGATGCAGTCGTTCGAATGTTTTATAGATCGAACTGAGATCCATGGTATGAGTAATGAAATCGTGCAGTGGGCATTGACCGTTGGGACGGCGTTCGACATATTTCGGCAATTCACTGCGCCCTTTTGTGTCTTTGAAAGTGCTCCCTCGCCAAATGCAATCCGTAGCCCACTGGAAAGGTCGGGTCGCTATTTCATCACCGTCAGCCCAGGCAATAGCGGCCTGACATGGAATCGGATGACCTTGGCTCATGAGAAAACGCCTCAGAAAATAAAAGAGATAATCGATTATTGTAATTATTAATGCAGAAGAGATAATTAGCCATAAAGTAAAAACACTTTTACTCAGAGGTAATAATGCACTGGCAGGGAATCGATGAATTTGTAGCGGTTGTGGAGTCCGGAGGTTTTACCTCGGCTGCTCAGCGGCTGCATCTTTCAACGGCGCAGGTGAGTCGGCAGGTGCAGAAATTGGAGCAGCGACTCAAAGTCGCTTTGTTGTATCGGACGACGCGACGGGTCAGTTTGACTCAACCGGGAGAGTTGTATTACCGCCATTGTAAAAATTTACTGGAGGGATTATCTCAGGCGGAGCAAGCGGTTACGGCGCTCAATCAGCAACCGCAGGGGCTGATGCGGATTACGGCTCCCAGTTATTACGGTGAACAGCGATTGGCACCGTTGGTGAATGATTTTTTGTTGTGCTATCCCAAACTGTCGGTTGAATATTTGTTTACTAATCAGCAGTTGGATTTGATCGCTGAAGGTGTCGATTTGGCGATTCGATTAGGGCCTCTGGAATCCCATTCCAGTTTATTTACCCGCCGACTGGCGACTCGTAAGCTTAAAGTGTGCGCCAGTCCTGGATATCTGACTCGCTCAGGAGAACCGCAGACCCTCACGGCATTAGCACAGCATAATTGCTTGTTGGGAACCTTGGGATTCTGGCGCTTTGTCAGTCGAGGCAAAGCCATTTCACTTAAGGTCTCAGGTTCACTGCGTTGTAGCAGTGGCATCGCTTTGCGTGATGCGGCTTTGAAAGGTTTGGGCATTGTGCAGTTGCCCGATTATTACGTGGCTGATGATCTCCGTCATGGAGAATTAGTAGAGCTTTTGAGCGAATATCAATGTGATGATGAAGGAATTTGGGCTGTCTACCCTCAACAGCATCAGTTATCGGTCAATGTCCGGCGGCTTATTGATTTTTTAGCTGAAAAACTGCCTCATTAGATGATGCTTATTAGTGGTTTTGTATGGGTCAGGCCTGAATATAGCGTTGTTTATTGCCCATCCAGCGTTTAATCAGCGCTTCGACTTTAACGGGGTGTTGCTGGAGCAGTTGATCGGCAAGCTGCCGAGCCGGTTCCAGCAGTCCCTGATCACGCATCAGATCGGCAATTTTAAAACTGACCAGACCGGTTTGGCGGGTACCCAGCAGTTCCCCGGGACCACGGATTTCCAGATCTTTTTCAGCAATAATAAAACCATCGTTACTATCGCGCAGCACGCCAAGGCGGGCTGTTGCGGTTTTAGACAGAGGGCTATGGTAGAGCAGTACACAATGACTGGCGATGGACCCGCGACCAACGCGTCCACGTAACTGATGTAATTGTGCCAGCCCCAGCCGTTCCGGGTTCTCGATAATCATCAGGCTGGCATTTGGAACATCCACGCCGACTTCGATCACAGTGGTCGCCACCAGCAGATCCAACCGATGCTGTTTAAACTCTGCCATCACCCACTGTTTTTCTTGTGCTTTCATCCGGCCATGTACCAGCCCAATTCGCAGTTCCGGTAGCCCTTGTTGTAACTGGTTGGCGGTATCTTCAGCCGCCTGACATTGCAAGACTTCTGACTCTTCAATCAGCGTGCAGACCCAGTAGGCCTGACGCTGTTCTTTCTGGCAGGCTTGTCGAACGCGTTCGATCACTTCATCACGGCGGGTATCCGGAACCACGACGGTGGTGATCGGTGTGCGCCCCGGGGGAAGCTCATCGATGACCGATAGTGCCAGATCGGCATAGGCCGTCATCGCCAAGGTCCGTGGGATTGGAGTTGCCGTCATCACTAACTGATGGGGTACCCACCCCTGAGTTCCTTTTTCCCGAAGCGCCAGTCGTTGATGAACACCAAAGCGATGCTGTTCGTCGATAATCACCAGTGCCAAATTAGCAAATTGCACCTGTTCTTGAAAAATCGCATGGGTGCCGACGATGAGGTTCGAGGAGCCACTGACGATGCGTTCAAGGGTTTCTCGGCGTGCCTTGGCGGTTTGTTTTCCAGCTAACCAGTCAATTTGATATCCCAGTGGTGTAAACCAGTCGCTGAATTGATTTAAATGCTGTTCGGCCAGTATTTCGGTCGGGGCCATCAGTGCAACTTGGTAACCAGCGGCCAATGCCTGTAGTGCTGCCATCGCGGCTACCAGAGTTTTACCACTGCCCACATCCCCCTGAACTAACCGCATCATTGGATAATCATGCCCCATATCATTGGCAATTTCCTGAGCAACCCGTTGCTGTGCGGTGGTGGGCGTAAATCCCAGCTGAGCTAAAAACTGTTGTTGTTGGTTGGGAACTTTGGCTAGGGCTGGGGCGCTGTCTTGTAATGACGCCTGACGAAAGGTGCGCAAACTCAGCTGATGGGCGCAGAGTTCCTCTAAAGCCAGCCGTTTGATCGCAGGGTGTTCCCCTGATTCGAGTTGTTCCAGTGCAACATCTGGTGGGGGGCGATGTAGTAACTGTAGGGCCTCCGGCAGGGTGGGGAGTCCACTGAGCAGGTTGCTTTGCTCAGTTAATAAGGCCTCCGGAGGATAGGCCTCGAGCATTTCCAGTGCTTGCGTGGTGAGCTGGCGTAGCGTGAGCTGTCGGAGCCCTTCGGTTGTGGGATAAATGGGTGTTAATTCGGCTTCAACCTGCCACGGCTCATGAGCGGGACCAATTTGATAGTCTGGGTGAACGATCTCCCAGCTGTGTTTGCCACGGCGGATTTCACCGAAAGCGCGTATTTGATCCCCGACCTGCATGGCGTTTTTCTGACCCTGATTAAAGTTGAAAAATACCAGCGTCACACTGCCATTCCCGTCACTTATCCGACAACTGAGAATTTTGCGGCGACCATACACAGTATCTACTTTTTGGATGATCCCGCTGACACTCGCATGCACACCGGGTAGCAGATCACTCATCGGCCAGATATGGGTTCGATCTTCATAGCGTAGAGGCAGATGAAATAGCAAATCCTGCAGACTGACGATATCCAGTCGCTGCAGTTTCTCCATGAGCCGACTACCGACACCTTTGAGCACTGTCACCGGTGTTTGCTCTAATTTCATTCTCTAACCACTGTAAATATGATCATGAGTTCAGTATAAGGAAAGTTTGTTAAAAGATCAGCTCTTACGCGGATTTAGTGGGTTTGAAGATTATGAGGAAGTCAATAGAGCGCTAAAAAAGATAGATTAAATTCGATTGGGGACACAAGAGAGCGTAGTGAGAGAAGACCATAGTGCCCCCAAAACGGTGGTTAGCCGAGACGCGCCAAATCAATTGGTGCGATGCTATTGCCGTTACTTAGCTGGATGCATGCATTATGTTGTGCATCGAATGCGCTCAAGTGTTCTGCATTGATTTTAGAGACTTGAGTGGTTTCACCATTTTCACTGATCAGTACCCGTTGACCAACGGTCAGGATATTATGATTACGATCATAAACTTGGGTCATTTCTGTTCTCCTATTGATAAAACACAAATGCATTATACAACTTCTTTTTTTATGATGGGTGTCTCAGATCAGAGGATTCCAATATTTTTAGCTTGCATTTTTAATTGGATGCGAGCAATGCCCTTCTCCGTATCTCGATATGGCAATCAATAAAGTGGTGTGGCAACGGCTATGGTGCGGTGCCTCGAAGCGCAAGGTCGCTTGTCTTAGCGATTTACGACCGGGTGATGAATAGTGATTGGACTGGATCCTGTCATATCTGAGGCTGTGAGAGCGTTAAGCCTATGGATTCGCGCATCTGCGGACGATATAAAAATATCGGTTGATTTTTGTACTTGGATCAGGCTTTGCCGTGCACCCTCTTTTTATAGATTGGGCGATTATTTATGCATCGAAGAATTAAAGGTTACTTTTGGAAATAATGTAATGAGCCAAATAATGATAAACGAAAGAATATATTGGCAGTGATAGTTAATAATATCTAAAGCATATCATATAAAAGCATAAAATTTTATTTCACATAAAAGTATAATTTATCGTATCTATATGTAATAAGATGAAAAGAACTTATTTGATGTTAGCTATTTTATAATATGGCCGGAGGCTGTTGCTCCGCCATGATTGAATTAATTGATGAAATCAATTTCAGATCATGGTGAAGGGGCAATATAGGAGTGTATATGTATATTGGATGGATTTTTGTCTTCTTTTGGGCCTCTGGTTATATTGCGTCCGCTATTGGATTGCAGTACACCAACCCATTGACATTTATCACCATCAGAATTGTGATTGCCTTTCTATTATTTTATCTAACCCACTTCATTAAAAATAAAGGCCGGTTCACATTAAGTAAACGCGATATTATAGCGTGTGTTATCGTCGGTGCATTTATACAGTTTATATATCCAGTTACGTTTGCTTATTCGTTAGCCTTAAACATCTCTCCGGCGATGCTGACGATCATTTTAGGGTTGCAACCGGTTATAACCTTATTTATCTCAAGAGATATCTCATATAAGATTCAAATCGTGGGAATTGTGGGGTGTTTATTAGGAACCATACTCTTTTCTATAGAAGACTTTTCGCTCGGGACGTCAAATATAGAAAATATAGGATATGCCGTGATCTCATTACTGGCGATCACATTGGGATCGATTATGCAAAAAAAATATTGTTCCCATATCAATATTATAGAAAATATGTCGATTCAATGTTTCGCGGCACTTTTTCTATTAATTCCATCCGTATCTATATTGGGTCCCTTTTCATTTGAGGTTAATGCGGCCTCGATAATATCCGTATTATGGCAGGGTGTATTAATATCGTTTGTATCCTCGGTTTTACTGATTAGAGCACTACGGCTGGGTGCGGTGACTCATGTATCTATTTACTTCTCTTGTGTTCCTGTTTTTACTGCGGTCATGGCCTATATCGTGTTAGGTTCTGCATTAACGATGACCATGTTAGGGGGCATGTTTTTCATTATCGCATGTACATTTTTAGTGCAAAATCCCGGGTATTTTGAAGCGGTAAGAGAAAAATTATTGAAGAAAATCTGATCAGTGCCGCACCTGTTCGCGGTTAAAAATGTGTATGCTTTATATTGATAGAAAAGCACCGCCAAGCGGTGCTTCGTTATTTTAAGCCGCGTGATACAACCGCCCGCTGACAAATAAGGTATTTTTAAGCAAGTAGGCCGTTTTGGCCAAGGCTAGAATGGCGATATCAATCAGCGGTTCGACGATGATTACACTCATATAAGCGATACCAAAAGTGAGGATCTGGTGAATATTCTGAGCGCCGAATCCTTGGCCATAGAGCGCCCAAAATCCCACCCAAATTACAATGCCTCCTTGATAAGCGACAGATAAGCGTAACGCCTGATGGTATTTCAAATCTACATAGGCGGTATTTTTATCGATAACCTGCTGGGCCAGTGCATACATGGCATACAGAGGGACGAGTAGTGTAGTCACGTTCATCCCATATTGGGGCAGGTCAAAGGGCGCCAAAAATAGCCCTTGAACTAACAAACCGAGCGCTAATCCAACTCCTGCAGCTGCCGGCCCAAAGATTAAAAATAGCGTTGACCCTAAAATCAAGTGCACTTCCGAAACCCCGATGGGGTGATGGGGAAGAACTTCAAAAAAACAAAACACTAAAGCACTACAGATGAGCGAGCGAACACTCAGTGATAATAAGCCGCGTTGTCTGGCTTCTTGATACCAAAGCCGCGTTAAATAGCCGATGGCCGCTGTAGCCGTGGCGTAACTGAGGATAATTTTTTCAGGGCTGACCAGCCCGGGTTCGATATGCATGGTGGTCTCCTAGGGTTCTACATCCCCGTAGAACAGCGTAAAAAGAAGGGTTAGGTTAGTCTCCGGACTTAACGCTACAAACAGACCTTCCCGGTGTTCCCAGTGGTCTGTTATCGATTATCCTTATGCGTCTACCGTTGCGGGGGCAGTAACTGCTTGACCTCATCATTGAGGAATACAGTTTTCCTATGGCCTAATCCCGTGTGAGAGAGTCTCTCAAAAATGAGTATATGGAGTGATGACGAATATATGCTGATGTGTATCAATTAGGAGACACTTAAAGCAAAGGCTGGATCCCCGTCTTCGGCTCGATGACTTCAACGATTTGTCTAGTTATTTCTAAATACCAGTGTTTCTAATCCGAGGTTACAGCGACCATTGCCAACGTCGACCCGTATCAACTCCCTCCATGGGGCTCCACCGCATCATCCCCGACGCGATGGGGCGATTTATCGACATGGCCTCTACTTTTTGGGGGAAACATAATAATGAACAGCTATTTAGACGTGAGTTGGAAACTGATCCAAATGCAGTGTTAAATTCGCTAGGGTATGTAGCGTGTCCGCCAGTGTTTGCTCATCAAAATCAAAATGGGGATGATGGTGACCGGCACTTAAATGACTGCCAAATACGCAGTACGCGGCTTGTCCTCCGTGGGCCTGAACGCGTTCGATAAAATAAGTGGCATCCTCGGAGCCAGCCGCTTTATCACTATGATCATAAATCGCTTCAAAGCGCCCGCTTTGGGCGGCTTGTTGATGAATAAAGGCAACCCATTGTGGACTTGATTGAGCACTTTGGGCTGCACCTACTTGCTCGATGTGATAATCCACGGCATACATCTGCGCCACACCGGCGATGATCTGCTCGGCTTGCTGCTTAAGATAATCGTTGATGGCATTATTTTGCCCACGAGTTTCTAATTTCAGCAAGGCATTGGGTGCAATGACATTGCGGCCGGTTCCGGCTTGTAATACCCCGACATTGATTCGCGAAGAGCCATCACTATGACGACTAATCCCGTGCAGCGCCAGCGTTGCCTGAGCGGCAGCAAGTAGTGCATTGTGGCCGTTTTCGGGATTAGCTCCGGCATGAGCGGCAATCCCGGTGAAGGTGACATCCAATTTGCTGGTGGCTAAAAAGCTGTCTTCGGCGCAGATCATTGCCTTACTGGGGATCCCCATTCCAAGATGGATCGCCGTAAAATAATCGATATCATCTGCCACGCCCGCTTCGGTCATAGAGCGAGCACCCCGGGTGCCTTCTTCAGCGGGCTGAAAGATGAGTTTGACGCGTCCGGACCAGTGAGTGCGAGTTTGGGCGAGCAAATGGGCGAGTGCCAGACCAATTGCTGTATGGCCATCGTGACCACAGGCATGCATGGAGCCATCGTTTACAGAGTTAAACCCCAGTTGGGTCGGTCGATGGTCGTCATGCTGATCTTCACTCAGATCAAGCGCATCCATGTCAAAGCGATAGCCGATGGTCGGGCCTGTACGGCCGCTATCCAGTGTTGCCACAATGCCGGTAAAGCCATTAGCTAATTGTGGTAAAAAGCGCTCACAGGCCCCCTGGGTTTTGGCGCGAGCGAGGGCTGCGTCGAATTGGATTTGAGTTGGGAGTCCCATGCGAGCCTCGGCTTTAATCACTTGCTTACCAATGGCCAATTGATAGCCGAGTTGCTCCAGTTCTTGGGCAACTCGTGAGGCGGTGCGTAATTCCAACCAACCGGATTCGGCATGTTGGTGAAAGTCGCGTCGCCAGGTGATCATCTGTGGTAATAAGGTTTGGATCAGGGGTTCAATGACAACAGCAGACATAATGATTCCTCAATAATTACAGATGAACACTCACACCCGGTCCAATGGGGAAACCGGTCACATAAAATACGCAATAAAGTCCGATCCATGCCAGTAAAAAGCAAATACTGTAGGGGACCAACAGGGAAACTAAAGTGCCAAAACCAGCTTTGCTATCATAGCGACGCATAAAGGCTAAAATCACTACAAAATAGGGATTGAGCGGGGTGATGATGTTGGTTGATGAATCAGCGACTCGATAAGCGATCTGGATAAATGCAGGACTATAGCCCAGTTGCATAAACATGGGAATAAATACGGGTGCTTCCAGAGCCCATTTGGCTGAACCACTCATGATTAAGAAATTTAGCAGTGCCGTTAGAATGGAATAAGCAATCAAAATGCCAATCCCCGTCATATGGACGGATTTGAGATAATCCGCGCCGTGCACCGCGACCCAGGTGCCTAAATGGCTCCAGTTAAAATAAGCGATAAACTGCGAAGCAAAGAAAATCAGTACCACATAGTTAGACATCCCTTGAATGGCGGTAGACATCTGCTGAGCTACATCTTTGGCATTGTGAATGATCCCGATAGTTTTGCCGTAGCTGATCCCAATGGCCAGAAAGAAGAACAGGATAATCGGGACAATTCCTTTCAAAAAGGGAGAGGGGATTAGTCCGCCCTGAGCGTTGGTTAGCGGGGAATTGGGCCACATCAGCCAGATAATCAATGCCGCAATATAAATAAAAGCCGTTATCCCAGCATTGCGTAGTCCACGTTTTTGCAAGGCTGTTAATGGAGCGTGATTACTTTGTCGTTCCCCATGATATTCACCCAGACGTGGTTCAATTACTTTGACGGTGATCCAGACACTGAGTAGGGTCAGCATGATCACGGAGGCAATATTGAAATACCAGTTATCAACGGGTGTGACTAAAGCATTTGGATCGACGGCCTTGGCCGCTTCGGTTGAGATCCCGGAGAGCAGTGCATCGGTGCCAGCAATAATTAGATTGGCGGTAAAGCCTGCACCAGCACTGGCGAATCCGCAGACTAATCCCGCTACAGGATGGCGACCTACCGATAAAAACACCATTGCAGCTAGTGGGGGCAGTACGATCATCGCGGCATCGGAGGCAATGTTCATCATGATCCCGGCGAATGCGACGGCAGTGGTAATTAGCCAAGCCGGTGCATTTAAAATGGTGCGTTTGACCAGTGCTTCGAGTAAACCGACTTGTTCGGCGACGCCCACGCCGAGCATCATTCCTAATACGAGACCGAGCGGAGCAAAACCCGTGAAATTTTTCAGCATCTGGGTGAGCATAAAGACGATGCCTTGATCCGATAGTAAGCTGCGAATATGTAGGAGTTTACCGGTGGCCGGATGCACGACGGTCGCCCCTGAAGATGCGGCTACGGCAGACAAAATGACGACAATAATGGCTAACGATAAAAATAGAACCATCGGATCGGGGAGGCGATTTCCGACCCGTTCGATCCAGTTCAGAATACGCAATCCCCGCGGTGATTGCAGTTCGCTTAAATTTTCCATACGGCATCCTCTTAGATGAGTAAATCCAAGTGGTGCTTCGTCCTTTTATGGCTCATTAATGAGTAACGGTATTGCTAAATGTTATAAGTAAGCTATTATTTTTTATTAAATTTACGCGATTATTCACATACCGTCTACTTTATCTATATCGCTAAATTTATTCCGCTTGGCTGACAGTGCTTCGTTCAAAATGGGTTTCATTTGAACAAAATCAGCAATAAAAGGCCAAAGAGTTCAAAGTAAGCTAGCGGTGATGATGTCAATGGATGCTTCTTCGTTCTCATCTGTGATTTTAATCACGAAACAGTTAGATAAAAAAGTCTTTAAAATACAACTTATGTGTGCACGTTCTGTTTATTTTTGTTCCTTTTCCCTTCGAATTGGTGTTAATTTAACAACTTTTGTTCTGTCCACATCAAAGTATGCCGTGTGAACAGACAGTTGTGAGCCACTTTTTTGGTGGTATATTGACCAAAAGCCTAAGTTTATAGAAGTGCTGTGCAAGCCCTTTTTTGAAGCCGTCTTTGGTTCTGATATGAATAAGATATCTGTAATGCTGCTGCCTAGAGTTGATCGCTGTGGATTGAATGGTGTGTCCTGACAGTGGCTGTGTTGAATGTTGCATCCGAAAGATATAAGAGAATGAACTCCCATGAGTAATGAAGCAGCGAGCGCTCAATCGGTAGATGAAGCGCATAAGCCAACGGTCCAGCAAGCTGTTGATGTAGTTTTGATCGGTGGCGGAATTATGAGTGCCACGCTGGGTAGCTTTTTTCAGCAGTTGCAGCCGGACTGGTCGATTGAGATGTTTGAACGTCTCGATCAGGTCGCTAATGAAAGTTCCAATGGCTGGAATAACGCCGGTACCGGGCACTCGGCATTGGCAGAGCTGAATTATACGCCGAAACGGAGCGATGGTTCGATTGATATCAGCAAAGCGATTGATATTGATGAACAGTTTCAGGTGTCTCGACAGTTCTGGGCCTATTTGGTGAAATCGGGTTTTATTCGTGATCCGAATACCTTTATTAATAGTGTGCCGCACATGAGTTTTGTCTGGGGGGCTGACAATGTTGAATTTTTACGCCAGCGTTATCAGACCATGCAACAGTGTCCGTTGTTTCATGGCATGGATTTCTCCGATGATCCTGAAACGATTCGGGCGTGGACTCCGCTATTGATGCAGGGGCGTGATCCGAGTGAGCCGGTGGCTGCGACCCGTACCGTGATCGGAACGGATGTCAATTTCGGGGCTCTGACTCATCAGATGATTGATTGTTTACGCGAGCATTCGCAGTTCTCACTATCATTGCGCCATGAAGTTCGTGCATTGAAAAAGACTCAAGATGGGGACTGGCAACTGACGGTTCTCAATTTAGCCAGTGGTCAGTCGCGGACATTGCGAGCTAAATATGTCTTTATTGGTGCGGGGGGGGCCTCGTTATCTTTGCTGCAAAAATCAGGGATCCCGCAAGCACGTCAGTATGGCGGATTTCCGGTGGGCGGACAGTTTTTAGTGACGGAGAATCAGGAGCTGGTGGCTGCACATCAAGCGAAAGTTTATGGTAAAGCGCCGGTGGGAGCTCCGCCGATGTCGGTGCCGCATTTGGATACCCGGGTGATTGATGGTAAGCGGATGTTATTGTTTGGTCCGTTTGCCAGTTTCTCAAGTAAGTTTTTAAAAAATGGTTCGCTGATGGATCTATTCAAAACTTTGAATAGTTCCAATATTAAGCCGATGATCCAGGTCGGATTGAGTAATTTCGGTTTGATTAAATATTTGATCAGTCAGCTCTGTCAGCGGGATGCGGATCGTTTTAAAGCGCTACGGCAGTTTTTCCCGGAAATTAATCCCAAGGACTGGTCGCTTTGGCAGGCGGGTCAACGGGTTCAGATCATTAAAAAAGAACCTGGGGGTAAAGGACAACTTCGTTTTGGAACGGAACTGGTCAGTGCGGATGACGGGTCGTTAACGGCATTGTTAGGCGCTTCGCCGGGAGCATCGACATCGGCCTCAATTATGTTGCGACTTTTAGAAACGTGTTTTGCTGAGAAAATGGCCACTCCGGCCTGGCAGAATAAAATTCGACAGATGGTTCCTTCTTATGGGGTCGAGTTGCATTGTAACGAAGCACTGAATGAACAAGAGTTACGTTCAACCAGTGAGATATTACAACTTTCTCATCATTTGAGCTCGGATAGTGTGGCGCAACCGGTCAATGAGGCCGAGTTTCCTCAGCCGGAATCCGTGCTCCATGTGGCCGGTTAAGATATAATTCAGCCCCCGAGAGTGGGGGCTGATTCTCTGCTAGTATTGACTGGAACAACATCTAGTCTTCAATACGATGATCTGTGTTATAACGCTTTTAAGATCCCATCAACGCTGGCTTTGGCATCCCCGAATAACATCTGGCTATTTTCTTTAAAAAATAGTGGGTTTTGAACACCGGCATAGCCGGTTGCCATCGAACGTTTAAAGATCACTACATTAGACGCATTCCAGACTTCGAGTACGGGCATCCCGGCGATAGGGCTTCCGGGTTCTTTGGCGGCAGGGTTGACGGTATCGTTAGCGCCGATCACCAGAACCACATCGGTATCGGCAAAATCAGCATTGATCTCATCCATTTCCATGACAATGTCATAAGGAACCTTCGCTTCAGCCAGCAGTACATTCATATGGCCCGGTAGACGGCCCGCGACGGGATGGATGGCAAAACGAACTTTAATACCTAATGCCCGTAGCCGTTTGGTAATGTCGGCCACCGGATATTGTGCCTGAGCAACAGCCATGCCGTAACCCGGGGCAATGATCACGCTTCGAGCTGATTTCAGCATGCTGGCGACTTCTTCAACCGATGTTTCCCGGTATTCTCCCATATCGGTATCACTGATGGTGCCTTCTGCGGTTCCAAATCCTCCGAGGATGACGCTAATAAATGAGCGGTTCATCGCTTTACACATAATGTAAGAGAGGATGGCCCCGGAGCTACCGACTAAGGCGCCAGTGATAATCAGCAGGTCATTGCCCAGCATAAAGCCGGATGCGGCAGCGGCCCACCCTGAGTAGGAGTTCAGCATGGAAACCACAACCGGCATATCGGCACCGCCAATTGCGGCGACCAAATGGTAGCCGAAAACAAAAGCAATCAGCGTCATCAGTAGGAGTGTCCACAAACCGCCATGTCCGGCATAGGTTAGACCCAGTGCAAAACTGACGACCACCATTCCCAGATTCAGCCAGTGTTTTCCGGGAAGAGAAGTTGGGGCACTTTTAATCAGACCATGCAATTTGCCAAAGGCGACAATAGAACCGGTAAAGGTAACCGCACCAATAAAGATCCCCAGAAAGATTTCCCATTGATGGATCAGCAACGCACTACCACTTAAGTGTAGAACGGCTTTATTGGCGGGGATCCCAAGACTATTGGCCAGTTGCTCCAAATTATTGCTGATATGATGCAATTGGGCTAGTTGTGGTGCTAATTGCAGGGCGCTGACAAAACCCACTAAGACCGCCGCCAAACCGACGAAACTATGCAGCATGGCGACCAGCTCCGGCATTTCGGTCATTTCAACCCGGGTGGCCAAACGTAAGCCAATCGCTCCGCCAATAATGACAGCGATTAGGATAAGCCAGCCACCAGTCGTTACTTCGTGGCTCAGTAAGGTAGCAATGACGGCAATCGCCATCCCGATCATGCCGAACAGATTCCCACGGCGAGCGGTCTGCTGTTTGGACAGTCCGGCTAAACTGAATATGAACAGTAGTGCGGCAATCAGATAGGCGGCAATTAATAATCCATGTGACATATCAGGCTCCTATTCGTCATCTTTACGGAACATTTTCAGCATGCGTTGAGTGACCGCAAAGCCGCCAATGATATTAATGCTGGCGATTAAAATAGCGATCGCAGATAACACCAGCATAGTGATACTGGCCCCGGTCTTCATCTGGACTAGTGCCCCGAGCACGATAATGCCTGAAATTGCGTTGGTGACACTCATGAGCGGGGTGTGTAGGGCATGGGTGACGTTCCAGACCACGTAATAACCGACCACACAAGCGAGGACAAAAACGGTGAAATGTTGCACGAATTCGGTGGGGGCCGAATTGGCGACCCAACCAAAAAGGATGACGGCAATCAAGGCCAGTAATGGCTTCAACCACGGCTTCGCAGGTTTTTCTGGGACGATGGGTTGGGGGTCGGCGGCTGGAGTCGCTTTTGGGGCAGCACTGACCTGAATCGGTGGGGGTGGAAAAGTGATTTCGCCATCGCGGACCGCTGTGACCCCCCGGATCACTTCATCGTCAAAATTGAAATCGATTTGCCCATCTTTATTCGGGGTCATCAATTTTAACAGATTGACTAAGTTGGTGCCGTAAAGCTGACTGGCTTGTGCTGGGAGTCGATTAGAGAGATCGGTCAGACCGATAAGGGTGACGCCGTGTTTGACACAAATTTCACCCGGTTCAGTGAGTTCGCAGTTGCCGCCGTTGGCTGCGGCTAAGTCGACAATGACACTTCCCGGTTTCATTAGCTCGACCATATCGGCCAGAATCAATTTCGGTGCGGGTTTCCCGGGAATTAAAGCCGTCGTGATGATGATATCCACATCGGCCGCTTGTTGCCGAAAGAGCGCCATCTCGGCATCGATAAAGGCCTGGCTCATCTCTTTTGCATAGCCATCACTGCTGGAGCCTTCCTCTTCGACATTCAGTTCGAGAAATTCAGCACCCATTGAGGCGATCTGTTCTTTCACTTCCGGACGCGTATCGAAAGCACGGACCACGGCCCCTAGGCTTGATGCCGTGCCAATGGCGGCTAGACCGGCGACTCCGGCTCCGATCACCAAAATTTTAGCCGGGGGAACTTTTCCCGCTGCCGTGATTTGCCCAGTGAAGAACCGCCCAAAGTGATTGGCGGCTTCGATAACCGCGCGATAGCCATCGACATTGGCGAGTGAACTGCGGGCATCGAGTGACTGGGCCCGGGAGATCCGGGGAACCATGTCCATCGCTAGTAGATTTATTCGGCGTTGCTGAGCTTGTTGTAAAAGTTCGGGGTTCTGGGCTGGCCAGAGAAAACTGATGAGCGAGCTACCTTCAGTAAGCTGGGCTAGTTCACTGTCATCGGTGTCATAGCTTGGGAGTGTTACTTTTAGAACAATGTCACTGGCAAATACATCGTGATGTTCGCCAATAGATGCTCCGGATTGTTGATAGGCGCTGTCGGGAAAATCTGCGGCGGCTCCGGCATCATGTTCCACTAAAATATCAAAGCCAAGTTTAATGAGCTCGGAAACTGTTGCAGGGGTGGCTGCAACTCTGGCTTCACCAGGTGCACTTTCTTTAGGAATTCCGATTTGCATAACGTGTCCTCAGTCAGACGTTGACTCGGTGTAATCCGTTTACTCATAGAGCATGCGGTGATTTAGGCTCTGAGATAGAAGTCTCTCTAAATCTCCTCAACTATAGAATAATTAAGCGAATTTTATTGTGTCATGGGATTCATTTTTTAACAATATCGTTTATTTTTTATTCGAAATATAAAAATTAATTAACACTTAATGATAGGTAATTCAATAAGTTATAAAAAAATTGGTCAGCATGCTTCATTGTTTTGTAAACGTATCCATTTTATAATAACGAAGATTTCTAAGAGGTATGATGTAAACGAATGTTTGGGTATATTGGATTAGCGTTTTTGCTAACCGTTATTGTGCCAGGTCTGTGTTATTTGGCTGGGTGTATTGATCTGTATCTGCGTTTCGGCGCTCACCTGTCCGGAATTGTGCTATTGCTCTGGGTTCTCATCGATGCCATGAAAATGCGCTATGGGCGCGTTCATGTCAAACATGTCCATCTTAAGAAAAAACATCATTCTTAGATGGTCTGTCTTCTCTGATTTTTATCGTTACCTGCACGCGCTTTGCGTCAAGGCATTGCCGTGTCAGGCCGTGAGCTGCCAACCTCACCGCATTTGTACCACATTCAGACCTATGAATTCGGGTATCCTTCTGGCAAGATGAAGCTTTCATCTGCCTATTGGAGCAAGTTGCATTTGGCCCGAAAACGTTGGTCTTTTCGAGATAGCCGTCTGGCCCGTCGGTTGGTGATGGCGATTGTCCTTTTCAGTTCACTGCTTACAGTGACTTTTACCGGTGCGCAACTTTACCTTCAGTATCGTCTTGATTTGCAAAATGTGGATCAATCGGCTCAGATTATTCGTGATTCCTGGTTGGCCAGCCTGACGGAAAGTATTTGGGATTACGATACGGACCTCATTGAAATGCAATTAAATGGCATGATTAACTTGCCTTTTATTATGCAGATCCAACTGAAATTATCCGATGGACAGTATTTTGCGGTAGGTCATCCATCAGCTGATGACACCTTGTTATTTAAATTTCCACTACAACACGTTCAGGCGGGTAAGATGCATGCGTTGGGGGCGTTGACGGTGGTCGCGGATACCGCGCGAATTCACCAAGATTTGATCCGGTATGCGCTTACGATTTTGGTTTCTAATTTGATTAAAGCGGCATTAGTCGTGATTTTTATGCTGTTTATCTTCCAGCTCTTGTTGGGACAGCATTTGATCCAAATTGTTGCTTATTTAACGGGGAGTGATGGCCATGATCCCCGGCAGCCGATGCGGCTACATCGTCATGGGAAGGATCGAGATGAGTTGGATGATCTGGTGAATGCTTACAATGATATGTCCCAACGACTAACGGAAGAAAACCAGCGTCGGCTTGAAGAAAGTGAGCAACGTTCGGCGATGCAGCAGCAGTTGGCGCGGATGGATCGGCAAGTGACGATGGGCGAGATGGCCACGAGTTTGGCTCATGAATTGAATCAGCCTCTGGCATCGATTACCGGGTATGCTGATATTTGTCGGCGCTTTCTCTCACAGCAGGAAATGGCAAAATTAGATCGAACACTGGAAAAAATATCCAATGAAGCGCTGCGGGCATCGGAGATTATCCGTCGAACCCGGGAGTTTGTTCGTTCGCGTAAAACCGCACGGGAGAATATCCGGGTTTATGATCTGCTAGAAACAACGTTAGCCATCATTCAGCACAGTGCGGATCAGGTCAATGTTGAACTGCGTTTAGAAGTAGATGCTACTGCCGACGAGGTGGTTTATATCGATAAAATTCAGATCCAGCAGGTACTGATTAATTTACTGAAAAATGCGATGGATGCGTTGGTCTCTTTGCCGGAACCGCGCCTGATTCGGGTGCGAGCGGTAATGGAGCAAGAGCGAGTTCGAATACAGGTGATCGATAATGGGTCTGGTATTGATCCGCAAGTTATGGAAACATTGTTCTCGCCCTTTGTGACAACGAAGGATGATGGTATGGGGATTGGACTGGCGATTAGTCGGGCCATTGTCGAAGCCCATCATGGTCAGCTGCGTGCGGATAACCAACCGGATGGTGGGGCGTGTTTTGAATTGGATTTAGCCATAAGCTGCGAGTGATGGCTTGTGATGACCGTGGCTTAGATTGGCTGATTTAGTCGATGACTTAAATAAAGTGAATATTATGAATGAACCGTCAAAACCGTTAATTTATATTGTTGATGATGATCCATCGATTCGGGACATGATCGAACTGATGATCGATAGTGTGGGTTATGAATACCGCAGTTTTGAAGATGCGAATAGCTTTTTAGCTGGATTTGAAGATGTTCACGGTTGCCTGCTTCTCGATATCCGAATGCCTGGAATGTCCGGTATGATGCTTCAAGAACGGCTGAATGAACGACGTGTGATGATCCCGATTATCTTTATCACCGGTCATGGTGATATTACGATGGCTGTTGAAGCGATGCAGCGGGGTGCTTTTGATTTTATGGAAAAACCATTCCGGGAATTTGATCTACTCAGTAAAATTGAAAAGGCTCTGGCTCAGGATCAACAAAATCGACTGGATTTAACCATGCAGCAGGAGATCAGTGAACGAATTGATTCGCTGACCAAGCGTGAGAAAGAAGTCATGGGTCTGGTTGCCAAAGGGCTGGCGAATAAGGTGATTGCGATCGATTTGAACATCGCTCAGGGGACCGTTGAAATCCATCGTTCCCGAATTATGTCGAAAATGAAAGCCCGGAGTTTGGCGCATTTGATGCGTATGTTGATGGTGGCTGGTGAACTCGATAACGATATCTAAATGAATAAAAATTCATTTATTTGAATATAAAGTTGATATTTAAATATATTTTTGAATTTTTATGATCTATGTCATGTTGTTATCGAGTAAATTATAAAAACCACTTGTTTAATGAGGGTTATTTTTATAGGCTGATCATGTCGTATAGTTTTTCACCAATCTGTTGAGTCTGGTTGGAGTAGTTCCTCTCTCTATTTTTGCCGTTTAATACGGTGTCTTGTTGTTCTTTGGGTCTCTGTCTTTAAGACCCGCGATACATGAAACTATTCATAATAGAGGAGACATGCTATGGAACAACATAAGCAACAGTACCGTTGTTTCTCGACGGGGCGAGGTTTTTATCTCCGGATTCCGGTGTCCGAATCCCAAGAACAGAACCCCCAGAAAGAGCAGCCGCAGAAACAGCCTTAAAGTTTAACGGTGATATGCCCCGGCACAGTGTCGGGGCTTTTTTAGGTTTATTTTTGACGATTGATTAAAAATTGATTGGTCGTAACGATAGATTTTCCAGAAAATATCAATTTTAGCTTTTACATAAATATCGCTATAGTACCTACATCGCCACGGTAAATGGCATGAATGAATTATAGAGGTGAGATGATGCATGTAGTTATTTTTGGCCGACCTGGCTGCCCTTATTGTGTTCGGGCGAAACAACTCGCGGAACAGTTATCTGAAAGTCAGGATGATTTTGGCTTTCGCTACGTTGATATTTATGATGAAGGGATCACTAAAGCCGACCTTTCAAAATCAGTGGGTAAACCAGTAGAAACCGTCCCCCAGATCTTTGTCGATAAACAGCCCATTGGCGGTTGTACCGAATTTGAAGCGATGATGCGGGAAAAATTCCCTCAGTAATCAATATATGATTCTATTGACCTTCAAGTTGACAAAACCGGGTTTTTATCCGGTTTTGCAGCATTATAGGTTCCAATAAAACTTGCCTTACTGGATTGCTGCCTGTTGGTAAGTTTCACCGAGCGCGGTGAGTTCAAAATGCCCCCTGAGGATCAGTTATCGCTGGTCTGGTTATGCCTTTTTAACAGGTTATGGCCACGTCGTTTTATCATGTATTTTTCTAATGAAGTGTGATGTATCCCTCTCGACATGGAGATAATTGAACTAGACTTTAAGAGCAGGGCATAGGTTTTGCTATTCCATAGTGACATCGATTATGAGAGTAAGGAGTCGAGATGGAATACGGAGTGCTATTAAATCTGGATCCCCCAGTCATCTTGGGAATCGTCAATGAAAAATTGCGTGTTGAATGCGATTCTTTAGCGTCTGTTGCCAAGGCCTATGGGGTCAGGCAGCGGCAACTTCAGCTCAAGTTAGCGGCAATGGGTTACCGCTATGATCCGCTTTCCAATCAGTTTAAGGGCTTATGGGAAGATGAAGAGCCACAGGCAACGCATTGATCCGAATTTTTGATGAGATCGGGGCTCGCGGATAAGTAAAGAATCCAACAGTGATAGGCTACATCGCTTATCGGATTGGTTCTTATGACTTTAATCCGATGCTACAGGTGCTCAGGAGCTATCCTGAGCACTGAGCTTTCTTCATGCTGTGTGGGGCTGTGCGAATAAGCGCAAAATCCATTGTAAAACGATATCGGACTGAACCTGAGCGTGCATACTTGCGTTTATCTGCGCCCGTCGTTCTGTCGAAAGTTGTTCGGTATGTTTTTCCAAGAGTTTCTGAGTATATCCTTGCGTGAATTCGGGGTGTCCCTGAACGGTAAAAATATGGCTGTCTTTGACCAGCATGAAATTCGGACAGAAATTATTGCCGGCGATCGCCATGAGATCATCGGGTACGCTTTCGACTTGGTCCTGATGACTTACCCAGAGTGTCAATTGTGAGGGGGCATCTTGGATCCATGCCGGAGATTGGCGGATATCAACCTGTGTTGAGCCCAACCCCCAGCCTTTAGCTGATTTAGCCACGCGGCCACCCAGTGCTCGCGCAATCAGTTGGTGACCAAAACAGATCCCGGCTATCCGGGCTTTGGCCTGATCGGCCTGCTGCACCCAGTTCATTAAATTTAAAATCCATGGGTCATTATCATAAGCATTGTGACGGCTACCCGTGATGATATAGCCATCAAATTGCTCCAACTCTTGGGGTAACTGTTGCTCCAGTGCATCAAACTGACTGAAACTGAGATCGCTGCTGAGTTTTTGTAATTGTGTGACAAACATCGTCGGATATTCACCAAACAGGGCCGCCAGCTCAGGATCGACTCGGTCACATTTAATAATTGCTATTTTCATCATACCAACAACTCCATTCGATCTATTCCATGAGATCGGTTAAGGCCAACGACTTGTAACATTTTTGATTCGGGTATAAAAACGGATCCCATCCTGACCGTGCAGATTTAATGCGCCAAACAGCGAGCTTTTCCAGCCTCCGATACTTTGATAAGCCATTGGGATCGCTAGAGGGCTATTAATACTCACCATGCCTGCTTGTACCTGATATGCAAAATCACGAGCATAATCGGGGTTTCGGGTATAGATTGCAGCTCCTTGTCCCAGTGAATGGCCATTGATGAGTGCCAAACCTTGCGGGTAATCATCGACGCGGCTAATCGCAAGCACCGGACCTAGAATTTCCTCTTTATAGATCCGCATGTCCGGGGTGACATCATCAAATAAGGTTCCTCCCAGAAAGTAACCGGTTTGATTGACGACATCTCGACCATCGACCAATAACCGAGCGCCTTCTTTTTCACCTTGCTCGATATAACCGCGAACGCGGAGTAACTGTGCCTCACTGACTAAAGGACCCATCTGTTGTTGCGCCTGTATCGGGTGGGTACCAATAATCAATGATTGGACTCGGGGAGTCAGTAGTGCCGCGAGTTGATCGGCCGTATGTTGTCCGACGACCACCGCGACAGCGATAGCCATGCAGCGTTGTCCGGCTTCCCCATAAGCGGCCAGCATGAGATCATCACAGACCTGTTCCAGATCGGCATCCGGTAAGATCAGCATATGATTTTTAGTACTACCTAACGCCTGTACTCGTTTACCGGCTTTCGTTCCTTTGCGATAGACCGATTGTGCGATTGGGGTGGAACCGATAAAGCTGACGGCCGCTACATTTGGATCCTCTAGCAGAGCGTCAACCACTTCTTTATCTCCTTGGATCACTTGAAATACCCCAGCAGGTAATCCGGCGTCTTGGAGCATTCGGGCAAAATGTAGTGCTATTGACGGAGTCTTTTCAGAAGGCTTGAGAATAAAACAATTGCCGCAGCTTAACGCGATGGGAAACATCCACAATGGAGCTAGAGCCGGAAAAGTATAAGGGGTGATCCCAACGCAGATCCCGACGGCCTGATACAGTGTGAAATGTTCGGTGCTTGCGGTGATCTCGGCGGTATATTCCGCTTTGAGCTGTTCATTTAACTCCAGCGAAAAGTCTAGAATTGCGAGTCCTTGTTCTAACTCTTGCCAAGCTTCTGATTCGGTTTTCCCCTGTTCTTGGCTGATAAGCGTGGCCAGTTCATGTTGTTCATCCATCAGCCGTTGTTTAAATCGAGCCAGATATTGAAGCCGTTGTGATGGGGATAAAGCAGCCCATGATGGCTGAGCTTCACGGGCATATTGAACGGCTTCATGGGCTTCAGCTGCGCTTGACAACGTTACTTCACCAAGAATATCCCCGGTAGCCGGATGATAAATATGACTCAGTCGAGCCGAATGACTCGGATAAGGTTGACCATTGATAAAATTACTAACCAGTGGCTTCATGAACGAACCTCTTTACTGATATTGCTATAATTATTATTTTCATTAACGTCGCGTCATTAGGTATGATGAAAATCGCTGAGCTATGGCCTTTAGAAGCTTTCGGGGTCATAGATGCTGAAGGCGTGAGTTTGTTCTAGGAACATGCATTTATATATGACTTCAGCTTGCGGATCTTTTCGACCTTAATTTAAAATATTAAACAAAAATAACATAATACTTAACATCTTTGGATGCAACTGCCCGTTGTCTTCCATGGTTCGCTTTTTAGAGAGAGTCCCAACATCATGCATGACGTAGATATTGGCGCACGGCTTCGGACGTTGCGTAAGGAGGCTGGTTTGTCTCAACGTGAGTTAGCCAGACGGGCTGGTGTTACCAATGGTTTTATTTCTCAGGTAGAAAAAAATCAAGTCAGTCCGTCGGTTGCTTCACTAAAAAAATTACTAACCGAATTACCCCTTTCCTTAGCGGAATTTTTTGCCGAACAACAATCGGTCGCCCAGCAATTCTACAGCCGAGCCGAAGAACATCCGGATATCGGACAAGGTCCGATTAGTTATCGGATGGTGGGAGCGTTTCGTCCTTATCGCAATATCGGGATGCTTCATGAGATCCTCAAACCCGGCGCGGATAGTGGCGAAGCGATGTTATCCCATGCTGGAGAAGAGTGTGCCGTCGTGGTCCGGGGCTGTCTGGAACTGACCGTTGAAGAGCAATCGGTGATGCTTTATGCCGGGGATAGTTATTACTTCGACAGCCTGCGTCCGCATCGGTTTCGCAACATCAGTGATGAAAACTGCGAACTGGTCAGCGCCAATGCTCCGCCGACTTTTTAAACAAAATTTTACATTTAGGGCTGGTTTCCGGGTCACTCTTTATGCTAGCGTTGTTTAATATATCGAAACAAAACGTTTAATTTAACAATCGTTAGCCGGAGGTGCTATGTCTGAGCGTTCATTTGCGGATTGGCAGGAAGCTGCTGCTCAATTGACTTTACCGACCCAGGCCATCATTGATGGTCAGGATTGTGATGCAGCCAGTGGGGCCACCTTCGCGGTGATAAACCCAGCAACCGGGCAGTTACTGACTGACGTTGCGCGCTGTGATGCCGAGGATGTGGATCGAGCCGTTGCCGCGGCTCGTCGCGCCTTTGAACAACGGGTATGGTGTGGGTTGGCTCCTGCTGTGCGTAAGCAGTATTTACAGCGTTTTGCGACGCTGTTAGCCGAACATGCGCAGCAAATTGCGCTGTTAGAAGCGCTCGATATGGGCAAACCGATTAGTAATGCTCTGGGTTATGATGGCCCGGCAACTGCGCGCTGCATCGCCTGGAATGCGGAAGCCATTGATAAAATCTATGATGAACAGGCCCCAGTCGGCGATGAAGCGTTGGCGTTGATCAGTCGTGAACCGTTAGGGGTGGTGGCTGCCATTGTTCCCTGGAATTTTCCGACTGTGATGGCGGCCTGGAAATTAGGTCCAGCGTTGGCAACCGGTAATAGTGTGATTTTAAAACCTTCGGAAAAATCGCCGTTAACGGCCATTTTATTGGGCCAGCTGGCACGGGAAGCTGGACTTCCGGATGGCGTGTTGCAGGTGCTTCCTGGATTTGGCCATGAAGCTGGAGCGGCATTAGGGACGCATCCGGATGTAGATTGTATTACCTTTACCGGCTCCACTGCGGTAGGTAAAAACTTAATGGTGATGGCCGCTCAGTCTAATTTAAAACGCACCTTTATGGAGTGTGGTGGGAAAAGTGCCCATATTGTGTTTGCTGATGGGAATTTGAAAGCTGCCGCTGAAACTGCTGCTGGAGCCATCTTCTATAATCAGGGCGAAGTGTGTACCGCCGGTTCCCGATTGCTGGTGGAAGATTCTATTTATGATGAGTTTATTCATGCATTAAAGGCTCAGGCGGCCCGTTGGCAACCGGGGCATCCTCTGGATCCGGCCTCACCGATGGGGGCCATTGTCGATAAGATGCAGTGGCAACGGATCCTAGACTACATTCAAATCGGCCAGAGTGAAGGCGCGACGTTACTGTGTGGCGGCAAAGCTTGCCAGCCCGTTGAAGGCGGCTACTTTATCGAACCGACGATTTTCATGGATGTTGATGCTTCCATGCGGATTTGTCAGGAAGAAATTTTTGGCCCGGTGCTCTGTGTACAACGATTTAGTAGTGAAGCGCAGGCGATTGCAATGGCGAATGACAGCGATTATGGTCTGGCCGCTGGGCTATGGAGCCAGAATATTCAGCGTGCGATTCGTGTTTCACGGCAGTTGCGGGCCGGAACCGTCTTTGTGAATAACTGGGATGGAGGGGATATGACGATGCCCTTTGGCGGTTATAAACAATCCGGAAATGGCCGCGATAAATCGCTGCATGCACTGGAAAAATATACGGAACTGAAAGCCACTTGGATCCAGCTTTAATTTGAATAAAATTCAACCACGAAAGATCAACAACCCCTAGGCCCGCTTAGGCATTGGTATCGATGCCGGCCAACTGTTGGATTAGACTCGGGTGGCTAGGGGCCGACACATAGCGCTGACTTGCATGGTCTGCGGTGGGTTGCTGGATTTTTTGGGAAAACTGTTGCAGTTGATCAGGCAAATTCATTCCGAGCTGATGGGCTCTCTGGCGAATAATTGCCGGGGCTTGTTGGGCCTCCTGATGCGCATCGAATGACGTCTGCCCCGCGCGGTGGAGCATGCCATGAATATAGTGTTGTACCGCGGGGTTACTGCGAAGTTGATTGAGTAACAGGTTCTCTGGCGCGGCATTCTCGGGTGATTGCGGTGTGACTTCGCTAGCCGATGATGAAGATGATGGGGTTGCCGGTTCATGGTTGTCCGGCGCAGCGGTGTATTGTTGATAGGCTTGGATTTGCATGATTAAAGGCCGGTTTAGAGTAATATATCCGACCTGTAGCAAATCCGATGCCGATTTTAATTCAATGGTATTAACAGGCTCGATAGAGCAAAGGTTGCCCGGCTGATAATCGGTTTAGATTATCCACAACGGCTGCGAAAATTCCGTCCATTGAAAGTTGGGTCACGCCGCCGATATGCGGAGTCGCAATCAGATTTTCAGTAAAGAGCGGGTGCTTCGGATCCGGTGGTTCCTGCCAGAATACATCCAGACCAGCTCCGGCTAAGGGGCCATGTCGCAGGGCTTGGAGTAGAACATCTGGATCAATCAGTCCTCCTCGTCCCAAATTGATCAGAAAGGCGCCGGGTTTCACTTGCTGTAATTTTTCGGTCGTGAGGAGATGGTGAGTTTGGGGCGTATCCGGAAGGCTAAAGACCAGAAAATCACTTTCCTGAAGTAATTGATCCAGTCCGTCCATGCCTGCACACCATTGCATTCCCAGTTGGCTGGCTAACTTTGGATCGGCATGTCGTTTGACGCCAATCAGGGTCATTTCAAAAGCTTTGAGCCGTTTAGCTAATGCTTTCCCAATCCCGCCGACACCGACTAAGCCCACGGTTTTGCCCTTTAAGGTGGTTCCTAAAGGATGTCCCAGATGCTGCTGAGCGAGTTCTGTCGCGATTTGTTTGGCTTGACGGGCCAGCGATAGCATCAGAAAAATCCCCAATTCAGCGACGGAATCCGCGTTGCCGGAATGTTCGGTGGGAACATTGGCAACGGCAATTTGTTGTAGGCGAGCGGCCTGAATATCAACTCCCTCCAGACCCGCACCACTTTGTTGAATGAGTTTAAGTTGGGGGGCGTCGCGTAGTAATTCTGCGGTAATCGGGCTCATAGTGGGGATCACTACGTCGATATCATGCAGCGATTGGATTTGATAATCCTCCTGAGCTTGCCACTGATATTGGGGCAGACTTTGCTGAAGTTTTTCAAACATCCCTCCCCATGAATGCCGGGGAGCGGCATATAAAGCTTTCATACATTCTCCTGTCCATTGAATGATGGATGGCCCTGGAACCATCATGAAGGGTTCCATGTGTATGATTCAAGATAAACAGTGCTTGCTCGAAAGCCAAGTGATTGTCGTTGTTAATTTATAAAGTTGTTGCGCAGGGATGGAAGATTGTGAATAATCACGCGTTTTGCCGGTCAAAGGATGCATATGCGGCGTAAAATTGGATTATGGAGATGGATTCTCTGCGGGCTATTGATGGGGCAGGCTAACGCGCAATCATACCCCGACAATTGGCTGGTTCATGGAACGTTAACGGGAGTGCTGGTGGATTCTTCCGTGTCTAGCTCCATGTTGGCAGGACATGCGCATGTTGGGGCTCAGCTCACACCTGGCATGGGAATTAGTTATTTTTTCACGCCGCATTGGGCTGTCGAATTTACGCCCGGATTAGCTGATTATCAGGTGAGTTGGAAGCGAGGCGGACGTGAGACTTCAATGGGTAAAGTCTGGGCGTTTTCGCCTATTTTGGCGTTGCAGTATCATTTTATGCCGGAGCGATCGCTGCATCCTTATATCGGGGTTGGTCCGAGTTATATTCATTTTTTCGACGTCAATCCTTCGGCTGGGTATCGGATTGATTATCGCAATCGCTGGGGATATGCGCTGCAAGCCGGTGCTGAATATCAGATTTCATCACGTTGGAGTGCCAATTTCGATGTGAAACGCGTTTCGGCTCAGGCGGCTTTAGTGAATCATATAGGTTCGGTAGCGATCCCCGCAAAGGGAAACATTACGCTATGGCTGATCGGAGTCGGGATCGGCTATCGGTTTTAAATTCAGATTTTTCACTAATTGGTTTTCTTAAAGTAGCGGCCCAGTCGTCCGTTCATAAATTTTCGCATTTGGATCCGAATGATCATTGTTCCAATTAGCAGCACGGCCAGTGTCAGAAGCGTGATATAAAAAGCGAGCTTGATAATTTGGCAGATCACCAGCGCGATGATGAGGAAGAAGCCGTAACGAATAAGCTTTTTTGACATAGATTCTATTTCTCTAACTGCGTCAGGAGCCAGACGGTGCATCTGGGATACGGCTGTTGTCGCCGTGAATGAGCGAGCGATCATGGCGACTGTTGAATTCAATGTCAACAATTTCACTGATTTAGCTCGGAAATGGGCGATTTGTTGTTCGTAACCCAGAGATGATTACGATTGCGGCGATAAGACGTTAAGCTGCCAGAAGTGGACTGGCAGCTTAAACTGGTTATTGAGCCAGTCGGTTGGCTGCGATGACATAGAGCATTTCACAGCCGATCGTGGCGGCTGCCAGCGCAGTGATTTCACTCTGGTCATAGCTGGGGGCCACTTCGACGATATCCATCCCGACAATAGTGATCCCTACCAGAGAGCGGATAATTTTCAGAATTTTATCGGTAGTCATGCCGCCACAGACCGGTGTTCCGGTACCCGGTGCATAGGCCGGATCCAAACAGTCGATATCAAAGCTTAAATAGACCGGCAGTTGTCCGACCCGGGCTCGGATAGCGCGGCTGATATCGGTGGCATTCATCTCATTGGCGGTGGCCGCATCGATCACCTGAAAGGGATGGTTAGCAATGGGATAATGGGTTCGGATCCCGATTTGAATCGAGTGTTCCGGCACGATCAACCCTTCTTTTGGGGCATGATAAAACATGGTGCCATGATCATAGAGACTCCCTTGAGAATAAGTGTCAGTATGGGCATCAAAATGCACTAAAGCCATCGGCCCGTAATGGCGATGGTGAGCTCGTAATAGTGGCAGCGTTACATAATGATCGCCACCCAGACTTAGCTGGGTTTTTCCGGCGGCGGCGAGTGAGTCGCTATATGCTTCGAGCCGTTGAGTAAATAAGGCGGCATCTCCGGTGTCAAACACCAGATCCCCTGCATCGGCAATTTTTACGCGGTCAGTGAGAGCAAATTGCCAGGGCCAGCGACATTCTTCCCAGGCCAGTTGAATCGAGGCTTGCCGGATCGCGCCTGGTCCCATACGACTACCACTGCGGCCCGAGGTCGCTAAGTCAAAGGGAAGTCCGGTAATCACTATATTTGCATCACTTTGCTGAGGCTGAAAGTTCAGGGGTTGACGTAAAAATCCAAACGCGTTGGAGTAGAGCGAATAATCCGGATAAGACGCAATAGTTGCCATAAAATCTCCCAAAAGGTACGGGAACTGAGTGTCCCCGTATTTATAATGGACTACAGCCAACAGACAGGCAATTGTTGCGACTGACGATCCTGATGATGGCTGAAAATTACTTCGTAGCCACATTCTAGTCTGACCTGGCATTCTCCGATAGATAAATAATAAGGTCGTTTTGGCGTTTGCGGAGAGCTGTTAAAGCCGATCGTATCCCAGCTTCGGGGTTGGAGCCGTTTGAGCAGTGCTTCCACAATCCAAGCCCCTTCCAGGCCTAAATCAATATTGGTTTCAAAACTGACATAGGAACTACTCTGTTGAGGTGTAATATGGATCGTTGCGTACTGATGTCCTTTGATCGCATTCACAGAATAGCCACAGGGGTCGAATAAAAAGTCATCTAATTCGAATCCAGGGAGGAGTTTTTCTAGATCCAGAAGCTGGCGGATTTGGGATAATTCCTGACAGGAACAGCAAAGCGCATCAGCCGCAGGGCCGCTGATGTGGTACATCAACAGTTCGCTGGTATGGTCATCAATTTCAGGCTGATAATCAGGGTGAGCCATTGAAAATAAAAAGTGATGGTGGCTATCCAGATAACCAAACTGGCAGGCTTTCATCGGTAGTAATGCTCGTAGCCGTTCTAGATCTTCTGTGACGGTTGAGAGTTGTAGGTTAGGTCGGTATTCGTTTTTCCGCTGATAGCTGAAAAAATCGATCTGGGAAGGGCCTTGATCGCCGATAAATTTCAATGCGGCATCGACCAGTGTGGTGGTCCCGCAGGTTAACATCAGGCAACGGTTATCCCAGACAAATAAGCTGGATTCACTGAGCAGATAGGCATCACACTGCTCATTATGAATGACTGATAGAATTTCGGCTCGTGCGGTATGCACGAGCGCTTTCCAGTAATCCTGCCCCAGTGTGCGCAATGATGGCACCCCGGGGCGAATGACAATTTCAATTTTTTTCTCTGAGCCTTCAAAAAACATGGGAAACATCTCCTTATGAGTGAAAGTCTTCTAAATAGGTGTAACCTCGCAGACCGGCTTCCAGTTCTGCTAAAATTTCGCGTTGTTGTCCCGGTGCGATGTGTTTGCGTACCAGTTCACGGTATGTGCGCACAAAGCTGTCGCTGCTGAGGTTTACGTAACCCAGTACATCTTCTACAGTATCTCCCGGAGTTATTTGGTCGATATGAAAATGACCTTCCGGTGTGATGGTGACGACGGCAGCATCGGTATCGCCAAACAAGTTATGTAGATCACCTAAAATTTCCTGATAGGAACCGACGAGGAAAAAGCCCATTAGATAAGGGTTTTGAGCTTCCCATTTGGGGATCGGCAAGGTTGGTTCAATGCCCATTTCATCGACATATTGTTCAATCGTACCATCTGAATCACAGGTGATATCCAGCAGAACCGCTCGGTTTTCGATGGGCTGATTTAACTGGGATAGCGGCAGGATCGGGAACACCTGATCGATGCCCCAGGTATCCGGGATCGATTGAAATAATGAAAAGTTGATAAATAGCTTATCAGCTAAGCGTTCCCGCAACTCGTCGAGAATGACCTGATGACGACGGTTATTTTCGCTGAGCCGTTGTTTCAGTTCATAACTGATCCGTAGATTCAACTGTTCGCCCCAGGCCCGTTGCGTAAGATTCAATAGCCCTAAATTGAATTGGGCATGAACTTCCATCAGATCACTTTGAATATCATGATAGATTTCAACTAAAGCACGTTGGTCCCCGTTGTTATTGAGTTCTTGCCAAGAATCCCACATGTTTTGCAGTATCTGCGGGGCTTCTTCGCCGGGGTGAGTCACTTCAACCGGTTCATAGCTTTCGGTGCCGATGACATCGGTGATTAATACCGCATGATGAGAACTGAGTGAACGACCGGATTCAGAAATAATTCGGGGAACCGGTTGTTCATAAAGTGCGCAGGTATCTCCAATGCCGTAAACCACATTGTTGGCGTATTCGGTCATGCCGTAGTTCATGGAACTGCTGGTCTGACTGCGAGAACCATCATAGTCGACGGCCAGCCCACCACCGACATCCATACATTCAATTGGTGCTCCCATCTGTCGCAGTTCGCAGTAAAAACGCGCCGCTTCGCTGACGCCTTGGCGAACGTCACGGATGTTGGCAATTTGTGAGCCGAGATGAAAATGCAGCAGTTGCAGACTATCGAGCATATTCTGCTCGGTCAGTACCCGTACCACCTCCAAAACCTGAGCGGCTGCCAGACCAAATTTGGATTTATCACCGCCACTGGCCTGCCATTTCCCTTTGCCTTGTGAGGCCAGACGGGCGCGCAGGCCTAAGCGAGGTTTCACTTTGAGTCGTCGAGATTCAGTAAGCACCATATTGAGCTCAGAGAGTTTTTCTAAGACGATATAAACTTGATGTCCCAGTTTTTCTCCAATCAAGGCTAACCGGATATATTCCCTATCTTTATAACCATTGCAGATGATGACAGAGCTGGCTTGTTGTGCCATGGCGAGTACCGCCATCAACTCAGGTTTACTGCCCGCTTCTAACCCCAGCTGCCGATTTTGTTTCGCGGCCTGACTGCGCAGGATTTCTTCAACCACACTCCGTTGTTGATTGACTTTAATGGGATAGACGGCCAAATACTGATTGGCATATTCATAATTTTGAATAGCTTGGTTAAATGCGCCACATAGTGTGTCTACCCGGTGATGTAAAATCTGAGGGAACCGAACCAGCGCCGGTAAAGAGACGCCCTGACGGGTGAGCTCTTTAGCAAGCGAGTCGAGTTCAAATTCCGCATCGGGATGGCTTCGATCAGGACGCACCACGACATTGCCGTGTTCGTTAATATCGAAGTATCCCTGACTCCAATAGAGAATGTTGTAGAGTTGTCGGCTCTGTTGGGCCGACCCGCATGATTGACTCACCTTTTTGCCTCGCAAATAGTCATCAAATTAAGCTTGAGATAATTCATCGAGCAGGTACTGCGGTAGTGCAAAACTAGCTTGATGAATCGCGGGTGTATAATAACGGGTAGTTAGATCCGCACGAGCAAATCGTTCGGCTAACCGACTGAATTCAATTTCTTTTATGTGAGGATCCTGACTCGCCCAAGCAAAGGTCATGATCCCGCCGACATAGGTCGGAATCGCGGCGCTGTAGAACGTGCAGTCCTGAAAATAGTGCCCCAGACGCTGGTGCGTAGTTTGGACCTCATTGGGTTGCATAAAGGCCACCCCATTTTGGGCGACCATAATTCCGCCCGGATTTAAACAACGTTGGCAGCCAGCATAAAAATCAGAACTGAACAACACTTCGCCAGGTCCGACCGGATCGGTACAGTCGCTGATGATGACATCGAATTTCTGGTCTGTCGTGGCGACGAAACGGGCTCCGTCATCGATGACCAGCTGTACCCGAGGATCGTCGTAGGCTCCGGCGCTATGATCAGGCAGATAGGTTTTACACATATCGACAACGGCCTGATCAATTTCAACCATCGTGATTGATTCCAACTGATGATGCTTGGTGACTTCACGGAGCATGCCACCATCGCCACCGCCAATGATCAACACATTTTTGGCGTGCCCGTGTGTAAACAGGGGAACATGGGTCAGCATCTCATGATAGATAAATTCGTCTCGTTCGGTGGTTTGAATGATGCCATCCAGCGCCATGACTCGGCCAAAGGTTTCATTTTCAAAAATGATCAGATGCCATTGATCGGTTTTCTGTTCGAATAGAATGGTATCAATCTGAAAGTATTGCCCGTATCCAGGATGAAGTGTTTCGAAATAACGATGATTATCCAACATAACGGATTCCTGTGATGTTATTTAAATAAATAATAAGCACCCAATATATCGTAGTGATAGATTCAGGCCGTAAAAAATCGCTGTCTAAAAATATAGACAGTTCGTTTTTGTAAAAGGAAAACTAAAACAGGTTCGAAATTCCTGGCTCTCGATTCGTATGGTGCCGAATGAGACGAATATACTGAATGAAAGAATGGCACTCCAGAATTTGACTGGCCGCAGTCAGTCGCATGGAGCGATTAAATAAAGGAAGGCAGTTGAACTGCAGGGGTATCGAATCTTGCATCTTCATCACTTTTATTCCGCCGTGCGCGTCACTTGAAGACCCACACGGTTAATGCCCAGAGAACCATAAAAACCTTAACTTTCGAGTTAATTAGATTGAATACAAAACAGATGCGATTAAACACCATCATCCCCTTTCAATACAAGACATTGATTTAGGTTTTTTAGTCTATTTTCGAAGGCTATAAATAAAAAATGCGTCATTTTTGCATAAGTCGGATGTTGTTCTTTGGAAATTGTAAAAGGTTGCATCGCGACTATGCCATGATTGGTCCAGCGTTTTAAAAAAATAATTTATCTTGGTCCATTCATATAAATTTAATTAATGCTTCATTTTGTATTGCTATGTTCTTGGCATTTCAAGGGAAAGAGGACAGCAATCAATGAAGATCAAGTTAGGGATAGTGGTGGTGATCAGTAGCTCGTTATCGGCTTGCTATTTAGATGATTTAACCGATCATAAGCCGACGATGCCACAAGGGCTGGGTTATGAACAGACTGTGAGTGAGCCTAGTGTGGCTTATCCGCTACCGGTCCGTGATTATATCAGTAATAACAATGGCTCAGGCCGTTATGATTTCGTGAATAACCCCATTCCGCGTATTTTGGTAGGAATCGATCAGCTCTGGAGACTGAACTTAACCGATTGGCGCGGCGGCGATGCGACCAATGGCGGTGCGAATAGCTCAGGCTTGCAGACGTATGGAACCGTTTCAAGTCTGGTGCCTTTTACTCAGGCTACCATTAATGATAGTAGTGCCTGGACCCATAATATCAATTATGTTGAACAGGTGACCGCGAGCCGGACCACGACTCAGGCGATGGCGGCCTATTTAGATGACCGTCGGAGTAAAAACTATAGTGTGATTGATGGTCTCGGTCCATTGACGACGGATTACGTGGCTCATTCTGGTGCCTACACTACGGTGGCAACACCGACGTCGGCGCAATTGAATGATGCGCATTATCTGTATGATAACAATGATAGTATTATCTATGCGGGTGACTATGATGAATCGGCCGGAACGGCTTTAGGGGCGGTTGCACATTTAGTCTGGCAGTTCCGACAGAATTCTCCGGCCTCGACCAGTGGCCCTAAATATATCTTTTCAACGCCTCGCCCGTGGCGGATGAACAGTAGTGGGGATGTGACCTATCTGGGAACCACTAGCTATAGTTGTGACAACTACACCTCGGGGAGTGCCGTCACCTCAACGGTTAATTTCGATAACTACGATTCCAATGTTCAGGTGATCCCCGCACTCCTTTGTGCTCGGCGGACCAGCAGCGATCTGGATGGCGATGGAAGTATCGATGAGTCGCGTGCCAAAGACGGTGCGTTCCCTAGTGGTCATACCAATGCTGGATATCTGGCTGCATTGGCTTATGCCTATGCGATTCCTCAACGCTTTAGTGAAATGCTTTACCGAGCCTCTCAATTGGGTGAAAACCGGATTATTGCCGGGATGCACTCACCGGTTGATGTGATTGGGGGACGAATTGAAGCCGAATCGGTTGCCGCTACAGCACTTCTGGATGATGCAAAACGCACCGATGCCGAGACGGCTTATACAACCGCGCAGAGCTATTTTGGGGCGCAGGCTAATTCGGCGGGGAGCTCGTTGTATGCTTATGCGCATCGTACGGTGACTGCTCCGGGAAGTGTAACCGCTGATGTGCAGGATAATAACTATTATGCTGATCACGATGCGATTAAAGCGGCTTATCGGGCTCGACTGACCTATGGCTTTACTCAGGATCTCTCCTTGGCTGGACAGGCACCGGTCGTTCCCGCCGGGGCTGAAACCTTATTGGCGACGCGTCAACCTTATTTAAGTGCCGCTCAACGCCGGGCGGTTCTGGCCACAACTGAAGTCGATTCCGGATACCCGATTTTGGATCAGTCCAATGGTTGGGGACGCTTGGATTATGTCACTGCAGCCGATGGTTACGGGGCCTTTAATGGGGATGTCAATGTGTATATGAATGCTTCGCTAGGTGGGTTTAATGCCGAGGACTGGTGGCGTAATGATATTCGTGGTGCCGGGCGCTTGACGAAAAGTGGCAGTGGTACGCTGACGCTCTCCGGATCTAATAGCTATAGCGGGGGGACGCTGGTGCAAGGGGGCGTATTAGAAGCGGCATCAGAATCAGCCTTCGGTAGTGGCACATTGTATCAAAGTGGCGGAACGGTACGGATTAATGCGACGGATCCAGTGGAAATCACACGTTATGCCATTGATGATGGAACACTGGATCTGGTCATGGATGATGATAGTAGTCAGCTTGCGGCATCGGGTACCGTTTATATCAATGGCGGTGCGCTACAGTTAGACTTTAGTCATATGACGCCGGTTTCGGGTCAGAAACTGGTTCTCATCGATGCGGGTCGAGTCCGCGGCCGCTTTAGTTCAGTTTCGGCCTCAGGCAGTTATCAGGTTCAACTGATTTATACCCGTTCTCAGGTTGTGGCAACGGTTCAGTAACCTGAGGGTATTGAGTGAAGGTATGGATTAGCGGCGAGAGATCTGCCGCTAATCCAGTGTACTTTAAAAGGTGGGGGGCGTTGCTGCACTGATGAGTTCGCAAGTTTCATCACTTGGATTTCGAAAGCGATGGGGCCGTCGGGTATTAAAATAATACGCCTCGCCCGTTTTGAGTATTTGGGTCTGCTGACCGATGGTAAGCTCAATTTGGCCCTGAATAATGATGCCGCTTTCTTCACCATCATGGCTCATCATATCCTCTCCGGTGTCGGCACCGGGAGGATATATTTCATAAATCATCGCCAGTTTTCGATCCGGGCGACGACTTCCGACTAACAGCATCTGAATATGGCCATCCCCTAGATCGATCAGTTCCTCTGTGTTGAAAAAACACTTGGGCTCCGGTTCTAATTCCAACGAAAAAAATTCAGCCATCGAAATGGGAATAGCATCTAGAATTTTTTTCAGGGATCCAACCGAAGGATTGACCTGTCCCTGCTCGATCTGCGAGATCATCGAATTGGTGACACCGCTCTGACGAGCGAGTTGACGCTGGGTCAAACCGCGCATTAAACGAATGGTTTTCAGTTGCGCACCCACATCCATTACTGGCTCTCCTGTAGATGATGTGCAGGGGTTATAATTTGCTCGTCACGTAGCGCCGCGTGAATTTCCTGTTGGCGACGCTTTTCAGCCCGGGACATCAGGTACCAAGCGATCCAGGTCGCGGTGGCGACCACCAGTACGATAATTGTTGCTAACGCATTGATTTTGGGACTGACGCCTAATCGGACACTGGAGAACACGACCATCGGCAGCGTGGTTGCACTGGGTCCAGAGACGAAACTAGCAATGACTAGATCATCCAGCGATAGGGTAAAGGCGAGCAACCAGCCTGCGACGATAGCAGGGAAAATACTGGGTAAGGTAATTAAAAAGAATACCTTCCAGGGAGGCGCTCCCAGATCCATGGCGGCTTCTTCAATACTCATATCGACTTCCCGTAGTCTGGAACTCACGACGATGCAGACATATGACGTACAAAAGGTCACATGAGCAATCCATATCGTAAGCATGCCACGGTCGGAGAAGATGTCAAAGACTGATCCGAGTGCAATAAACATCAATAGCAGCGATAGACCCATAATGACATCGGGCATCACCAGTGGTGCGGTGATCATAAACGAGAACATCCCCGCCCCCCGAAAGCGTCCGAAACGATTTAGCACAAAGGCCGCAATGGTGCCGAGTACGACGGCGGCGCTGGCCGACATGAAGCCGATGATTAGGCTGAGCCGAACACCGTTCATCAACAGATCATCATGAAACAGCTCGCCGTACCATTTAATCGAAAAACCGGCCCAGACCGTAACCAGACGGCTGGCGTTAAACGAGTAGAAGATCAAAATCAGAATGGGAATATAAAGGAAGGAAAACCCGAGTCCTAAAATTAGCCATTTCCATTTACTGTTTGAGATAGGTATTTCGCCCATTATTCAGCCTCCAACTCTCGTTTTTGATAACGCTGAAAGATTAAGATTGGAACCATCAGAATCAGTAGCATCACAATGGCAACCGCCGAGGCAACGGGCCAATCCCGGTTGTTAAAAAATTCCTGCCACAGGACTTTGCCGATCAAGATAGTATTCGGTCCGCCCAATAATGTCGGGATCACAAATTCGCCGACCGCCGGAATAAATACCAGCATCGAGCCTGCAATTACACCGGCTTTGGTCAGAGGCAACAATATCCGCCAGAAGATAACGGTCGGTTTGGCTCCGAGATCGCGAGCCGCTTCCAGTAGCGAGTAATCAACGCGCATGAGTGCGGTATAAAGTGGCAGTACCATAAATGGCAGATAGGTATACACAATACCGATATAGACGGCCACGTTGGTATGCAAAATATGCAGCGGCTGATCGATAATGCCTGCCATCATCAGTACGTTATTGAGCAGCCCGTTGTTTTTAAGAATACCAATCCAGGCATAGACCCGAATCAGAAAACTGGTCCATGATGGCAGAACAATTAGCATTAATAAAATATTACGCGTTTGGGGTTTGGAGTGGACAATGGCCCATGCCATCGGGTAACCGACCAATAAGCATAAAAAGGTTGAGATCGCCGCGACTTCAATAGAGCGCAGATACGATTCAACATAGAGATCATCGCTGACCATGTACAGATAGTTTCCGATGTTGAGCAGGACTTGTAATTGCTCATCGGCGTAATGAAGAAGATCCGTGTAGGGAGGGATCGAGAGTTGTGCTTCGGCAAAACTGATCTTCAGAACGATCGCAAACGGTAACAAGAAAAATAACAGCAACCAAACATACGGCGGTAATACCAGCAGATAGCGTAGATGCCGGTGAATTGATTGAGAATTGATCATATTTTCAGTACCACGCAGCTGTCTGCTTCCCAACATAGATGAACGGTTTCTTTCCAGGTCGGAAGTGAATTTCGATGGCGGCTGGAGTTGGGAAGCGTGGACCGAACCAGTTGTCCGCTAGGTAGCCGAACATGGTAGATGGATTGTCCTCCCAGATAGGCGATATCTTCAACTTCACCGGTACAGACGTTCACTTTACGATTCAGTTTACGGAAGACTTTTATTTTTTCAGGGCGCAGCGCCACCATCAACGGTAGGCCCGGAGCATCAGATAATCCGTGATTCAATAAGATGGGCTGCTCAAAAGCATGGCAGTGTATGACGGCCTGATCTGCCTGATTTTCAATCAGTTCTCCCTCGAAGATATTCATCGAACCGATAAACTCGGCGCTGTAACGCGAATTCGGATATTCATAGATCTCTTCGGGGCTCCCGATCTGAATAAACTGACCGCGATCCATGATGGCGATTCGAGTGGCCATGGTCATTGCTTCTTCCTGATCATGGGTGACCATCACACAGGTCACGCCAACACTTTCCAAAATATCGACGACTTCGAGTTGCATCTGTTCTCGTAACTTTTTATCAAGGGCCCCCATGGGCTCATCGAGCAGAAGTAGTTTCGGTTTTTTGGCGAGGCTACGAGCTAAAGCGACACGCTGGCGCTGTCCTCCGGAAAGCTGATGAGGTTTACGTTTGGCATATTCTTCCATTCGAACCAGTTTCAGCATCTGCGCAACGATCGCATCGACTTCCTGACGCTTGAGTCCATCCTGCTTTAACCCGAAGGCAATGTTTCCGGCAACCGTCATATGGGGAAACAATGCGTAAGACTGAAACATCATGTTAACGGGCCGTCGATGAGGCGGAATTTCCGCTAAATCGACCCCATCTAAAATAATTTGCCCTTTGGAGGGTTGTTCAAATCCGGCCAACATCCGCAATAAGGTTGATTTTCCACAGCCAGATGCGCCCAGTAGTGCAAACAATTCACCACGTCGGATCTCTAGATCGACGTCATCAACGGCATGCACACCATCAAAGGTTTTACTTAAGTTTTTGATTTGTAATAGGGGGGGTGTTGCTGTTGAGGGGGTTGCTTCCATTATCAATCTCCACAGACTAACGGCCCAGAGTCTGGGCCGATTCGCTTAATTTTGTAAGAAGGTGGTCCATGTGCGGGTACGAATTCGGTCGATTTTCATCGGCAGAATTTTAGCGCTATACAGTTTGGCGCTGGTGGCTGCATCTGGGTAGATCCCTGGATCACTGGTGATCTCTTTATCGACATACTGTTTGGATGGTACGTTCGGATTGGCATACCAGACATAGTTACTGATATCGGCAATCACTTTCGGCCGCAGCAGATAGTTGATAAATTTCAGTGCGTTTTCCGGATGTTTCGCATCTTTTGGAATGGCCATTAAATCAAACCAAGCCAGTGCGCCTTCCTTCGGAATCGAGTATTTGATATGCACGCCATTTTTCGCTTGTTTAGCGCGATCGGCGGCCATCATGATATCTCCGGACCAGCCGACGGCCACACAAATATCACCATTAGCTAAACTGTTGATATATTCGGAGGAGTTGATTTGAGTGACATAAGGGCGAATTTTCTGCAGTAGCGGTAGTGCCACTTTGGTGTAGTCGTTGGGCACTGTTGAGTTTGGATCTTTACCCAGATAATTCAGCACGGAAGCTAGAATTTCAGTCGGTGCATTTAAGAAAGAGACACCGCATTGCTTGAGTTTTTCCATGTATTTAGGCTGAAAAACTAAATCCCAGCTGTTGACTGGGGCATCATCGCCCAGAATTTTTTTGATTTTATCCACGTTATAACCAATCCCAGTGGTTCCCCATAGGTAGGGCACGGCATATTGGTTTCCCGGATCAGCGGCGTCAGCCAGCATTTTCATCAACTTTGGATCGAGGTTTTTATAGTTGGTTAGTTTGCTTTTATCCAGCTTCATAAAGGCACCGGCTTTCGCCTGACGACCTAAGAAGTCGTTACTGGGGACAACGACGTCAAAGCCGGTATGACCGGACAGGATTTTAGCTTCGAGCACTTCATTGGAATCAAAAACATCATAGACCACTTTGATCCCGGTTTCTTTTTCAAAATTAGCGATGGTGTCTTCGGCGATATAATCAGACCAGTTATAAACGTGCAGGACTGGTTCTTCAGCGGCCCGAACCTGGCTGGTGAGCGCGGTTGCGAACAGGGATACCGAGAGTAGAGTTTTCGCTATCGCGGCATATTTCATAATGTATCTCCATCCATGTGTAAGATTTAGCCAATCTGGTGTTGTAATTCAGTATAGGTTTGGTCCAGACATTTTTTAGCAAGTGTGATCAGTTGATCGACTTCCGCTTTGCTCATAATCAGTGGCGGTGCGATGATCATGGTATCTCCGACCGCCCGCATAATCAGACCGTTGTTCACGCAAATATTACGACAGAGCGTGCCTGCGGCCAGTTTTTTATCATATCGTTGTAAGGTCGTTTTATCGGCGACCAGTTCCAGAGCCCCCATCATCCCTTTGATGCGAGCTTCTCCGACCAGTGGATGTTCGCTAAGCTGCTGCCAGCCTTCGGCCAAATAAGGTGCTAATTCATCGTGAACATAATCAATGAGTTGAGTTTGTTGCATCTGTTCGATGGTGGCCAAGGCGACGGCACAGGCGACCGGATGTCCAGAATAGGTAAAGCCGTGAGTAAATTCGTCGTCATAATCCCGTAGCACTTGGGCCACGCGATCACTCATCATAACGGCCCCCAGCGGGACGTAACCGGAGGTAATCCCTTTCGCCAGACACATCAGATCCGGTTTAATGTTGTAGGTTTGGCTAGCAAACCATTGACCGGTACGACCAAAACCACAGATCACTTCATCGGCCACCAATAGGATTTCATATTTATCGCAGATGCGCTGGATTTCTGGCCAGTAGCTCTCGGGTGGAATAATCACGCCCCCAGCACCTTGCACCGGTTCGGCAATAAAGGCCGCAACCTTGTCTTCGCCTAATTCCAGAATTTTTTGCTCTAACAACCGAGCTCGTTCCAGACCGAATTGCTGAGGATCTTGCCCTTGTCCTTCACCAAAATAGTAAGGTTGCGGAATATGCACGACGCCCGGAATGGGTAATCCACCCTGCGCATGCATCGGTTTCATCCCACCTAAACTGGCACCGGCCATGGTACTACCATGATAGGCATTTTCCCGGCTGATAATCACCTGCTTGGAGGGCTTGCCTAAACAGCTCCAATAATGGCGAACGGTCCGGATCACCGTATCATTACATTCCGAGCCAGAACCGGTGAAGAACACATGATTCAGATGTTCCGGTGTGATCTCGGAGAGCTTTTGCGCTAGTTTTGCCGCAGGGGCATGGGTCGACTGGAAAAACAGATTGTAATAAGGCAACTGTTTCATCTGGGCGGTGGCTGCTTCGATCAGCGCATCGGCACTATATCCCAGATTAACGCACCAAAGACCGGCCATTGCATCGAGAATTTTCTGACCGTGTGCGTCATACACGAAAATACCTTCGCCTCGTTCAATCACCCGTGAACCATCCCGATTCAACTGATGATAGTTGCTAAAAGGGTGAAAGCAGTGTTCGCTGTCCTGCTGTTGAATTTGATTGGAACTCATCGGTCCTCCGGCAGTTACACGTTAAGTAGTAAAAATTCGCGTTCCCAGGAGCTAATGACCTGGAAAAAAGTTTGATATTCTTTGCGTTTGAGGGCGACATAGGCTGAAACGAAACGGTCGCCTAAGATCTCGCGCATATCATCGCTTTGCTCTAATAATTTGAGTGATTCTTCAACGGTTCGGGGGAGTGAATACGGATCTTGGGTTGCATCCCCGGTAGTCATGGCTGTGGGTTTGAGCCCTTTCTTCATGCCCAGATAGCCGCAGGCTAGGGATACGGCCATCGCCAGATAAGGATTGACATCAGAGCCGGCATAGCGGTTTTCAACGCGGCGAGCCGAGGGATCTGACATTGGAACTCGCAATCCGACGGTTCGGTTGTCTAATCCCCATTCGACATTTGTAGGCGCTGAATCACCGAAGACGAGTCGCCGGTAAGAGTTGACATTGGGGGCAAAGAAGGCAAGTCCCGCCGGTGTATATTTTTGCATCCCCCCGATGTAGTTTAAAAATAGCGGACTGTTACTGCCGTCGGGCAGGCCGAACAAGTTTAGACCACTGGCATCCGTCAGACTCTGATGAATGTGCATCGCACTGCCCGGCTCTTTTTCCATCGGTTTTGCCATAAAGGTGGCATAAACATCATGACGCTGTGCCGTTTCACGCATGGTGCGTTTAAATAGAAACACCTGATCGGCTCGGGATAAAGCATCCCCATGAATGAAGTTAACCTCCATTTGTGCCGCCCCGGATTCATGGATCAAGGTATCTACATCTAGCTCTTGAGCGTCGCAGTAGTCATACATATCTTCAAAGATCGGGTCGAATTCGTTGACGGCGTCAATGCTGAAGGATTGGCGAGCGGTTTCCGGGCGACCATTACGACCGATCGGGGGTTCTAATGGGTAATCCCAGTCGAGATTTTTTTTCACTAAAAAGAATTCAACTTCAGGGGCGACGACTGGGAACCAGCCTTCTTGTTCGTAGAGATTCAGAACTCGTCTAAGAACTGAGCGGGGGGCAATATCAACCAGTTCACCATTATTATCATAGCAATCGTGGATGACTTGAGCTGTAGGTTCTTTGGTCCAGGGAACAAAGCGAATTGTATCGGGGTCAGGCTCAAGATGCATATCGCGTTCAGTCGGGTCAACCATGCTATCATCATCTGGCCAGTCTCCCGTGACCGTCTGAAAGAAAATTGACTCTGGGAGGCGAAGTCCCTGTTCCCGTAAGTATTTACTGGCAGGGACAATTTTTCCCCGGGCATTCCCGGTAATATCCGGGATTAAACATTCAACTTCAGTAATTTTATTCTCAGTGATCCATTGTCCGATCCGTTCCATCACGTCTTTCATAACACCATCCGAGTGTTCAATAAACTAATCATTCTTTGACTAAATAATCCGCTGTTTTTCTAGAATTGACATGCAATTTGACAAATGTCAAACATTTATGTTCGATAAAAGCAGAATTTAACGATGTTCATGTGGTGAGAAAATAAAAGTTTGCAATATATTAAACACTGTGGTGTATTTTTAAACAGACTACGATAATCGAGGCAGGATCAGCCTATGGATACTCAATCACAAATACGGACGAATACGTCATTGTCATCATTGAAACGAACTGTTCAACAGTTCTTGGCACAGCATCCCGATCTTCAAAGCATTGATTTAATGCTGCATGATCTCAGCGGGACTCCACGCGGTAAGCGGCTGGATATTTCACAATTACTTAAGGTCGCAGAGGAAGGCGTTTGTTTGCCCGCTTCGATTTTTGCCTTGGATATCTGTGGAGAAACGGTGGAAGAAACCGGCCTGGGTTTTGAACAGGGCGATGGGGATCGAATTTGCCAATTATTACCCCATTCTCTGAGTTTGATCCCGTGGCAGGAACCCGGATGTGCCCAAGGGCTGATGACGATGGTCGAGCGGGATGGACAGACTCCTTTTTTCGCCGATCCAAGGCAGGTCCTAAGTCAGCTTCTGCAGCGGCAAGCTGATTTAGGCATACAGTGGTGTGTGGCGCTGGAGTTGGAATTTTATCTCACCGATCGAGAAAGTGATGAGAATGGTTTACCTCAACCCCCGATTGCGCCGCAAAGCCAGCAACGGATGAGTCAGACCCAGGTCTATTCATTAGATGATCTGGATGATTATAAAGCGTTTTTGGATGATGTGATCGCTGCCTGTCAGATACAGCAAGTTCCAGCCGAAAATATGGTGGCGGAATATGCGCCGGGCCAGTTTGAAGTGAATTTGCACCACCAGACGGATGTGCTATTGGCTTGTGATCAGGCGTTGCTGTTGAAACGGATCATTAAATCTGTGGCACGTCAGCATGGCTTTGGGGCCACGTTTATGGCTAAACCCTACAGTGACTATGCGGGGAATGGTTGCCACGTGCATATCAGCGCTTTAGATGCTGAGGGTCAGAATCTATTTGCCAGTGAGCCGCTCCTGCTGAAACAAGCGATAGCCGGTTTATTGGCTCATTTACCGGATACGATGGCGATTTTAGCTCCTAATGCCAACTCTTATCGACGTTTTCAACCCGATATGTTTGTCCCGATGAAACCCTGCTGGGGGTGGGATAATCGTACCGTTGCGGTGCGGATCCCAGCGGGTAGTGAAGAAAATACTCGAATCGAACACCGGGTAGCTGGAGCTGATGCCAATCCATATTTGTTATGTGCGGCACTTTTAGCCAGTATCGAATCGGGGATCCGTCAGGACCTGATGCCACCGGATCCGGTGTCAGGAAATGCGGCTGAACTTCCGGGTGAGTTACTCCCCAACACCTGGTCACAGGCGTTACAGCTTTTTTCAGAGAGTGAATTGTTATCTCAGGCATTAGGGAAAGATTTCTGTCAGGTTTATGCCGCCACGAAGCTGGCTGAGATGCAGCGCTTTGATGCACAGGTTTCACCTCTTGAATATCAATGGTATCAGCAATTAGTCTAAATCAAGGAATAGTTATGACAGCTCAACCACATGCGCAATCCTACTATGCCGCAACGGCAAATCAGAATTTTAGTTTCGAACCACTTCAGGGAAAGATAACCGCCGATGTTTGTGTCATCGGTAGTGGCATTACCGGTGTCTCGGCGGCATTAGATCTAGCTGAGCAAGGCTACCGAGTCGTGGTCTTAGAAGCCGAGCGCGTGGGGTGGGGCGCTTCAGGTCGAAGTGGTGGACAGGCCATTTTCGGTTGGGGGTGTGAACAGTATGCTCTGGAGAAAATGGTCGGTCTGGAAAATGCCAAACAGTTTTGGAATATTGCTCAGGAAGGGTTAGAACTGACGAAAAGCTCTATTCGCAAGCATCAGATTGATTGTGATTGGCGAGACGGTATGGCTCATCTGGGGCTTAAACCGCGGCATGATCGTGAACTCAAAGAGTGGCAACATAAGCTGGAAAATACTTATGGTTATTCAAGCCTGACGTACTGGGATCAGAATGCCGTACGTGAGCATATTGGCAGTCCGCTTTACACCAGTGGTTTGTTTGATCAAAACAGTGGTCACCTGCATCCGCTTAACTATACGTTGGGTTTGGTGAAAGCGGCGCAGGCGGCCGGGGTTCAGTTTTATGAGGATAGTCGAGTTATTTCCCTGAAGCAGGGGGATCCCGCGCGGGTGCAAACGGCCCAAGGCGAAGTTACAGCCAATTATGTATTGATGGCGTGTAATGCTTATCTGGAAGGTCTATCTGGCTATCTGGTGAGCCGGGTGATGCCCGTTGGAACTTATATCGCAGCCACCAAACCGTTGGGAAAAGATCGCTGCGAACAGTTAATGAAAGATAATATTGCGGCTTGCGATATTAATTTTGTGTTGGACTATTACCGTTGTTCAGCGGATCACCGGATGTTATTCGGAGGGCGTGTCAGTTATTCGGGGATTGATCCGCGTAATTTAGAATATGCCATGCGCCCGCGGATGGAGAAGGTCTTCCCGCAGTTGAAAGGGGTTGAAATCGATTATACCTGGGGTGGTTTTGTGGGGATCACCATGAATCGGGCGCCTCATTTTGGCAAACTGGCGTCTAATATTTTTTATGCGCAGGGTTTTTCTGGTCATGGTATCGCCGCGACCAATATCGCCGGGAAATTAATGTCAGAGGCGATTGTATCGACCAGTGAACGGCTGGATCTATTCTCGAAGATCCCACACCGTCCATTCCCTGGCGGGCGCTTGTTTCGCACGCCTGCATTGGTGCTGGCGATGGCGTATTTCCGCATTCGAGATCGACTTTAATCTGACTCTATAGGGTCATTTAAAAGAGGCCCTTGGAAATGTTGGGGCATCGCGGTGCCCCAACCACTATTTCCTTCCAGAAGAATGGGTGCCGTTGGTGTAATCACCCAGTCCCAAGCGATGCCGTGAATATCCGGAAAGAGGCGATGGGCTTGCAAGCTTTGAGCGATAATGTCGGAGTGAAAAGGTAACGGTTGCAAAGGATGCAAGGTTTGGTTCAGAGCCTGCTGCTGCGGCAAAGGAGGCAAGGTGGTTGCAGGGAGTAATAGGCCATCATCATCGAGAGTTAAGAATACATAACCAATCTTCTGACCGTTGGAATATGGAATTTCCAGTTGTTGATGATAAATCGTGGGCTGTTGCTGCTGCCAGCGACTGATCACTCGGAGTGTGATGACATCATCCCGTTCTGAAAGGTAATCGAGTGCCGGGTGATTGGTATAAAGTGGTTGGATTAGCGCATCATCGTTTTGTAACAGATATTGCCAGGCGGTTTCGAGCGCCGTGGCATCCAGTGGTTGCCCGTTAAAAGATTCTCCCAACCACTGCGCGTCCTTTTGCCAGACTTTAAACGCGCCCTGAGCCTGATTCCCACTGCGACTTTTTATAAAGTACGCGTCCTGTCCTGCTGTCGACAATATTGGTTGCAATGGTGTTGCGGCCATTTGGGGAATGACAGTACAGGTTTTCGCAACTTGAATCGCCAGTGGTGTCAGATATTCTGCCAGTGCAGTTTTATCCTGAAGCTTGTGCAATGATGCTTGGCTAACCCGACGTTGCTGATTGTGGTAGTGATGGTAGCCTGCCGTTTCCTGATTATAAACATAGTGCAGCACTCGTTTGGGATGCTGGATGAGGTTGAATGCGTAACTTTGTGCAGGATGGAGCCCCCAGTTGAGGGCCAACTTGAGTAAAACCCAATATTGTTGGCGCCGGCTGACGGCATACTGCTGCTGGAAGGTGTCCCCTCGAAGTCGAACCCAAACCAGACAGGCATGCCAGGCGCTCCATGACAGCCAGCGTAACCACAAGCCGAGTTCAAGCATCAACCAAAGCGGTTTGGGAAGACGGTGGGGATGGTGCCACCAATAGTTGCGATGGGCTTTGACCCATTGTGATTGCTTGGGGAGTAGATAGTGCCAGCTCACAAGTCCGTGCGGGAACGCCCGTTTGATCAGATGCTTCTGTAACGCTCGACAATATCGGTGCAGGTTAAAGGGCATGCGGATTTTGTACTATGTGCTCGCAGATGTCTGTTGGGATGACGAGCGGTTGTCCTTGAGTATCCAGATAGCCGAATCGCTGCATGACATCGTGATGATCATGAATGATCTGCGTGACCTGCTGGGGTGTTAAGCTTTGTTGCCAGCTGCCGCTCTTTCCTTGACGGAAAAATTTAGGGGTTTGCGAAGGGCATTCGTTAAAGCCTTCCTGATTTTCTTGACGGGTCAGTTCTTTAAAATCACTGAAAGTGATCGCTTTTTGGACTCGGGCTGGATCACTTGGAAGTTGTAGAAACTGGCAGATCCGGGTGAAGGTCGGCAATGGCTGGTAGAGCATCTCTTCGTAGCGGATCACCAGCCTCGCGAGTGAGGGGGCTTCAATCCAGCTTAGAACATGCTCAGACCAAGTGAACAATTGCTGACGGACCTGTGATGTTAGCTTCTTGGTTGAACGGGCCATACAGTGTTGATGCTGGCCCATTAGTTCAATCGCATGGTCGATGCTGCACTGGTAGTGATTGGCAAGGGATGGAGCTACATCCAGTGGATTTCTCAGAATATACAAAGCCCCCCCGATGCCTTTCGTTCCGAGTAATGGTTGTCCAGCCACATAATGGTAGGCATCATGAACTTTGTGATACAAGGCCTCGTTTGGGGAGGCATCTAACTCATCGTCAAATCCTCCCCAATTATAAACGGTTGGACGCAGGGCATCGATTTCATCGGCATGCAGGTCGGCAGTATCAAATCCCAATGTTTCATCCAACCAGTAGCGGCTGCTGGCGATCGCTCCGGTATGTAGATCGTTGATGTGGACGGGTTTTTCCCCATCTTCGATAACATTTTGTATAAAGGTTCTGAGCCAGGTATTCCCTGATTTCGGATAGGAAGCTAGCCAGTAAATGTTACTCATTGTTGATCCTCGATATCACTGAGAATGGTATCGATCATCGCATCCAGAGAGAAACCTTCTTTGGGTCGGGATAAATGGGCCATTCGGGCCTTTCCCGCTAAACCTGAGCACCATTTTAGATGATCGGATTTTAGACCCATACCGTTGATAAAACGAGGACGATAGGTATTCCTCAGAAGAGGCATAAATTTGTTTAATCCGGTAATCGGTGTGATCTGGATATCTTCATCATTATGTGAGCTCAGCGTGTAGATCCAGCGTATTGGCAATGCCGTTTGTTGTGATACCACCGGTACCGGATAGTTAAATTTATTGAGTTCCGGACGGATACGACGCAGGTTTTGGGTATCGATATTCAGACGCGTCGCGACATCCTGCCACAGTTTGATCCGGGCAAATCCGGGGAGTGCTTCGCCATTGGCTGTCACCGGGACCACATCATCGGCTAGCACCGGATAACCACGCTGCATAAAACCGGCGGCTAGCGTTGATTTCCCGGCTCCGGATATTCCGACACAAACCATACATTGCTGACCAATTTGAATCGCATTGCCATGTAGGACTAACAGTTTTCGCTGAAATAATAAGGCACCCAGCGCTGAACCTAGCAGGAATACCCGCAGACTGTCTTCATCTGAATCGGGGGCTGGATCGATGATGATTTGGGTTCCCTGACGAACTTCGTAACGTGCGACACCGGGAATGTGGAGTCGGAATTGATGCTGATTGGTCCAGCAGCAGGGGCCTATAGCAGGCATTTTGATCGGATCAACAGGGCCCAGATTGCCAAATTTAATATGGATGTCTGCGTGATTTTGATGAGATTGAATTAATTCTGGAAGATGCAGTTCGCTATCCATAGCTAATTGGTAGGCATGATAAACCATCTTTGCTTACGATCCTTTTTAAGTGGCGTGATATATGATGAGTACATTTTAACTGTACCATTTTATTGTAAAATCGAATATATCTGGGAGGATGGTTTATTTAAAGATGGCGCGTGGGTTTAAATAGGTCCGTTTTTATATGCGGTTGTTTGTTATAAAATCATGCGCTGCTCTGTTCAATAAAATTTTTGTCCATCATAATCGAATGTTCATAAAACATCGGGTGTTGTGGTGTGTATCTGCGCTGGATTTTAAAGAGGTCGTCAAATCGGTGAGAGTGACTCTAGGATTTAAGTTTTCATGGAAAGAATATCTGGTTTTAGCATTTGTTCCGCTACTTTTTGTCGCGGGCATACTCTATATAGTCAATACCCCAGCTCGCTATCAAGCGGATGCCATCGTGAGTTATGTTCAGTCGCCATTGGCGCAGATTCAGGCCGGCTCTCTGCGTCATGTGAACCCGGTGATCCGTCGTAGTATCTTGCGCTCGCTGCGCCAGCAACGGCTCAGTCAGTTGTCTAACCAGCAACTTATTGTGAAGACATTGCGTTCTTATATCTTTTTGGGATCTTTTATTGAACATTACCAACTCAAACCGGTGGTGTTTCCCAAGCGTTGGGATGGTGTCCAGCAGCGTTGGATCCGTTTAAAACCGGGAGTATTAGGGCAGTTGATCCGATTGGTTCGGCCCGCTCCAGAAAATGCATCACCTCAAATTAAGGAGCCTACGGCTCAACAAGCCGCTCGAAAGTTGCGAGGAGCGATTCGTCTCAAACCATTACCTGACGCGGGTGGAATGCAGATTTCTTTGATTTGGCAGGATGCGCAGTTGAGTCAAAAGATAGTCAATCAGCTGATTGACTATCTTAATGTGTATATGGTTGAACAAACACGGGCGCAGATCCAGCAGGAATTAGTGCGGTATCAGCAAATGGTCGATGATGAAAAAAATATCACGGTCCGACAATTTTTAATGGATTCTCAGCAGCAGGCATTGGGAAATCTATTACTACAAAATGTTCAGATGGCACCGTCACTACAGTTGCTCGATCCTGCCGTTACCCCAGTTTCGCGTTATTTCCGGGTTCCGGTTTTGATCACCGGGATTGTGTGGGTCTTTTTTAGTGGGGTGACTTTTTGTTTGATTGTATTGCGTCGGGCGCTAAAAGAATATTCTTCAATACCTAAAAAAACTAAAGGTTCCCTGTAGTCGACACCTGAGGCTGTTGATCTTTCGTGGTTGTGGGGGCAGAAAACCAAAGCCACTTTTTCGAGAGGGGGCGTCTACTCATATCTGAACCAATATCTTCAATAAGGGTTCGATGGACTCATCAATCCAAGGGCCTGTTTGGCAAAAAAATTTAGGTCGCAGGAGAGCATCATGTTCAGCAGTGTGCATCTTACCCCCTGCGATTGACCCCATGTTAGAAACCGGTTATTTTATCACTGGTCCAAAGTCAGACCTTGGTTGACTGCCCGGCCCTAAAAATCGTTTTAAACACTGGCCGGTAACAGTGCCAATGATGCAAATTTTGGCAACATTTTACAAAAGGGAATGAATGAATGACCCAAAGACACCATCTTGATAGTGAACCTTTCCTCGGTCAATACGAGCAATCCTTACAAAAGAAACGAAAACCGTACAGCCCCCCTAGGATTTTCAGCCTCGACGTGCATTATAAAACCAAAGCAAAGTCCCTGTCCTCAATCGAATTAAGTTCAATCAACAGGGGCCCATCCTAAAAAGGCAAGTCAAGGCCTGCTGCATGGACAAAAATAAAACATGCTCACTCTGACTTTTGATTCATCTTTCGATAAAACGGTTGTCCCTCTGATTAATTTGCCTTGAGTGAGCACAATGAGAAACACTTATTTAGTGTTTACGGCTGTGATTGAGCCAGTTTTTTAAACGGGCTAAATCTTTGGCTTCATGATCTAATTCAGTTTGATGCCTTAATGCAAGATATTGTGGGATCCGTAGCAGCAGTTTCCCAACATGATAAAAATAATATTTCCAGACTTTAAATGAGTGTGGATCCACAGGATATTTGAGGCCCATGAGCTGCCGAGGGGGCAGTAATTTTTGCCGGATGATATTGATTTTTCCCCAGAGTGAATGCTGTTGATGTAGCAATGACAAACTGGCTTGATTGGCTCGCTCAGAATAATTTTGCAGTGTCAGCAAAGCATATGAGGGAGCTTGCTTGGCAATTTGAGTTTGGATCGACAATAGTGCTGTGGGGATCTCAATTTCGGGCATTTCATAGTAGTGGCGGACCATTTCCAGAACCAACAGACAGCCTTGGGTAATATTGCGCTGCTGTGCCATCTGCCAGAACTGAGACCAATCGATCGTCTCGGTCTGTAAAAGATAAAAGAGATCGCTAAAGATCAAGGGGCCATTATTAAAATAATGGTCATAGCAGCTATGAATGATCAGATGCAGTAGCAGGTCGGTAGCGGACATCACCCGGATGGTTTGGCCGGATAAGGTGATGGTCTGAGAGCGCTGCCAGAAGTCGGCTTCATCGGTAAAGTCCTGATCGGCAAACCAGCTGGGCTCGAGCACTCGGATATGCAATTCAACCGGTAGTTGTCCGCTGGGGTCGACTAATAGGGGCAAGTGTTTTTGCAGGGCCAAATAGCTGGCTAAATCTTTCTGATAACCTTTCGGGTGATGGTAACCCTGCGCAATCAGTAATTGATAAGCGGTCATAATATGCGATTCAGGTATCAATAGATCCAGATCTCGCATCGGTCGCAGTGCTCTATGCGGGTAGAGCCCTACCAGTTGACTCCCTTTGAGTGCCATATAAGGGATCTGGTGCTCATCGAACAGCTGGCTCAGTTGTAAAAGTTGTCGCTGCTGGCGCAGACTTTTAAACGTGCTGCGCCGAAAGCTCTGGTGTAATTTTTGAGAAACAGCTTCAGGTAATGCAAAGGCATGTTCTGTGATCAAACGCCAATAGAGCAACGGTAAAATACGATGCTCCTGCGCCATTTCAAGCAGTGATTGCCACTGAGCACCGTTTATCTTTGCGATCTCATCGGCTGTGATCGAGGTGCGGGGTGAAATAAGCTGAAGCAGTAATGACTGCAGTTGTTTCATAAAGTATCCTGTTGGGCATTCATATCTTGCCAGTGCCCCTGTGCAGCTAGTTTTCCATGATCCAGTTTGAGGACTTGATCGGCATGTTCTAACGTGGCTAAGCGATGCCCGATAATGACGACCGTCAAATCTCCGTGCAAGTGTTCAAGGGCTTGCCGAATTCGATGTTCGTTGGCGACATCGAGCGCACTGGTCGCCTCGTCTAAAATTAATAATGCAGGCCGCTGCAATAGCGCCCGAGCGAGTGCCAAGCGTTGGCGTTCGCCGCCCGATAACCGAATTCCGCCATCGCCGATTTGGGTATCCAGCCCCTCGGGCAGGTGCATGACAAAATCAGCCGCCGCGTCGTTGAGTGCCTGCCATAATTGTGCGTCACTGGCCTTTGGCTGCGCTAATAACAGGTTGGCGCGAATACTCTCATGAAATAGAAACACATCCTGTGGTACATAAGCCACCTGAGAGCGCCAACCCAAGCGAGAGCGGTGATCTAAAGGTTGCTGATCGATTTGGATTTCACCGGCAGTGGGGATCAACAAGCCCATCAGCAGATCGGCTAGCGTACTCTTACCTGAACCGGAATGGCCGATAATGGCCGTCGTGGTTCGAATCGGTAATGTCACGGATATATCCGACAGTGCTGCGGTTTGGGTATTTGGATAACGGTATGTAACGTGGTTGAAGCGGATCTCATGTTCAAAGTTGAGCGAGAGCGATTCAGAGAGCGGTTCGGCAAAATGCTGATAATCTTGTAACTGCTGATGCGCTCGTGATAAGGCCGGCAGTGTATGCAGACAATGGTGTAACTGTTGATGGGCTGACATACAAAGCGGGATCATGCGGCTAAATACGATGACAAGTGTCAACAGGTGGGTCAGATCCAGATGCCAGATCTTGAGTCCAGCCCACAAATAGCCCATGAGTAATGCGGCCCCACCGACCTGAAAGAGGGCTTTGGAAAGACTGGTATCAGATTGAAAATCCAGCTGTTTTTGACGTAGTGTGCTCATGGCACTTTGGAATTGTTGGAAAAAATGCGCTTCTCGCCTTAGAATTTTGGCGAGTTTTATTCCCGTCAAACTCTCATCAACGGTAGCCTGCATGCGTTGATTGGCTCGGCTGAGATCCTGACCTAAATTTAGGGCTCTACGCCGTTGACCCGAGAGCAATCCCATGAGAATGATGGCGCTGAATAGGGCCAACAGCGTCACCGGCCAGGAGAGTCCAAAGGCGACAATCAGATAGATCCCTAGTGTTGTCAGCGATGACATCAAGGAGAGTAAAAAGTTGAAACCGTTACCGACTCGGGAGACGTCGGTAAGTAAAGTGGCGGCATGATCACTGCGACGTTGCTGGACTAACCAAGACCATTCGACATGCAGCAGGGCCTGAAAGATGCGGCTACGTAGTGAATCGACTAATTGTTGTTGTAACTGCATCCCCTGTCGTTCTCGGGCATACTGCAAACCCGCTTTAAGTACAATCAGGGTGAACAGGACTGTCATTAAAACCAACGTGCTGTGATGAATACCGAGGTGTCCAAGCCACTGCAACACATGCTCGATCCAGCTGTGAGAGGAGTGTTGAGTTTGAAGTGATTGCAGCAAGGGCACCAGTAACAAAATGCCAATCCCTTCGGTTAAACTGGTTAGGATCATCAGCATCAAGAGCAGCCCGATGCGAATTTTGGGAATGAGTGCAAAAAGAGGCTGAAATAATTGCAATAAACGCATTAGGCTTGCGGTTCAATACGAGTGATAAATTGAGCGACCGGCGTAAATTGATTGAAGCTGAACCCTCCAGTAACTCGGACCTGACCGGAACACAACCAAGCATGAGCCTTTAATTTCGGATCGTGTTGGGTTTTCGCGAGCCCCAGATAAAGTGCACTGGGGATCCGGTAAAGCCGCAAGAGAAGTTGGGCTGTGACGGCCTGTGGAAAACAGTTCGAATCCCATAGTGTATAAGGCGCTACGCCTTGGACCAGACGACCAATCAGGCGGGCTCGCTGGATCTGTTTTCTGGTGATTAGAGGCACCCAGAATTGATCGGCTTGATAGTCTCCAAGCCGAATGGCGAGTTGTTTAAACGAGACCTGAAAAATACATAATTTACTCAGTCCTAACAGGAGCCACACCGGAATGGCCCACAATTGAATAAATAAGGGTTGGCGAAGAAAGCGGATGACAAAATTAATCATGCGAACCTAGCATCACTAACTGTTGCTCGATGAGTTCCTGAAGAAAAGTTTGAACATCCTGCTCAATTTGCGAAAGGGGTGCATCAAATTGTTCGCCAAGATTTTCGATAAGTGTGGCAACCGTTAACGGCTGTTCCAGTAAGTACCAAATCTGACTGGCAACGGTATTTAAGCCCAAGTAGTGACCCGTATTTATGTCCATCATCACAACATCTCCGTCTATATCTGAAAAAACGGATTCAGGGTTACGATAAACGGTTGCATTTAAAGCTAATGTCATAGGTAATTCTTCTATATAACGCATTAAGAGGCTTAATCTGTAATAGGGTAAACTTTATCGGAGTCTTGGTGCTAAGAAAAGTGTTAATTAAAGTATCATTCGGATTTATGGCGTGCTGTGAGTCTATATTTTTTGATTGTATTATCTGAATATGAGTCACGGCTAAAATACCATATTTAAACGATGAAATAACGCAAGAAATCGTTTATTAACCCACTTAATTACTATAGCTATTCTCTAATATATCCCAATAAAAAATAGGTTATTGTTTATTGATAGGTTTCGGATGAAGTTATATTTATTGACGCTCAAAAATATCATGATGAGCGAACCTTTCTTGGGAGAGATCGGGACATTCGGTTTTCTTTTGTAACCTTTTTTCACACTGCCATTGTTATCGCAATGGAAGGTATTTTCCACCACGAAATTAGCAGCGGATGAACATCCGTTATGAGATGACCGATGCTGATCATCTCATGATTTTTCTCGTAATGCGGTTCTGGCCAGATAGACTTGCTGGAGTTTTATGGCGAGCTTTTCGGCCCCCTGTCGCTCTAATGCCCGAATGACCTCGACGACGTTGTCATCGTTAATCGATGGATCGCCGTAAACAGGCGGAGTATCGGGAATATACCCCGCCTGTGTGAAGAGCTCATCGATCCAGCCATTACGGCGACAATCAATCAGCAAATGAATGCGATCCTGTGGCGAATGATTTTCGACACCATGTGTGCAGACGGCATTTAGATACCAGGCATGACCAAGGCTAAAGTGAATGGATTCCCCATCGACGGTAAAGGTAACCCGCGGGTCGGTTTGGATGGGAATATGAATTCGGACCAACCCTGATTGATAGTCACTGTAGCCATCGCGATGTGGTCGAATATGATCCCCTGCGGCCAGCGACATCAGCCGGACTCCGGCTTTTTCACACTGAAAGGTGTCGATAACGGTTTGAAAGTAGCCACAGCGATCTAAAATTGGCGTTGGCTGATAGAGGGCCTTGTCATCAAAGACATAGATGGAGTGCGGGTCGCCATTGACGGCATAGAGCGGCACACAGCACCAGCGCTTAGCATACGCTTGGGTGTTCATGTGATTGACCCATTCATCCGCTGTAATCTGGGTCAGATCCTGACGTAATTTATCAGCATTAAACTGAAGCGGCAGTTGCAGCCATTTGGTTTGGATCATATCAGACGGGTGTCTCCATCGTTTGCGGGTACTTCCAGCGCATGAAATGATAAATACCATTTACTTTTTCAACCAGCTCAAACCCGAGTCGCTGATAAAGCCGCATGGCCGGGTTGTTTTGTTCAACATGAATCGAAACGTCCAAGTGCTGACGTTGCCCTTGTTGCTGTAACTGGCGGATTAAGGTGGTCCCGATCCCTAAATTACGAAAATCGGGTAATAGTGCAATATCGACGATGCGGATTTCCGGTCCGAGATCATCAATATATAGGCGACCCACATCGTGTTGAGCATATTCAATGATGTAATATTTAGCTTGCTGATAATGCTGCATGTAATAGTGATGTTGGGTCTGTGCCTGAGCATCTAGAAATTGGTGGATCTCTTGATCTGACCAGCCGGATAGTTGCATTTCGTCTAGGCGAGTACTGATATAGATGTTAAAACTGAGAGGCAGATCCTGCGGCTGCATGACGCGTAGCTGAATATCAGTTAAAACCGGTCGCTTCATGGTGATCCTCGAAGGTGATAAGCGCTGAAAAATCAGCAGTAGACGGGTGGTTCGTTATCTCTGATTAAACCTAGTTCAGTGATATTTGAAAATCAATATGTAGAATTGCTGTTGTTTTTATATTTATCTGGAATCAGTGGTTACGTGGTCACTTGTTGTGTCCAGAGATTGCGATCAAGGGTTGCATCTAAAGCTAAGGTCATGGTGAATGATTCTGTTAAGGCGGTTATAAGGAATCAAATATAAAATGACGGTAAACCTGATCGGAGTCCTAGTGTTAAGAAAAGTGTAAACAGGTATTACTCACCAAATGATATTCCTTTCTTTTCTATTTCTTGCAGAAACAGGCCAAATAACAAGCCTTTCATCAGTATGAGCGAAGTTTGAGTAACCCCAGCAACAGTATTTTTATCTAACGACATCGCTCCAGCTCGGATCCTATCTAGGTCTAGATAGTAGTTACAGGCGGGAGAGTATCGGAAACTATCAATAATTTTATTCACTTCTGAACGTTCCAAGGCCAAACGCTGTTGCAAATCAGCGGCCTGTTGCCCTCTTCTGCGGTTATAAAGAACCTGCTCGGGTAAAATTTTATGGAACGCTCGTTTTGCCAGATATTTTTCTTCTCCACGACGATAAAACTGATCGTTAGGCAGTGCCAGACAAAATTCCATCAAGCGTTTATCGGCAGTAGGGTCCGATACCCATATTCCATGACGCCGCCCCAATTCCATCCAACCGCCGGAAAACGGAGCGGACTCGGGCTTAATTAATTTCAAGCGAAAGGCCTTTGGATCTTTTCTCAGCTCATAATTGGAACCCTGTTCAACTTCTTGCATTCGTTGTGCAAAATTTTGTTGGCGGGCAAATGAAGAAGAAATCGGAGAAAAAGCGGTCCAGTTCAATTGGGGATCTTTATTCTTTTTCAAAGGGCGAATCATGGGGGAGAGCAGATGCTGCTTTATCGCCCTCAAAAATCGAGTGGATGATGGGTAGCTACGGTCGGTCATCATGCTACGAAGAGCCGCCCAGTTTATCCTGCCTAGAAAGACCCCTGTCCAGGAAACCACGGCATTTCCCAGTTGCCCTACCAATAATGTATCCAGTTGTTTCTGTTTCACGGTCTCAAACATCGATAACAACCAAAAAAGATTGGGTGCCGCAACTTGCGGCTCAAAAATAGTCGGAGCATATTCTTTCAAGGCTTGCAAAGGAGAACGCTGTGCAGAATCAATCCAGTTTATCTCAATATTCCCAGACATTGCGGCAGTTGCTTTAGCGTAATTACTTTCATCGCCGAAACGACTGACTATCGGAAATGTTGAAACATCATGACAAGGGATAGAGGTAAACGCCTGAAGTTTCCGCTCTGTTTGGGCCAGATAGCGGGCGGCCAGTGCGCTGACCGAACTGGAATCATAACCGCCACTCAGACACGATCCAACGGCTTCACCACTATCGACGCGGCAGTTGACTGCCTGCTGATAAAGCTCCAGAAATGCTTCTGCATATTCTCGATCATCAGATAAGTGTAGCGAAGGGACATTTTCCAAAGCCCAATACCGCTCAATGGAAATCTGTGAGGCTTTAATCGTTAATATATGGGCAGGCCCAAGAGTATGGATGCCTGCATAAAGGCAATCCCCTTGCGGGTTACTCCAACCGATCAATCTCTGGCCGAGATAAAACTCGTTAATTTTTTTTGGAATTTCAGGCAAAGCCAATAGCCCGGCCAGAGTGGTGGCAAAGTAAAAAGTCCTATCATCCTGATAATAATAAAGCGATGGTCCCCAGTAATGGGATCGGGCCACAAAAAGTTGCTGTTGCTTTTCATCCCACAGCGCACATGCCCATTCACCCAGAATCCGATCCGGATAGTGCGGTCCCCATTTTTTATAACAGTGAAACAGGAGTTGTTCATTCGTTAGCGGTTGAGCATTTGCTGGATCAACTAATTCCAGCTTTTGATAGAGTTCCTTTCTATTGTGAATACGTCCCAGAAAAACAATGCGACAAAAAGCGTAGGACTCAATATGGTGCGAACCTGTAGCACCTAAAGCAACCTGCTTACCACACCATCCCGCGTTATCTGAGTCTGGGGCGAGTTGTAAAGCACTCAATAAGGTATTGATGCTCTCCTTGGCAACATCACTCTGATTCAGCCGCACAATACCGCAAATGCTGTCCACTCTTGATCGCACGTTAATCCTTTGTTCTTGTCGTGACACATGGCTAGCTTCAGCATTACAGGCACTCAACGGCCCGTTGAACCGAAGCTTGGGTATCGTTTAGGCAGCCTTAACGTTTGGACGGGCCCATTATCCTCAGCAAGGCCGAAAAGACCGATCAAATGACGGTGGATATCGATAGCCTATACACCAGAGTCAGAACATCGATAAATCAGCTGACCGTTGCTATGCCATCATTACCTGGATTAGCCGTAAATTCAGTATCATCTGTAGGTAAAACGCTTAGTTCAGGCGTCTGCCAAGTCTGACGATTTGAGGCGTCATCGTTAGCTAAAGTATTCCGTTGTTGTTTATCTGAATCCATCATTCATTCCTTCCCTTTCATGGTTGTTGCAGAACTTAAAGCCGTGTCTAACGGGATCTATTACAGGAAAAATAACTCCTTGTCTATATGAGACCCCGGATGCCTTTATAGTTAAAGGTCGCAGATTTCATGATCAGATAGCGGTGACGGCCGTAACAAAGTATCCCAATGATTTGTGAAGTCTGCATCCTGTGCATGAATCATCTTGGGTTCAAGTGATGCGCCTAGTTAAGGTCATGAGAGATTCAAGAAGCGTTGATCTCTCTTTTTATATTTAATATAGAGGCGGTCATGATCAGGTGATTTACCTGTACAGTATACATTAGGCGATACATCTTGGTTGTTTTCAATGCAATGAGAGTATTGTTTACAGGGCTCCTCAACTATCTATAATCAATGATTCGCTCTGTTATTGATTGCTGCCATGATGAATCAATAAAGCGTAATTCTTAGCCCGAAAAGGATATCAATACGATTTATGAGTACCGTTCATGCCTGTTTTCAGTTTCAGCATCCGGTCAACCCTGTTCAGATCCAACAGATGTTATCAGCCTCCGATTACTGGCAGCCGGATGCCTGTAGTTATTTATTTTCAAAGGATAGCCATTGCTCGCTGGCTAAGGCCAATCTGTTTAATACCCGTTATTCTTATCATGATTTTGTCTACCATGATCCTCAAACTGGCTCGATGATTACGGCCAATGCCCGTCTGGATAATCGCAACGAGTTGTATCGGCAACTGGCGTTACCTCCAGAGCAGGGCGAATGGCTCAGTGACGGGCAATTGATTTTACAAGCTTACCTGCATTGGGGACGAGACTGCCCTAAATATCTGTTGGGCGATTTTGCCTTTGTGATCTGGGATGAATCAACGCAGTCACTCTTTGCGGCTCGAGATCCATTTGGGGTGAAATTATTGTTGCTCAGTCAGCGTGATGATGGCGTGATGCTGAGCAATGAACCGAATGCTTTTTTTAGCTCTGGATGGTTGCCGGAGAAACAGCTCGAAGAGTCCTGGTTGATTGAAACGTTGGGCCACTTTCACTTGCCTGTATCAAAACCAGCCTATCGCGGCATGCAACTGCTCCCAGCGGCACATTACTTGGTGATTGATCGCCGTGGTTGCCGGCAGGTGCGTTATTGGTCATTGCAGGAAAGCTCGCAGTGGGCAGGCATCGATGATGAATCCCTGCTGGCCGAGTTTAGATCTCGGTTTCAGCAGGCGGTAGCATTACGTTTGGAAAGTGATTATCCATTAGGTTCTGAGCTGAGCGAAGGGCTGGATTCCAATGGCATTACGGGCATGGCGGCGACGCTTAAACCGGAGCAGGATATCTACACCTTTTCCTATCAGTGCGTGGCGCTAACCGAAAAAACACAAGCCGTTTGGGAGCCAACCTACCAGCCGATTTTAGCAATGCTGGCCATGTATCCCAATCTCAAACCGGTATGGGTTGATGATGAGCAATTTACATCACATGAAAGCTCTCGATTAGCCAAGGTGATGGCCGGTAGTTTTTGCTTTCAGAGTGGCGGGCTATGGCATTCGAAACTGGCGCAGCGACAAGGATGTCGGGTATTGTTGTCGGGGTGGGGCGGCGATCATTGTGTGTCGAGCTATGGTGATTTTTATGAAAGCGAACTATTTCGCGCCAGGCAGTGGCGGCGGTTGCAGCAGTTGCTCAAAGATAAACGTCGACGAGGTCGCGGAGGTGTTCCGTGGAAGGGCTGGCTGAATGTGTGGCTGAAGCATTTCTCTCCGGCGCTGTATGCCTGGTATAAATTGAAGCGACCGGGGCTGGAGCGAGCATTATGGCAACGAGCGGATCATTGTTTAGTAAACGCCGATTATACGAAGCAATATCAGGGCAGGCGGCATCTGCTCCATTTTCTGAAGCACTATCAGCGTTTTTATGATGTCAAAGGTCATCATCGACGGGAGTTATTTGATATCGGCGTTGAGCAACGATTGATTGATTCGGAGTTAAGTGCCCGGATGTATCGAGTCGAGATGCGTTTCCCGATGCTGGATATTCCATTGGTTGAAATGGCCTATAATTTGCCCTCTGAGTTGAAAATTCATCAGGGGATTGAGCGGTACCATTACCGGCGGATGATCGAAGGTCTGACGACGCAGCGCAATCAATGGGCCTTAAAAAGTGATGTTCATCCCCCCCAGCGAGAAAATGATTATGAACAGAATCTGGCGGCTTTGAAAGAGGCCTTTCAAACGATGCCCCTGTTACGTCAATATTGCCGTTTGGAGCTTCTTGAACCCGCGAGTATAGATGACCAATGGATGGTTAGAAATATATACCAGAAGCTGCCTTATTTTCGATACTGGGCAACGCAACGTGATCTGAAAATTGTTACATCGGATTGATGGGGCATCAGAATTGCCCCCAGGTTGTGCAAAACTAGGCTTTCGGGGCAATGGCACGCAGTTGTTCCAGCAACCAGTTCAATGCAGGTTCTTCTTTATAGAGCGGATGCCAGGCTAAGCAGTAGCTGACATCCAGTTCTTGAGGCAGTGGGCGGGCGACAATCGGGAGATCGCGTTGTAAAAATTGGCAGACGCTGCGCGGCACCACTGCATACAGAGAATGCTGCATCAGCAGAGGCGGAACGGCCATAAAAGAAGGAACACGTAGCGCAATTTCCCGTTGCTGGTGATGCAACTGCAACCAATCATCGACTTTGGTCTGGCTATGTCCCCAGCTGGATGTGTAAATATGGGGATGACTGATAAGGTCAGCTAAGTTCATAGGCGTGGTTGTGGCTTGGGTATGAGGTCCACATAGGCAGTACAGTGGATCATCGAACCAGTGTTCGGTCATCAGTTTAGGATGCAAATGATGACTGCCTTCGAAGCCGACGACAATGTCGATCTCCCGCTCTGCTAATGACTGCAAATAGTCATCTCGGGTGAGTTCGATACATTCCAATTTCAACCCGCTACCGGCTGCACCCAGAGCACGATAGATGGGTTCTATGAGTGCATACTCAATCGAGCCACTGACCGCGAAACGAAAGGTGCGTTGACTACGTTGGGAATTAAAGGGTTCCAGACTGGAGAATCCGGATTCCAAGGTTTGCCAGACTTGTTCGATAGTACGGGATAGTTGCTCGGCAATGGGGGTTGGGGCCATTTCTCGCCCGGTTGCAATAAACAACGGATCTTCAAACAGGGTGCGTAATCGTTTTAAGGCATGGCTGACCGCAGGTTGAGATAGATGCAGGCGTGCCGCCGCTCGGGAGACCTGACGTTCTTGCATCAATTGGCGGAAGACTTTGAGCAGATTGAAATCGATTCGCTGCAGATCCATATATTCGTCTCATTTATAAATTTATACATATGATTCATTTTATTTATGCTGTCAAGATGCGTAGACTCGCCCCCTACGTTTGAGTTGGAGTCGTTATGCGTAAATACCTGTACTTAGTCACCATCGGATTGCTCTGGGGAACCCAGTTTGTGTTTATGCGTCAGGCGGTCACTGAGATCCCTGATACTTGGGTTGCGATGGGGCGGGCGCTGGCCGGTGCTATGACGCTATGGCTATTATGTCGATTGCTGAGACTAAAAGGGAATGCGCATTTCTGGCCGGTTTATGCTCTGATCGCGTTAGTCGATGCTACGATTCCATTCTTATTGCTCGCCTGGGCACAAAAACAGGTTGATAGCTCCGTCTCTGCGGTGATTATGGGGATGATTCCGCTATTGACGCTACTTTTTGCTCCGCTTGTGATTGGGGAAGCGTTAACGCTAATCGCTTTATTCAGTGTGATTTTAGGCTTTGCGGGTATTTTTGTTCTGTTTGCGCCGCAACTGACTGGGGTGACGGGGGATTTATCCTGGTTACCGCTCGTGTTGATTTTAATCAGTGCCGGGTGCTATGCGATGGGCATGTTGTTGGTCAAACGGTTTGGCTGTGAACATCCGCTGTTGGTCGCTCGTAATGTGCTGACGGCATCGGCATTGCAACTTATGGTCGTCACATTGTTTGGTGCGCCGGTTATTCCGGAGGCGGTCTCGACCCAATCGCTACTAGCACTGCTGATGTTGGGGATTTTCTCGACCGGTTTAGGCTATTTTGTCTTTATGATGTTGATCCGTTTAAGCGGGCCGACATTCGCCTCCATGAGTAATTATCTGGTGCCGGTGATTGGTTTTTTACTCGGAAGCTGGCTGTTGAGTGAACGTCCCCCGCATTCAGCCTTGTGGGCGCTGGTTTTGATTCTGGGGGCTGTCGGTTTAAATCAGTGGGGCAAAGGTCGGAAGTCATCCTCAGCTAAATCGGTTGCGAGTCGATCCTGAAGTTATGATCATTGCGCCAGTTTCTGGTTCCGTATTTCGTTAAGCTATGTTTCCGCTTTTATTAATCTCGGGAGAAACACATGCAGACGCTTGCGATGACGACGGTTCTGTCCGATGCCAGCCCGATTGCCTTTGGTTGTATGGGGTTGGGGGGACAATGGGATGGATTGGGATATACGGCAGCAGAGTTGAAACAGGCGCACCATTGCATTGAAGTGGCACTAGAGGAAGGGATCAATTTCTTTGATCATGCTGATATCTATTGCAATGGGAAATCTGAGCAAATTTTCGGGGAAATTTTAGCCACTCAGCCTCAGCTTCGTGAACAAATCTATATTCAGTCTAAGTGCGGGATCCGGTTCGCCGATCAAGAAGGGCCGCAACGGTATGATTTTAGCTATCAGCATATTATCGATAGCGTCAATGGTTCTCTGCGGCGTTTAGGATGCGGTTATCTGGATATCTTGTTGTTGCATCGGCCTGATCCGCTGATGGAACCTGAAGAGGTCGCACGGGCCTTTGAGCAGCTGGCTGCTGCGGGGAAGGTGCGACATTTTGGGGTATCGAATATGAATCACCATCAGCTGCAATTTTTACAGCGTTATCTGGATCAGCCGTTGGTTGTCAATCAGATGGAGCTGAATCTGCTGCATTGTGATTTTGTCGAATCGATGGTTACAGTGAACGATCATCAGGGTCAGTCCGTTCATTTTAGTGAAGGACTTATCGAGTATTGTGCTGAGCAGAATGTGCAGCTTCAGGCCTGGAGTCCTTTGGCGAAAGGTGTGTTTGGTCGACCGGCGACCGAGGCTAAGGTGGCGATGGCTCAGGAGCATATCGATCAGTACGCCCGTCAGTTTGGATGCGAGCGGGAAACTATCTTGCTGGCGTGGTTGATGCGTCTTCCGATTGGGATTCAGCCCGTTATTGGGACGATGAATGAACAACGGATCCGGGCTTGTGCTAAAGCCGTAGATGTTTCATTGTCCCGTGAACAGTGGTATCAGTTGTTCACGGATATTCGGGGACATCATATCCCTTAAATTAGCGGTTTGTGAGGACGGTTTACGGTTGCGGTGAAATCGTCTTCAGTGGCACTGGATCATCAGTAAATTCAGTGCCAGCTCGCTAATTTAGCCGCAAATGGGGTAATTTTTGTGCGATCAGAATTTTTTTTAAAAAAAAGTGTAGACACAAGGGGCCCAAGTGCATAATATACGCCTCCGCCAGCATTGAGCACCCGTAGCTCAGCTGGATAGAGCGTTGGCCTCCGGAGCCAAAGGTCAGAGGTTCGAATCCTCTCGGGTGCGCCAGGCAACGCGAACGCTAAAACGTTAGCAAAAACATAATGATGGTGGGTGTAGCTCAGTTGGTAGAGCCCCGGATTGTGATTCCGGTTGTCGTGGGTTCAAATCCCATCACTCACCCCACTTGCGAAGGTGGTGAAATTGGTAGACACGCTAGCTTCAGGTGCTAGTGGCCTTACGGCTGTGGGGGTTCAAGTCCCCCCCTTCGCACCATATTCTTCTTTTAGAATATGAATTAGGAAGTAATACTTGTCGGTGAATAGCGCAGTTTGGTAGCGCATCTGGTTTGGGACCAGAGGGTCGGGGGTTCGAATCCCTCTTCACCGACCACTTCTTTAAAGCGTTTTAATCCCTTGAATGTGTCAGTGAGCTTTACGGGAAAGTTCATGGGCTTTTGTGTGATTAGGAATGCTATTTCTTCGTCGGTGAATAGCGCAGTTTGGTAGCGCATCTGGTTTGGGACCAGAGGGTCGGGGGTTCGAATCCCTCTTCACCGACCACTCTTCATTGAAGTTTCTATTTCATTTCTGCTTTATAAATCGTTTTTTATCATGGGTTCAGTTGATGGTACATGTCAGATGAAACCGGGCATGATTTAACGCCCCGTTGATGAGCTGCTGACGGATCCCGAGTGTTTGCCCAAAATGAGCCGCACAGGCCTGTAAAAAGCCATGACAGACATGGGCGAAGGGCATTGAGGATTGATAATCCATCACCAATAGATTGTCTTGCATCTGCAAAATCGTAAAGCGAGGCGGTTCATGGTCATGATATAGCTCGGCTATTTCAAGTTGCAGAGGGGTATCCGGATGCAAAAACATTTCAAAACAGTTGCTACTGTTGTCAAATAGGTCGGGTTTTTCGTAAAGCAAATATTCGAAGATCTGCTCGCCAAAACGTCGTTGTAACGAAACACTGTCCTGATGGAGCTGATGAGCGATGCGGTCAATAAGTTGAACCGGATGTTCATAGTGACTGCTGAGTTCTGCTGCATCCATGGCTAACAGCTCATCAAGCCCTGATTCGGCCCGAAACTGGCGTTGTAAAAATGTTTTGACTGGCTCAATCATCGCCATCATTTAGCTTTCTCCAGTAAAAACCACCTATTTACTATGGTCATTGATGGCTAAAAAGTACAGCGTTGCAGTGAAGATTAATCCAGTGGATGGGCCATGGTGTGTGGCATTTTCCAGTGTAGCAGTAGATTGGCGCTGACGGATAGGGTCAGTATCGTTAGGGTCACCGGCCACAGGCCACCATTAAATAACCAGGTCGAAATCGCGCTAAAGAGGGCCCCACAGATAAAATTAGTCGCGCCCATTAAGGCCGATGCGGCACCGGTATGCTGTTTGAAGTGGCTCATATATACCGCACTAATATTAGGCATAATGGCACCCTGCATACCGATGGTGATGATGATCCCGGTCGCAATAGCCCAGAGCGGGTGGCCCAATCCGGTCGCGAGGGTTAATCCAAGAACAGCCAGCAATTGGATGCGAGTGCCTTGTCTGAGCAATTTATTGGGTGAATAGTGGTTTAAACGGCAGGCATTGAGGCGGTTGGTCAGTGCCATCAGAATGATGTTCGCGGCAAACAGCAGGGCAAACCAGTGATCAGCCAGCTGGTAATACTGTTGATAAATAAACGAAGCATTGGCGATAAAGACCATCATTTGACTAAAGATGAGCGCTTGAGCAATCAGATAGCGATAGGCGGGTTTGATTTGCATGACATGCCGATAACGAGCGAGTGCACTGATGGAATCAGCAGAAGACGGAGTCGCTGGGGCGGTAATAAATTTGGTCACCATGATGATCACGATCAGTGGGTAGCCGACCATAAAATAAAAAACGCTTTGCCAATTGCCCAGAGTGATTAATAGCGTGCCAAATGCAGGGGCTAGAGCCGGTGCGGCCACCATGATGAGTCCTACGAGCGCAAACAGCTTAGCGGCTTCCGCACCACTGGCTCGATCCCGGATTAATGCCGGAACACAGACAAAAGCAAAACCACCGCCTAAAGCCTGAATGAATCGTCCTATTTGAATGACCGTCAATTGATGCGTTTGTGACATGACAAGACAACTGCAACTATAGATCGATAGTCCCATCAGGATCATGGTTTTGCGACCAAAACGATCCGAAAGGGGGCCGCCGATCAATTGTCCGAGCGCCAGCCCCAGGACAAAGATACTGACGGTGGTAGCAATTTTATCGGGAGAGACGCCCAGATCGCGTGCCATATAAGGGATCCCGGGCAGATATGAGTCCAATGCAAATGGGCCACAGGCGGCAATCAGTGCCATGAGCGCCGCAAAGCGATGGTGAGTTTTCAGTGACGCTGGATGCTGCAAATATGACTCCCGGAACGACTTAAAATAAAGACGGCCATGGGTTCATGGCCGTTTAAAAGGGTTAGTGGATAAAGACCAGACTGGCTAGCCAATAGCCAAAGATAGTAATTAGAATAATACCGATTAGGTTTAAAACAAAACCGGCCACGATCATTTCTTTAATCCGCAGCTGTCCCGAGGCAAAGACCACACTATTGGGCGGTGTAGCCACCGGCATCATAAAGGCGCAACTGGCTGCCAGTGCAGCAGGAATAGCAATCGTCATTGGACTGGTATGCATGGCTAGACCAATGGGGCCTAGTAACGGCAGAAACCCCGCAGCCGTCGCGGTATTACTGGTGATTTCAGTTAAAAATATAATCGCGGTTGTAACGATTAAAACCACGATAAGAATCGGTAAATGCTGCGTTCCTGCCAGACTTTGCCCGATAAAATCAGCCAGTCCGGAGCTTTTAATCAGAGCGGCCAAACTCAGCCCGCCTCCGAATAACATGAGTACGCCCCACGGAACTTTTTTCGCAACCTCCCAATCGATAATCCGGGTATTTTGTTTGATATCGATGGGGATGATAAATAACAGTACCGCAGCCAGCATCGCGATACCGGTATCACTGATCTCGATTCCGGTCCATTTGACTAATAATGGTCGGAACATCCAGCTTAAGGCCGCTGCGGCGAAAATAATCGCGATATAAATTTCAGCAATACTCATCGGTCCCATTTTTTGAAGTTGTGTTTTTAAGGCCGCTGCGGAGTCTTCATGGGCATCTTTAGGCATTTTAAAATTGATTTGAGTCAGCCAAAACCAAGTGAGAAATAGCATGACTACGGCCAGTGGGACCCCGACCATCATCCAATGACTGAATCCGAGTTCAATCTGGTAATTATCCGATAAGTAAGCCGCAAGGAGCGCGTTGGGTGGCGTTCCAATTAAGGTCCCCAGTCCACCGATACTGGCGGAATAGGCAATGCCCAGTAAGAGTGCTGAAGCAAATCCGGGATGAGGTTGTTGCTGCTCACGCATGGTGATAATCGACATTCCGATCGGTAGCATCATCACGGCGGTGGCCGTATTACTCATCCACATACTTAAAAACGCTGTGATCAGCATAATGCCACCGATTTGATGGCTAGGTTTGGTGCCAACGGCGAGTAGCGTTAACAGGGCAATTCGGCGATGCAGATTCCAGCGTTCCATTGCTAAACTTAGGATAAAACCGCCGAGAAACAGGAAAATCAGCGGGTGGGCAAATGAGGCCGTGGCGACTTTGATTGAGCTGACCCCTAGTAGGGGAGCCAGTACCATCGGAAGAAAGGAGGTCACCGGAATTGGCACCGCTTCACTGACCCACCAGATGGCCATCATGGTCGCAATCCCTGCGGTATGCCAAGCCGCCGGGCTTAATTGGGTAAAGGGAGGGGGTGATATTAGAGTTATTAGAACAACGACAGGTCCAGCTAGCAATGCTAGCCATTTAATCTGTACCATCCTGGGTGACAGTTGTTCAGTCATAGCAGATCCTCACTTCTAGGGGCGTATTTATGCTTGTGACATGACCGGAACGGCTCGGGTCATGGTCGACTTTAATTGTGAACCTTGGGCCGTTGTCTCCAGCACCTCATCAATGAGGTTAACGCTCGGCCCGGTACGCTGTTGATATTGATGGCTCGAATGTTCAACCGCTCCGGGGCAACAAACCCTGGAGGAGTATGGAAGATACATCAAATAAAAGATGACGAATTGTTCACATTTTTTTCACATTTATCAATAGGGATGAGTCCGAAATATTTAAAGGCCAAGCGCACGATTTAAAGACGCAACGGTGAGCTATCGAAGGGGGATTTGGGGCAGAAGAGGCAAAGGATTGTCGCCATGTTATAAATTCATGCCAGTGTGAACACTGGCATGAATGAGAGCAGAGTAGAGAGGTGTTCTATTTCGTTAAGCGGTTTGTGCAGATTCGGAAGTTTCTCCCATATCCGCTTTACGAACAAATGCATAGAGGACGCCGGTCACTAGCGCTCCGATAACAATGGCGGCTAAGTAAGCTAAGACATTGTTAATCGCATGAGGGATCAAGAGTACGAAGATCCCACCATGAGGTGCACGGAGTTCACAGTGCAGGTACATAGATAATGCACCGGTGATGGCTCCGCCGATCATATTGATTGGAATGACTCGCATCGGATCTCGAGCGGCAAATGGAATGGCTCCTTCAGAAATAAAGCACAGCCCCAGCACAAAAGCCGCTTTGCCGCCTTCTGCTTCAGGTTTGGTGAATTTACGACGCGCGATGAAGGTTGCGATGCCCATGCCCAGAGGTGGGACCATCCCCGCAGCCATGATGGCCGCCATTGGCATGGTCGCCGAGGCGTCTCCACCGGTTTGAGATGCGAGTAAGCCGACTCCGAAAGTATAGGACGCCTTGTTGATTGGACCTCCCAAGTCAAAGCACATCATGAGTCCCAAGATCAATCCCATCAGAATCGCATTGGCTGAGCCCATGTGTTTCAAAAATGAGGTCATGGCCGCCATAATGGCCGCTGTTGGCGTTCCAATGACATAAATCATCGCTAGACCGGTAATCGCACTAGCCAGCAGTGGGATCAGCAAAATAGGCTTCAGTGATTCGACACTAGTGGGCAGTTTGATATAACGGGTCAGCAGTTTTGCCGCATAACCGGCGATAAACCCGGCGATGATCCCACCGATAAACCCAGCGTTCAGCGTACTGGCTAACATCCCCCCAATCATTCCTGGAGCAATCCCGGGGCGATCAGCAATGGAATAGGCAATATAACCGGCCAGAACGGGGATCATCAACGCAAAAGCGGTGGCTCCACCAATCTGACTTAAAGCCCAAGCGAAGGTTCCTTTGTGATCCCCTGCATGGATCCCCCCAAATAGAAATGACAGCGCGATCAGCAAGCCGCCGGCGACGACGACCGGTAACATGAAGGATACCCCGGTCAACAGATGTTTATAAGGACCTGATTTTTCTTTTTTGGCACCGTCTTCTGATGATGAAGTGCTCTGCGCGCTACCACTTTGGACTGTGGCTTGGGTTTGGGCGTCATCGAGTACTTGTTGCGTTTTTTTCAGGGCTACCCCGGTTCCGCAGTGGTAAACACGTTTGCCGTTAAACGGAGAACGATCCACTTCGATATCGGTGGCCAGAATGACAAAATCAGCGGCCGCAATTTCATCGGCCGTTAACTGGTTTTTGGCACCCACACTGCCCCGGGTTTCCACTTTGATATTCCAACCGCGTTTTTGCGCGCCTTGTTCCAGTGCTTCAGCGGCCATAAAGGTATGAGCCACCCCGGTTGGACAGGCGGTTACCGCCACAACATTGATGCTTTGGGACGTTGCAACTGCCGTAACAACCGGAGCAGTGTAAGCTGTGCCGGACAGGCCAATGACTGCCGCTGGATCAGCTAAGATGGCTTCGATGGTGGTGTCGACAACCGATAGGCCCTGCAAACGAGAGCGGTCCACGGTGCTAGATTCAGGCAGTGCCAGAATAATTTTATCGCAACTTTGCAATTGTTCCGTGGTCAGCAGTGTCACAGAGGTAACACTGGAGTGGCATTCAGTGATAGCCTCAATACCTTGTTTTTTAGCTTCTTCTTCCAGTCGCTTGGCTGCCATAAAACTGGTGGCAATTCCGGCTGGACAAGCTGTGATAATCGCTAATTTCATCCTTTTGTCCTCACGTATTAGGCAGTTGAGTGACCTGCACTTGTTGAATCAGTGACTCTAATTGTGATTGATCGCGAATCCCTACACTCACTTGGGTAACAGCCATCGCTGAAATGGCTGTCGCATAGGTGATGGCCTTCGTGGCATCCCACCCCTGACTGAGTGCATGAGTCATGGCTGCGACCATTGAATCTCCAGCTCCGACGGTACTGACGACATTGACTTTAGGCGCTGCCGCTTTGATGACGTGATCGGCGCAGACCCATAACACGCCTTTACTCCCGCGGGAAACCAGAACATGAGTAATCCCTTTATGCACGAGCTGCTTGGCTGCGGCCACAATTTCATCTTCGCTATTGAGATCGTGTCCGGCCCATTGCGCGAGTTCCATATCGTTGGGTTTAATCAGATAAGGTTGGGCATCTAAGCCATAGCTGAAGGCTTCACCGGAACTATCGAATACCACTTTGGCACCCTGTTGATTAAGCAGATCAATCCAGCGCTGATAAAGCGTTGGGCTGACGCCCCGAGGTAAACTACCGGCCATGACAAACCATTCATTCGATGCAGCCAGTTCCATTAGTTTTTGTTCCAGTTTCTGCACGGCTTGATGGTCAATGGCCATTCCGGGAAAGTTGATGTCGGTGACTCGGCTATTGGATTCGGCCAATTTGACGTTGGTTCGGGTCTGACCGTATTGGCGCAGGAACTGATCTTCTGCCTGAATGGTTTCAAATAGATGTACGAAAGGTTCAGCATTTTCAGTCCCAAGCCATCCGGTGACGATGGAGCGGGTGCCCATATCTGCCAGCACTCGGGCCACGTTAATTCCTTTGCCTCCGGGAGTTAGCTCCGCAGTATCGACAACATTGACGGCATCGATAGTGAGCTCACTGAGCTGCCCGGTTAAATCCAATGCTGGATTCAGTGTCACACAGACCACACTCATAATTCTTCTCCCAGACCGGCTTCAATTTGAGCCTTGATATGATCCAGGGCTTCCCGGGCTTGTTCCCCTTCGGCAGTGAAGCGTAATTCATGACCGTGCCGAGCTCCCAGACCAATCACTTTCATTAAGCTGCGACCATTGACGGGACCATTGCCTTCGGTCAGATTTTCAACGGTGACATTGACATCATATTCTTTGATGGCTTTGACCAGCATGGCCCCAGGCCGGGCATGTAAACCATGTGGGTTTTTCAGGATCACGGTTTCTTGTAATGCGCCAGCTGCTGGAGCCGCTACTTTAGCGCTGGATGTTTCAGCGAGCAGCGCGTAGATAGCTTTTTCATCTGTGGCCGTAAGCAGCGATGCCAGTTGCCCTTGAGCGAGTAATGCGGTCAGTTTTTCCAGAATGGCTTGATGTTGATTGTCTTTGGCGACGACGCTAATCAGCAGTTGGCAAGGATGTTCTTGGTAGCTAAATGGCTGATGGGTCCGAACGATACAGACGCCAGTGGCTTTTATATCGGCTGTTGAAGCATTTAACCAGACGCCTTCACCTAAATGAGTAAGCGGTGTTTGCATCAACGGGGCGATCCCATTATCGCCAATGGCCCCGGTCTGTTTGAGCTGACCAGCCGCTACGGCTTGTAATTGGGTGATATTGGAGGCTGGAAAATCTAATAGAATACTTTCCGGGGAAAATTTCAGCCCACTGTTGCCGGCCAGAATATCGACAATTTGCTGTGGATTTTGGATCGACTGTAATTGTTCAATGAGTCCATCTTGATCCAATACATGGGTTAACTGGCGTAGAATGGTCAAATGTTCATCCGATTTAGCCGCGATACCTATCGCCAAATAAACGGTGTTGCCATCACCCCAGTCGACGCCCTGTGGAAACTGAACCAGCTGTAAGCCCGTTTGTTCAACTTGGTCCCGGGTATCGGTGGTGCCATGAGGAATCGCAATGCCATTTCCTAAAAAGGTACTGGATTGCTGTTCGCGGGCCAGCATTCCGTCGATGTAACCTGATTTGACAAATTGAGCGTCGACCAGTTTACTTGCTACGAGTCGGATGGCGGCGACCTTGTCGGAGGCCTCGGCTCCTAAAGTAATGTGATGAGTATGAATTTCCAGCATACAAGGTTCCTTCGGTTATTCGCGCTGATGGTTGAAGCATAGCTAGAACGATTCAGCTTGCGGCTAAAAAGAGTAGTTTTGTGACCTGTATTAAAATTTTAAAAAATCTGTGGGGATATCACAGATCAAAGGCCCCTGACCGTTTGGAGCCGTAAAGATTAGTGCTATGCTGAATCGTGTCAGCAACAGATGCAACCGAACGTGACATTATTTTTTTAAGTTGTGAACTGGATCAAATTGAGGTTATCCATGAAGTTGGACGAGATTGCGCATCTGGCCGGAGTATCCCGAACAACGGCCAGTGCTGTGATTAATGGTAAGGCTCAGCATTACCGAATCAGTGCCAAAACCGTTGCCAAGGTGATGGCTGTGGTCGAGCAGTACAAATACAAGCCGAATCAGATTGCGGCTAATTTGCGTTCCGGAGAAAGCCACTCTTTGGGATGCATTGTGCCGGATCTGGAAAACCCCAGTTATGCTCGGTTGGCTAAATGTCTGGAACAAGGGGCTCGGGAACGGGGTTATCAGTTGATTATCAGCTGTAGTGATGATCTGCCGGAAGTTGAGGTTCAGCTCGCTGAAACGTTGGTGACCCGAGGCGTTGATGCGTTGCTGGTGGCCAGTAGTTTAGCTCCGGATAATGCGTTCTATCCGAAGTTATTGGCAGCCGGGAAACCGATTATTGCCATTGACCGTATTTTGGATGATCAAATTTTTGCCAATATCATTAGTGAAAATGTCGACGGTGCAGCGACCTTAACCCGGGCCAGTATTCATTCCGGAATGAAAAAAGTCGCTATTTTAGGGGCATTGCCGCAGTTGTTGGTTTCCAGTGAGCGAGAACGGGGAATTTGTAATCAGCTCGATAAATTATTACCGGATGTGGAATACCGCTGTTTCTACGGACATCATTATAGCGTTGAGCAGGGCGGAAGTCTGATGACTCAGGCACTGAAATGGAAACCGGATTTAGTGATCACAATGGCTTATGTTTTACTAGAAGGCGGGTTGGCGGTACTGGCTCGTCGTCCGGAAGTTTTAGGGGATACGCGTTTAGCCACTTTTGGGGATAACCGGTTGTTAGATTTTCTGCCTTATCCCATTAATGGCCTCTCCCAACAAATGCCGTTGATTGCGGAACGCGCTATGAAAATGACATTGCAAGCACTGGCGGGGAATTATCAGCCGGGAGTTGAACTGGTCGATCGGCAGTTGGTGATTCGTCAGTCGCAAAAAGAAAGCGCCGGAGTGCTGCCGGTTTCATCGGTGCGGTTATGATCCAACTACAGCTGAACGAAGTGCATTGTGTGGCCCAGGATCCAAAGCGACATCTGGCATTTACCGATCTCTGTCAATTTGAATCGCGTTATTGGCTCAGTTACCGAGAGGCTTCCAGTCACCATCATCAAGATGGACAACTGGTCATTCTTCTCAGTGACGATGGGCAAAACTGGCAGTTTCATTCCCGGATCGGTGTGGATTCAGGAGAGCTGCGAGATCCCAAATTTGTCGTCACTGATGCTGGCGAGCTGTGGTTGCAGTGTGCTCGGGTTGATGCGCAAGGATTGCAGTCACTGATCTATCGTTGGCAGGAGCCTCAATGGCTGGCGCCGGAGGCGATTGGTGAACCGAATGTATGGCTCTGGCGGACCTTATGGCAGGCGGATTTTGGACTGAGTTTTGGTTATCGTCGGCCCCAGACACTGCAGTTATATCGGGCTAGCCGCAACCCACTGGACTATCAGTTGTGGAATGCCCAGCCGCTGGGCGATTGGGCGGCGCGTTACGGTTATCCCAATGAAACCGGCTTAGCGATTGATCAGCGCGGAGTCGGTTATTGTTTGCTACGCCGAGATGCCGATAACGGACATGCATTACTAGGGCACTCTCAGCCGCCGTATCGCAACTGGTTCTGGCAAGAATTGGATCAGGCGATTGGGGGACCGGTACTGACTTTAACGCCAGATGATCAACTTTTGGCGGTGGTGCGGCTCTATGATCCTGCCAGAACCAGTGTGTGTCAGATCGATCCGGATAATGCTTCGATTCGGGAACTCCTGACGCTCCCTTCTGCGGGAGATACCAGCTATGCCGGTGTTATCTGGCAATCACCGACGCAGTTGCTGATTAGTTATTATTCATCCCATGAAGGCAGCAGTGCTATTTATGTCGCTGAAGTGGCGGTGGAAAACGGTTAGGACAGAGCAGCGAGGCTGCTCTGAGTTGGATTAATCTTTAAGTTCAGTGAACAAGCTGGTGGCGAAGCTTTTTTCACAGTAGTGACATTTTAGCTTGATTTGTCCATGCGCCTGACGCACATAAAAATAGCTGGGGACTGATTCACTGTGGGTAATACAGTTACTATTCGGGCAGCTAAAGACGCCGTGAATCGACTTCGGCTGAGCCACCTGAAATTTACGTACAACGGCATAATTTTCAATGACATTGATGGTTGCCGTGGGAGCAAATAAGGCCAGCTGGTTGGCTTGTTCTTCACTGAAAATCGTATCCGCGACTTTAATCAGATCTTTAGCCCCATCATTTTTAGTTGGAAGATTCAGACCAATCGTTAACCGTTTACTGGCATCTGCCAGTTTTAGAAAGCGCAGAATTTTAATGCCCTGACCGGCTGGAATATGGTCGATCACGGTGCCTTGTTCAATCGCTTCAACCTGTAATTTTTTATCCATCTCAAGCTCCGAATTCATTGGTTAATACCAGCGATAGCAGTGCCTGACGTGCATAAACGCCATTTTGAGCCTGCTCGAAATAATAGGCATAAGGGGTCTTGTCGACATTCATGGCAATTTCATCGATCCGAGGCAGTGGATGCAACACTTTTAGGTTGGGTTTGACATGGCCTAAAATATTGGCATCTAACACAAAGCAGGAGCGTAGATACTGATATTCGGTTTCATCAAAGCGCTCTTTCTGAACCCGGGTCATATATAAAATATCCAGTTCATCGACAATCGATTCGATGCTTTCGTGAAAACTGTAGCGGATCCCTTTCTCATGCAGTTCTTCAATTAGGTAATCCGGCATGGCCAGCGCGGGCGGCGCGATGAAATGAAATTCACAGCCGAACAAGGAGAGAGCCTGCGCGAGGGAATGAACAGTTCGTCCATATTTCAAATCGCCGACAAAAGCGATTTTCAGGCCTTCTAGGGTGCCTTGCGTTTCATAAATAGTGAAGAGATCAAGTAAGGTCTGAGTTGGGTGTTGATTGGAGCCGTCACCGCCATTGATCACCGGCACATTGGAAAATTCACTGGCTAGTCGTGCGGCGCCTTCCTGAGGGTGGCGCATGAAAAATGCGTCACTGTAAGAGGAGATGATGCGAACGGAGTCCGCTAATGTTTCCCCTTTTTTTCCCAAAGAGGTGTTATTGCCATCCGCAAAGCCGATGACGCTGCCGCCGAGGCGTTGAACGGCGGTTTCAAATGATAAACGGGTTCGGGTTGAGGCTTCAAAAAAACAGCTGGCAATGACTTTATTTTTTAACAGTGAAGGGCGGGGGGTTGCTTTGAGTTCGCCGGCGGTCGCCACAATGAGCTCCAGCTCGGGGCGACTGAGATCGGCAATCGAGATAATGTGCCGATGGTAGAGCGGATTGGTCATGATTCGCTTCCTAAGTCCGATATGGTGGTCGGATTGGCATTATAGCAGTGCTTGTCGGAATAGACAGTGTCGACTATAAGTTTTTATAAATTCACGATTGACGTGGTTTTAAGGCTTCTTTGTTTTGTGACTTAAGGCGAGATTTAGGGCCTTTGATAGTCCTTGATGCAAGGGGCTTATTTTTGTCTGAAAATTTAGCAATTTTTGCTTGGGGGCTGCGCAAAAAATGGGTATGATTCGGCCGATTTTTCATCGGGCTATCATGACGGCTTGAGTGATGAAAAGTCAGCCATGTGATCGAACACATGACAGACTTGAGAGGAGAATACAGGTGAAACGAAATAAATTGCTCTGTGGGTTGGCTCTATTGGGGGCGATGCTATGGAACGTCGCTCAGGCCGAGGAACCTGTTCTGCATGTTTATAACTGGACGGAATACATCGCCGAAGACACCATCCCGGAATTTGAGAAAGAAACTGGTATTAAAGTGGTTTATGACGTCTTTGATTCTAATGAAATGCTAGAAGCCAAATTATTCTCGGGTAATACCGGGTTTGATATTGTGGTTCCGTCACAGGATTTTTTTGGTCGGCAGATTAAAGCCGGCGTGTATGAAAAGTTAGATAAATCTAAGTTAACCAACTGGGGAAACTTGGATCCGAAGTTACTCTCTTTTATTCAAGCCTATGATCCCGGAAATCAGTATGGGGTTCCGTATATGTGGGGAACCACCGGGATTGGCTATAACGTGGATAAAATCAAGCAGATCCTAGGTAAAGATTATCCGTTGAACAGTTGGTCGTTGGTCTTTGATCCGACCGTTGTGGCTAAGCTTAAACAGTGCGGTGTTGCCTTTTTGGATGCGCCGAGTGAAGTGATCCCGGCAATGCTGAATTATCTGGGGCAGGATCCGAACAGTGATCATGCGAAAGTGTATACGCGTGGTGCGCTGCCGGAACTGATGGCGAAATTGCGGCCCTCGATCACTTATTTCCACAATTCTCAATATATTAACGATTTGGCCAACGGTGATGTTTGTGTCGCGATCGGCTGGTCGGGTGATGTGATGATGGCGGCCGAACGAGCCGAACAAGCCAATAATGGCGTGCATATTAAATATATGATCCCGAAAGAAGGTGCGGGCGTATGGTTTGATATGCTGGCAATTCCGAAAGGCGCTAAACATCCTGAAAATGCTGAAAAATTCATTAATTATTTGCTACGGCCGGAAGTGATTGCGAAGGTGACGGATTTTGTCTGGTATGCGAATCCGAATACCAAAGCGACAAAGCTCATCAATGCTGAAATTGCCAATGATCCAGGGATCTACCCATCCGCGGAAGCATCGGAGCATCTGTATGGATTTAAAAATCTATCGATGCGTAGTGAACGGTCACGTACGCGAGCTTGGACCCGGTTTAAAACGGGTCAGTAACCGTGGAATGATTTAAGTTGTTGCCGCGCTTTGCAGCGCGGCATTTTTTTTAGGGGGAATGCACATGGCTGCAGTTTCGCGTCCACCGGCTACCCGGGCCGCAGCCCGGACTCCGCTACTGGAGATCCGGGGGTTAAGTAAGTTATTTGATGGCATCGCCGCCGTGGACGATGTCGATTTGACGATTCATCGCGGTGAAATATTTGCACTGTTGGGCGGTTCCGGGTGTGGAAAATCCACTCTGCTACGGATGCTGGCCGGCTTTGAAGTCCCGTCACAAGGCGAGATCCTTCTCGACGGGCAACGACTGAATGATATGGCCCCGTATGAACGGCCAGTCAATATGATGTTTCAGTCTTATGCCCTGTTCCCGCACATGAATGTGGCGGATAACATTGGCTATGGCCTCAAGCAAGATCGATTAAGCCGTGCTGAAATCCGTCATCGTGTCGATGAGATGCTGGAATTGGTGCATATGCGAGAATATGCTCGCCGTAAACCGCATCAACTTTCCGGAGGGCAGCGACAGCGAGTCGCACTGGCTCGAAGTCTGGCTAAACGTCCTAAGTTATTGCTTCTCGATGAACCGATGGGAGCCCTCGATAAAAAGCTGCGCTCTCAGATGCAGCTGGAAGTGGTCAATATTATCGAGAGTGTCGGTGTAACCTGTGTGATGGTCACGCATGATCAGGAAGAAGCGATGACGATGGCCGAACGAATCGCGATCATGAACCGAGGCGAATTTGTTCAGATTGGTACTCCGGAAGAGATCTATGAGCAGCCGAATTCTCGCTATAGCGCTGAGTTTTTAGGGGCCACCAATATTTTTGAAGGACAGGTCCGTGACGAACAAAGTAATCATGCGATTATTCATTGTCCGCAGCTGGATTATCCGATTGAATTAGAACATGGGACCGGATTAAATGCCGGATCTCCCCTGATGATCGCAGTACGTCCGGAAAAAATGCTGCTGCAAACTAGTATGCCGGAGCAAAATTATAATGTGGCATTTGGCATGGTAGAAGACATTGCCTACCTTGGGAGTGAATCGATCTATCATATTCGGCTCGATTCTGGGTTATTGATTATTGTCAGTATGCAGAATATATCCCGGTTACGGCGCAATATGCCGACTTGGGATGATCCGGTCTGGCTGAGCTGGGAAGCGGATAACAGCGTGGTACTGATGCTATGATGAACTGGCGGAAATGGTCACGGCATTTGGGACGACGGGCCTTAATCGGGATCCCTTATGGTTGGCTGCTGTTATTTTTTCTGATCCCGTTTGCGCTGGTGCTCAAGATCAGCCTGTCTGAAGCACGGCTGGCTATCCCGCCTTATACGCCTTTAACAGAGTTCGCCGATGACCATCTGACGGTATTGATCAATCTGGGCAATTACCTGATATTGGGGGATGACCCGTTGTATTTTTCGGCACTGCTCAGCTCGTTGCGGATTGCAGTGACGGCGACTCTGGGCTGCCTGCTGATTAGCTATCCGCTGGCATGGGCGATTGCCCATGTGCGCAGTCGTTATCGCTCATTAATTTTATTGTTGGTGGTGTTGCCGAGTTGGGTTTCCTTTTTGGTGCGGATTTATGCCTGGATTGGGATCCTGAAAAATAATGGGCTGGTCAATAATATCCTGTTATGGCTGGGCATCATCGATCAACCATTACATCTGTTATATACCGATTTTGCCGTGCAGATAGGAATTATTTACGCGTACTTGCCATTCATGGTCTTGCCCATCTATAGCTCGATTTGCAAATTAGATCCCTCGTTAATAGAAGCTTCGGCCGATCTGGGGGCCAAACCCTGGAAAACCTTCTGGAAGGTTGTGGTGCCTTTAACTCGAGGAGGCGTGTTAGCGGGAGTGATGTTGGTGTGTATTCCAGCTATTGGTGAAGTGGTCATCCCTGAACTGTTAGGTGGGCCATCTAGTCTGTTGATCGGGAAGGTTTTATGGCAAGAGTTCTTTAGCAACCGGGATTGGCCGGTTGCCTCGGCTCTGGCCTGTATTTTGTTAATTGTGCTGATCTTGCCCATTTTGTGGTTTCATCGTCATCAGCGCCGGGAGCTTGTCGCATGAATCAACGTTCCATCTGGCGGACGCTATGGCTTATCGTCGGGCTATTGTTCCTTTATTTGCCGCTGGTCTATGTCATTCTGTATTCGTTTAACAGTTCCCGGTTGATGACGGTTTGGGCCGGGTTTTCATTCAAGTGGTATGGTGCATTGTTGCATGATGATGTGCTGATGGGCGCGGTCTGGATGAGTCTGCGGGTCGCCTTGATGGCGGCGACATTGGCGGCTATTTTTGGGATTATGGCGGCCTTTGTTTTGGCCCGGATTGGGCGTTTCCGAGGGGAGAATGGGTTTGCATTAATGATCACGGCCCCCTTAGTGATGCCGGATGTCATTATGGGATTATCGTTGCTGCTGATGTTTGTTTTTATGGGACAGTGGCTGGGATTTCCGGCTCAACGTGGGATGCTGACGATTTTGATTGCCCATGTAACGTTGTGTACCGCTTATGTCACCGTGATTGTCAGTGCCCGGCTGCGGGAGTTGGATCGCTCTGTTGAGGAGGCGGCACTGGATTTAGGGGCGACCCCATTGAAAGTCTTTTTTACGATTACTCTTCCTATGATGATGCCGGCAGTGGTTTCTGGTTGGTTGTTGGCTTTTACACTCTCATTAGATGATGTGGTGATTGCCAGTTTTGTATCCGGCCCCAGTTCAACGACTTTGCCTATGGTGATCTTCTCCAGTGTTCGTTTAGGGATCAGCCCGAAAATTAATGCACTGGCAACCTTGTTTATTCTGGTGGTTGCTGTAACTGCATTCATGGCCTGGTGGCTGATTTCACGGAGCGAAAAACGTCGTTCACAGGCGTTGCGGCAACATGGATTGAAGGTTATCTAATCTTACACACGATAGAGTGATAAGCGCGTTAAAACTGGCTTATCACTATCCCTTCTTTTTTTGATCGAAGTATCATATTGAAACATTTTTTCAAAATTGAATTGATATTATTATTAATTCATTTGATAGTACTTTCATTAAACTAGTTCCATTAAAATAATTAGTATATTAACTAATTCAATTTATTTAACTAACATATATATTATCAGATTAAATAACCCAGATAGAGTTGTTTATAGAAGTTCTGATTAGTACAAGGACATATTATGAATAAACGATATCAATTGATCCCTTCCGGTATAGCTTTGGCGGTTGGGGCTGCCTTATTTATTTCGACTACAGGTTTTGCTTCAGCGGCTTCTCTTGTATCTAATGTTGCACTGGAGAGTGCTGCCGTCGGCTATGCTACTCAGAATGGTGGAACATATGGTGGCCGGGATGCGACCAGTAGCCATATCTATTTAGTCGATAATATTAGTGATTTTAAAAGTGCATTAGAAGCGGCTGAAGATGCTCCGAGTATTATTCAAATTCGCGGTACAATTGATATTAGTAATGGTCAATCCTATCAGAATTTTGATGATGAAAAAGCTCGTTCACAATTAAAAATCCCATCAAATACAACTATTATCGGTGTCGATAGCAATGCCGGCTTTATTAATGGTTCATTGGTTATGTCACATGTCAATAATGTGATTATTCGTAATATTAAAATAGAAACTCCGGTGGATGTTGCACCTAAATATGAAGAAGGTGATGGCTGGAATGCTGAATGGGATAGCATGAGTGTCACCTATTCTAAAAATATCTGGGTAGACCATGTGACATTTGATGATGGTTCATTTACTGATGCCGATTACTCAACTGTCAATGGTGAAGAATATGTTCAACATGATGGTGAATTGGATATCAAACATGGTAGTGACTTTGTGACTGTATCCTTTTCAGTCTTTAAAAATCACAATAAAACCATGTTGATTGGCCATAGCCAAAGTAATAGTGGTGAAGATGCCGGTCATTTACGAGTCACATTGGTGGATAATATTTTTGATCATATCGTGCAGCGCACACCGCGGGTCCGTTTTGGTAAAGTTCACGCATTTAATAATGTGTTTAAAGGAGACTACAAGGATCCCACTTACCGTTATATGTATTCATTCGGGCTGGGTTACGAAGGGTCGATCCGTTCGGAAAATAATGCGTTTATGATTGACCATTTAAAAACCTCGAAACAGTGCAAAGTGGTTTCGGTTAAAAAAGATAACAGCTCATTTTCTGACAGTGGTTCGACGTTCAATGGATCGGCTTTAGATCTGTCTGGTTGTAGTCTGCCGACCTCTAACTTATCTTGGTCGGTCCCCTATAGTTATCAGCTTCATGAACCGCAAAATCTGGATAGCTGGTTGACTCAAAATGCCGGTGCATCCCATTTGTCTATTTAGTGCTTTATCATTTCGAGGGGCCGACTGACGTCTGCCCCGGTTTTATGAATATTTAAATCACACGTATCCCCTCCATGGGGCTCCTCCGCTTCATCCCTGACGCGGAGGCGTGACTGATCGGTTTTGGGTCACAATGATGTACCGCTATTTCGTTTTCCCTTCTTTCGATACTCCAACTCGGGACAGTAAAAACCAACGGTCAAAAATTCAGCACAAAGGTGTAGATTTGGCACTTTAGCGCTTTAAAAAGAGTCGAGTGGATAAAAGTTTGAGTAAAGTGAGTATTTTATGTCTAAGAAATAGCCATGCGATTAAAAATGCTGCGTTTTATGAGAGCGAAACCGAATTTTTAGGCTAAAAAATAGCCATTTTGAGATATTCTGCCATTTTGGTGCAAATTGGTTTATTTGGCGGGTATTTACACCTTTTCCCCTGTTATTTAAAGATTTTTAACGGATTTGATAGCAATTTACATGATCTGATTTTGAATAATTTCCCTAAATTTTATACGTTTTGGTGGTTCTTCGTGTAAACTTCCCCCCCGAAAAGGTATTTGCATGCCACATAACATCGAATATAAAAAACCTGTCATAGCCAGTTCAATAGCTAGAAGTAACAGCAGGTACGCAGTAAATAAGGGAGAAGTATGGATTTTGTTTCACAGATCGAGAGTGCCATCCATGTGGTGATGGATCCGATCAGTCATTTTATTTGGAGCTATATTTTAATTTACCTGTTGTTGGGTGCAGGACTGCTCTTTACTTGTTTTACTCGATTCATGCAGTTTCGTTTGCTGGGTCATATGATGCGGATTACGTTCAGCAAACGTGCCGCTGGTGAAAAAGGCATTAGTGCCTTTCAGGCGTTCGCTACCTCGTTGGCTTCCCGAGTTGGGACCGGCAATTTGGCTGGGGTGGCTATCGCATTGTGGGTTGGTGGCCCCGGCGCCGTGTTCTGGATGTGGATGACGGCATTAGTGGGGTTGGCCACAGCATTTATTGAGTCCACCTTGGCTCAGGTCTATAAAGAGCCCCATCAGGATGGATCATTTCGTGGTGGTCCAGCCTATTACATCGAGCGAGGTTTAGGTCATCGCTGGATGAGTATTGTATTTGCGATTTTCTTATTATTTGCCTACGGGCTGGCCTTTAATGGGGCTCAGGCGAATACCATCGCTCAGGGCATGTTATCGGCATTTAGTATTCCTACTTGGGTGACTGGGGTCGTCTTGGTGATCCTAACGGCGCTTATTATCTGCGGAGGCGTACGCTCCGTTGCTCGGACGGCAGAAAAAGTAGTGCCGATTATGGCCGGAGCCTATCTGTTAGTTGCGTTATATATTTTGTTGGTGAATTTACCTCAGGTTCCCGCTATGTTTGCATTGATCTTTAAAAGTGCATTCGGTTTCGGTCCCGCGATTGGCGGAACCGTCGGCTTTACCGTCAAAGTCGCAATGGAAAATGGAATCAAACGGGGTCTGTTTTCTAACGAAGCCGGGATGGGGTCAGCCCCTAACGTGGCTGCAACTGCTACCGTGAAACATCCGGCGGCTCAAGGGTTGGTTCAGGCCTTTGGGGTCTTTGTCGATACCTTGGTGATCTGTACTTGTACCGCTGTGGTCATTTTACTTTCTGGCGTGTATGAACAATTGATGGCCAGTGGCCAAACGGTAGAAGGGATTGTGCTGACTCAACAGGCCATGACTGAGCATCTGGGTTGGTTTGGCTCTGATTTTATTGCCGTGGCGATTTTCCTGTTTGCCTTTACCTCTATTATTGGTAATTACGCTTATGGTGAAATTAACATCGGTTATCTGTTTAAAGGGCATCCTCGAGCAGCGATTTTTATTCTACGGATGGCTGTATTAGTGATGGTGATGGCCGGTTCGGTGGCTAACTTATCCTTTATTTGGGAGTTTGCTGATTTTGCGATGGGCTTGATGGCAACCACGAACTTAATCGCAATTATTTTCCTCGCTCCCGTGGCCTTTATGGTGTTACGGGATTACGAAGCGCAACGTAAGCAAGGAATTAAACAGCCGGAATTTGATGCGACTTCACTTGAAAAAGTAGCCGGACACTATAAGCAGGATATCTGGTCATAACGTTTGTTCATATGTGAAAAACCGCCGTTTATACGGCGGTTTTGTGAGGGCTGATAAAATTTTTTAACGTGATGGACCCGCTTTTTCCAGTTCTTTGCCGGCGACGGTATCGGTATATTGTTCGAAATTTCTAATAAACCGATCGGCTAAGTCCAGTGCTTTGGTTTGCCATTGTGCGGGATCAGCATAAGTTGCCCGTGGATCCAGAATTCGGGGATCTTTAATACCGGTGATCGCTGTTGGCATCGCTAGATTGAATATGGGTAACTCAGTAGTGTCACAGTGATCGACTTCGCCATTTAAAATAGCATCAATAATGGCGCGGGTATCCGCAATGGAAATACGTTTTCCAGATCCATTCCAGCCGGTATTGACCAGATAGGCGGTCGCATGACTAAGATCCATCCGATAAGCCAGAACTTGTGCGTATTGGGTTGGGTGCAATGTCAAAAATGCCGCGCCAAAACAGGCTGAGAAAGTCGGTGTCGGTTCTTTTACCCCTAACTCTGTACCCGCGACTTTGGCAGTAAAACCGGACAAAAAGTGATATTGCGCTTGTTCCCGAGTGAGTTTAGCCACCGGCGGCAGCACTCCAAAGGCATCGGCAGTTAAGAAGATTACTTTGGTTGCATGACCGGCTTTTGAAATGGGTTTTACAATATTATCAATATGATAAATAGGGTAGGAAACCCGGGTGTTTTCGGTTTTGGAAGCATCGTCATAGTCAATATGCCCATTTTCATCGACGACCACATTTTCTAACAGCGCATCTTTGCGGATGGCATGATAGATATCCGGTTCGGCTTCTTCTCGAAGATGAATCGTTTTGGCGTAGCATCCCCCTTCAAAATTAAAGACCCCATCGTCGTCCCAACCATGTTCGTCATCCCCGATCAAGGCTCGTTTGGGGTCGGTAGAGAGGGTGGTTTTCCCGGTGCCGGAAAGGCCAAAAAAGATCGCTACATCGCCGTCTTCTCCGACATTGGCACTGCAATGCATCGCGGCAATATTTTGCTGGGGCAGATAGTAGTTCATGATGGCGAAAATCCCCTTTTTCATTTCGCCGCCATACCAGGTTCCGCCGATGAGCTGCATCCGTTCGGTCAGATTAAATACGGTATAGTTTTCTGAATGAAGGCCCTGCCGTTGCCAGTTCGGGTTGGTGGCTTTAGAAGCATTGAGCACCACAAAATCAGGTTGATACTCTTCTAATTCCGACGCATCCGGACGAATAAACATGTTAGTCACAAAATGAGCCTGCCAGGCGACTTCGGTAACAAAGCGGACTTTCATCCGTGAATCCGGATTAGCGCCACAATAGGTATCGATCACAAATAAACGACGCCCTTCTAGCTCCTGAAGTGTGGTCTGTTTGAGTTCATCCCAAATTTGTTGGGTGATGGGTTTGTTATCGTTGGGAGAACGATCATTGTTCCACCACATTGTGTTTTCGGTTGTGGCATCTTTAACGAGATATTTATCTTTAGGTGTGCGTCCGGTAAAGATGCCGGTATCAACCGTCACGGCACCGGTATCCGTGAGTCGACCTCGTTCAAAGCCTTCTAAATCAGGTTTGAGTTCTTCGACAAAGAGTTGCTCAAAGCTTGGGTTTCGGACGATTTCGGTTGGATGATGAATGCCATAGGATCGAAGATCTTCGGCAAGTGGAGTTTCAGGCCTTGTGATATCTAGCATAGAGGTCTCCTCATTAGCTTGGAGGCAAATATTGGGTACGTCCTATATGTTTCTTATAGAGTAGCTAAGTCGGATAGTATCGATGCGATAGATGTCAAATAACTGTTATTAATTTGAACAAAAGTAAAAAAAGTGGGAAATCTATCCCACTTTTTTTTACAAATATTACCTAGTGTACTATTGGGTCCGATTGTGAGCCATGAAATAAGCGGGTGATATCGGCTTTATTAAAATGATAATGAGTTCCGCAGAATTCACAATGCATGGAGATAGCCCCTTGTTCTTCACAAATTTGTAACAGTTCTTCTTCATCCATTGAAAATAGAGCGGACTGGCAGCGCTCTTTGGAACAAGTACAGGAGAAACTGATCGGTTGCGGTTCAAACAGTTGCACCTGTTCCTGATGATAAAGTCGATATAACAATTCTTCGGTCGGGAGTGTGAAAAATTCCTGATGGGTCATGGTATGCGTTAATTCGCAAACATGCTGAAAATCATCGACCACCTGACTGCCATTGGCCGGCAGTTGTTGCACCAGCATGCCGCCACAGCAAGGCTGGGTTTTATCTTCTTGATAAAAAAGCCAGATGCGAGTGGGTAACTGTTCTGACTGTGCAAAATAATGTTCCAGACTTGCCGCAATTCCAGAGGGATCTAAGGCGACCATTCCCTGATAGCGTTCACCGTTAGCCGGAGTGATGGTGATGACCAAACGAGCCTGTTCTCCGATCAGATCGGCCAAAGAGGCATGCTCGTCAAAGCGGGTTTCATCCCAGCGCGCTACCCCACGCATTTGCTGGCGATGATTGCCGTTAATAGCGATGTAATGCAGCGGACCTTGGCCCTGCATTTGAACGGTGATATCCCCTTCAAATTTTAGCGTCGCTGTGAGCAAGCTGGTTGCGGCCAGCATTTCAGCGAGGAGTTGTCGGATCCGGGATGGGTAGTGTTGTTGATTTAAAATAGTTTGTAGCGTTTGGTCTAGTTGAACAAGTTCACCCCGAACCTGATAGTTTTCAAACAGGTAGCGGTATAAAGTATCACTTTGTGCCATGAATTAGTCACCTGATCGTTGGTGTTTAAATTGGAGGATTTGTCGTCGCTGTTTTTTATCTGGGCGACGTTCGGGAGCCAGCGGTTTAGGTTGCAGCCGTTGTTGTTCAGCCATCAGTGTCCGCTTGGCCAGACTTGCATCTGTTTCCTGATACAATGTCTGAGCCACAGGTGCACTACCTCGTTTATCACTTAACTGGACGACTAATACTTCTCTTGGTACATTGCCTTGCCATAAGCTGATTAGCGCGCCGGCTTCGACGATCTTACTGGGCTTACAACGTTGTTGATTGTAGTGGACTTTGCCTCCGGCAATCATCTCTCTGGCAAGCGCCCGGGTTTTGAAAAAACGAGCGGCCCACAGCCATTTATCTAAACGAACGTTGGATTGTTGCGTCATGTTAAGTTGGTCATTATGTGCCAAGGGGTAATTATATCAGCTTTTTACAGCATGAATGGAACTTATGACACGAGAAAAAATCTATAAAAAAAGTGGGATCGGCAACATAATTAGCGTGTTGTCTAGCTGTACATTACTCCGGCAGTGCTTATTATAGATAATAATTTAACTATCAATAGATGAGCTTTTATGTTGATACAAGCCCATTTTTCCGTTTAGCCAACGCTGGAAGCGTTGTACCCGTGATAAACTCATGAATGAATTTAGTCAAAGATTAGTGGCGATCTCGCAGAGGGTCACGTCGGTCCCGCCAGTAGTATGCCATTCGTTGGCCACAGTTTTGCTGTTGGTCGGTTGTTATCAGCTGGCATTGCTCACCTGGCAACTGTGGCCAGATGCATCCGATCCCCTGCCTGTTGCAACCGTACCTGCGGCGACTGGACCGTCGTCCCCTGATTTGAGCGTGCTGAAAAAGCTGCACCTGTTTGGAAAAGCACAATCAGCGGCTAGCGCGCAGGCTGATGCTCCCACGACCCAATTACCGATTCGTTTGACTGGCGTGATGTATAGTTCCGATGAACACAAAGCGCTGGCTGTGATTAGCCGGGCCAGCCAGCAATATATCTATGGGGTTGGAGAGACCATCGACGGGACGCAGGCTAAAATTCTGCACATTTATCCTTATTATATTGTATTGCAACGCGATGGACATCAGGAACGGCTGGAATTACCACAGAGCCAGCTGGATCGGCAGGCTGCTTTGCCCCGAATATCGACGCCAACATCGAGTTATCCTCCGCTCGTGTCACAGCAACTGGCTCAGCTGTTGGCCGATCCGGGGCAGTTTAATCAATTTATTCAGATTATTCCAAAACGGGATCAGGGACGGCTATTAGGATATCAACTACAGCCTGGGCCTCATCCGCAGTTATTTAATCAGTTAGGGTTTAAGCCAGGAGATTTGGCGATCGCAATCAATGGTCATTCATTAAATGATACTCGTGAGATTGTGAAAATTTATCGTCACTTTTCTGCAAACAGCAGTTATCAGGTCGAATTAATCAGACAGGGAGTGCATCTGACGGTGAATGTAAACCTTCCCGCTCCTGCATCCGAGGAGAATCCATCTTAATGAAATCAAAGGGAATTACATCGTTCCTTCGCGCCGCTGCCGTTGGGTTTGGGTTATTGTGCAGTATGTCAGTATTTGCCGCTGAATATTCTGCTAATTTCAAAGGAACTGAGATCACTGAGTTTATTAATACCATTGGGAGAAATCTCAATAAGACGATCATTATCGATCCTTCGATTCATGGTCAGGTAAATGTCCGTAGCTATAACATGCTCGATGAACACCAGTACTATCAGTTTTTCCTGAATGTGCTGGAGGTGTATGGGCTGGCTACGGTGGATATGCCGGATGGCGTGATTAAGGTTGTTCCGGTTCAGAATGCGAAAACATCGGCGATTCACTTAGCTTCGGCCAAACATCCCGGAGAAGGGGATGAAATGGTGACGCGGATTGTGCCGGTGAATAATGTCTCAGTGAAAGAATTAACGCCGATTTTACGTCAGCTGAATGATAGTAACGGAGGCGGTAACGTCATTCATTATGCGCCTTCGAACGTGATGATGATTACGGGGCGGGCCGCTGTCGTGAATCGAATGGTTGATATTATTCGGCAAGTCGATCAGGCGGATGACAAGCAGATCGACATTGTGCGGCTGAAATATGCGTCGGCCAATGAAATGGTGCGGGTGGTGAACTCGGTTATCAATAAAACCGATCAAAAAGATCAGCCTCAGGCCTTGATCCCGGCGGTGGTTGCCGATGAACGTACCAATAGTATTTTGGTATCGGGTAATCCTAAAGCTCGAGGACGAATTGCCCGGTTGGTCAATCAGCTGGATAGTGAGTTGCAATCGTACGGCAATACCCGGGTTTTTTATCTGAAATATGCCCATGCTAAAGATTTGGTGAAAGTGTTACAGGGTGTGAGTAAAACCTTGGTTCAGCAGGATAATAAAGCGAAAGGGACGACTCAATCGGGAGCATCGGGACAGAATTTTTCTATCGAATCATTTGATGATACTAATTCGTTGGTGATTACGGCGAAACCGGAGACGATGCGTTCGCTATCGAAAGTGATCCAGCAATTGGATATCCGGCGTGCTCAGGTGCACGTCGAAGCGATGATTATTGAAGTCGCCGATAACGATGGAGCTAATCTTGGGATCCAGTGGTTGACGCCTGCCGGTGGTACTCAATATACCAACGGTTCAAATATCTCGATTAGTAGTATCGCGGCAGGCATTTATAATGCCCAGAGTACGACCTCGACGGATTATTCTTCGTCAGGAACGTCAACCTCGACTTCATCGGATGGAGATGTCAGTGATTTAGCCAATACGTTGTCGAGTGCATCGGGCGCTTTGGTCGGTTTTTATAACCAGGGATGGGGAGCTTTGTTTCAGGCATCCCGGACCAATACCAAAAATAATATTTTGGCGACTCCGTCGATTACCACTTTGGATAATCAGCAGGCTTCGTTTTTGGTGGGTGAGGAAGTGCCCATTATTACCGGTTCAACTGCCAGCTCGGATAATTCCAATCCATTTACGACCGTTGAGCGTAAGGAAGTGGGAATTAAGCTGACGGTGACACCACAGATTAATGAGGGCAATGCCGTACAACTTAAGATCCAGCAAGAAGTTTCCGGTGTGAATGGACAGACCTCTGTTGATGTCACATTTTCGAAACGGCAGTTAGATACAACGGTGTTGGTGGATAGTGGTCAGACGGTTGTTTTAAGTGGTTTGATTGATAATGAAGTGGAACAGAGTGTCAGTAAAGTCCCATTACTGGGTGATATCCCCTATCTGGGAGCTTTATTCCGCTCATCATCCAGTAGTCAGGTGAAACGAAATCTGATGATTTTCATTAAACCGTCGATTATTCGTGATAGTTCGAGCATGCAGGATTTGAGTTCGCGTAAATACTCACAAATCAGAGCATTGGAGTTGTACCGTCAGGAGATGGGGATTCATTTAATGCCTAATGAAAAAACGCCGGCATTACCTGCATTTAATACGGATTTGTCTGATGAAATGCTACCGCCGGAGGTGAAAAAATATTTAGATCAGATGAAGCATGATCACTCGAACTCATCGACTGTGACGACTACGGCACCGGCGGCGAAGGAATAGGAAGTCTTTATGACGGATTCATTGACAGCAGAAGCGGCAACAGTGCCCCAACGGCTCCCCTATGGTTTTGCAAAAAACATGGGGGCGGTCTTTGATCCACTCTCTGGTCAGCTCTTTGCCTTAGCGAAGGTCCCTTTCAGTGTTTTGTCTGAAGTACAACGAATCTGCGGAGCATTTCATCTGGAAACGGTCGCACAAGATGTTTTCGAACAACATCTGACCCGGCTATATCAAAATGACTCCTCACAGGCCCGGCAACTGATGGAGAATCTCGGTAGTGAAATGGATTTCTACACTCTGGCCGGTGAGTTTCATGATGATGAAGATCTGCTGGAATCCGATGATGATGCGCCGATTATCCGGTTGTTGAATGCCATGTTGGGCGAAGCAATTAAAGAGGGGGCCAGTGATATCCATATTGAAACCTTCGAAAAAACCTTGTCGATTCGGTTTCGTATCGATGGCGTGTTGCGGGAAATTTTACGGCCCAATCGGCAATTAGCGGCATTGTTGACCGCTCGGGTTAAGGTGATGGCGCGTTTGGATATCGCGGAAAAACGGTTACCTCAAGATGGCCGTATTTCGCTTCGAATTGCCGGGCGAGCCGTGGATTTACGGGTTTCGACCATGCCTTCGAGTTTTGGGGAACGGGTTGTCTTGCGTTTGTTGGATAAACAGCAGGCTCGGCTGGACATGCAGTCGTTGGGGATGAAAGACAAGCAGTATCGAGAACTACTCGATCTCTTGCACAAACCGCATGGCATTATTTTGGTGACCGGACCAACCGGGTCGGGGAAAAGTACCACTCTGTATGCGGGGATCCATGCCATTAATACCCGGGAGCGCAATATTCTGACCGTCGAAGATCCGGTTGAATACAACATTGAAGGGATTGGTCAGACTCAGGTGAACAGTAAAGTCGATATGACGTTTGCCCGGGGATTACGCGCCATTTTGCGACAGGATCCGGACGTGGTCATGATTGGTGAAATCCGAGATTTTGAAACGGCAGAGATTGCGGTTCAGGCCAGTTTGACCGGACATTTAGTGCTCTCTACCTTGCATACGAATACGGCGATTGGGGCGGTGACTCGGCTACGAGATATGGGAATTGAGCCTTTTCTACTGGCGTCGTCATTGGTGGCCGTATTGGCTCAGCGATTGGTGCGGGTACTTTGTCCTCATTGCCGGGTCCCTCATCAGTTGACTAAAAAAGAGTGCCGAGCACTGGATTTGGATGCCACTGAATATCATCACCATGAGGTTTATGATGCGGGGGGATGTGAGCATTGTAATCAGACGGGCTTTAAAGGACGGACGGGGCTCTATGAACTGATTGTGATGAATGAAAAATTGCGGGAGTTGATCCACGAAGGGGCGAGTGAACAGGAGATGCTGGAGATCGCTCGTCGTCATTATCCCCCGATTATTAGTGATGGCACGGCCAAGATCCTAGCCGGTGAAACCAGTTTGTCAGAAGTGCTGCGCGTGACGCGCGAGGATCGTTGATGGCGGCATATCAATATCAGGCGGTTGATGCTCAGGGTCGGAAAAAGAAAGGCGTTGTTGATGGTGAATCAGCCCGAGCCGTGCGAGTTCAGCTACGGAGTCAAGGATTAACGCCGCTGGTTATTGAAGCGGCGAGTTCAGCCAAAGTAGCGACCGAACAAAAGCAAGGGAAACGAGTTCGGCGGATTAAAAGTGCTGATTTAACCTTGTTAACCCGGCAACTGGCGACGCTGATTGCTGCGGCATTACCCGTCGAAGAAGCGCTGCGGGCGGTCGCAAAGCAGACCAATAAAAATAATGTGAAAGGTTTACTATTTGAGCTGCGTAGCCAGGTGGCTCAAGGATATTCACTCTCGGAGAGTATGAGCGGCTTTCCTCGGGTTTTTGATGATTTGTATCGTGCGATGGTGGCGGCGGGTGAGCGGACCGGGAATCTGGATTTAGTGTTGAATCGTCTGGCTGATTACACTGAGCAACGGCAACAGATCCGAATGAAAACCCTACAGGCGATGATCTATCCAGCGGTATTGGTGGTGGTCTCGGTGGCGGTGATTGTGATCCTGCTCAGCGCGGTGGTGCCGCAGATTATTGCGCAGTTTGTGCATATGGGGCAGGAACTGCCGCTTTCGACCCGGATCCTGATTATTCTGAGTGATGGTATTCGGAATAATGGTTGGTGGATGGCGCTGTTGATTGTGGTTGTGATTATGGCCGTGCGCAGTGCATTAAAAAAAGAGGCGATTCGCATGCGCTGGCATCGGCAGAGTCTGTCTTTGCCGGTGATGGGGCGTGTGATTTCTGAATTGCAGACGGCTCGTTTTGCCCGTACTTTAAGTATTTTAACCGCTAGCGCCGTGCCGCTCGTTGAAGCGATGCAAATTGCCAGTCAGGTGTTATCGAATCTGTATGCCCGTTCCAAACTGATCTTTGCCAGCGAATCGGTTCGGAAAGGGAATCCGCTGCTCAGTACTTTCTCCGAAACCGGATTATTCTCTCCCATGTTATTGCAGATGATTGCCAGTGGGGAACAAACCGGCGAATTGGAACAGATGTTGGAACGTGCGGCTGATTTTCAGGATCGGGAATTCAGTTATCGAGTTTCTATTGCACTGGCTATTTTTGAACCAGTGTTGATTGTAACGATGGCCGCCATCGTTCTCTTTATTGTGATGGCGATTATTCAGCCTATCTTAGCTTTAAACAACATGATCGGTTAATGGATCGATGGAGGAATATCAGTGATGCGCAGACAACAACATCGTCGTAGTCGGGGATTTACGTTGTTAGAAGTAATGGTCGTGATTGTGATCATCGGATTGATGGCGACACTGGTCGTCCCTAATCTGATGGGCAATAAAGAAAAAGCCGACCAAAAAAAAGCACTGGCCGATATTGTGGCTCTGGAGAATGCACTGGATATGTATAAATTGGATAACAATGTGTATCCCACCACCGAGCAAGGATTACAGGCGTTAGTTACTCAACCTCAGATCGAGCCGTTGCCGCAAAATTATCGGCAGGGAGGTTATATTCGTCGGTTACCGGAAGATCCTTGGGGTCAGGCTTATCAGTTGCATTCGCCCGGTGAGCATGGCTCGATCGATGTTTTTTCTGATGGTCCGGATCGTCAGGAAGGCACGCAGGATGATATTGGGAATTGGAATATTAAATAATGCATTCTCAGCGCGGTTTTACATTGCTGGAATTATTACTGGTGATTGCCTTGATCGGGATCGGCAGTTCGGTCGTTATTTATTCTATGGGGCCCAATAGTACTCAGCAAGCCAGTGAACAGAAGGTTCGTTTTCTGGCGGAACAACTGCGCTTTGCCCGGGATCAGGCCGTTTTGAATCAGCAGCCTTTGGGGTTGAATCTGACGGATAACGGCTATCGTTTTTATGACTACCGCAACCAGCGTTGGCAATTGTTACAAGGTCATTTTCAGCCTGTGCATGGACCGCTGCAACTGTCATTACAAATTGATGGGAAAGCCATTGATCTGACGCCGCCTAAACCGACGAAACGAATCGCCGAGGGCGATGGAACCGGGATGCTCAAGTCTGAGGTAAAACACCCCCCAATGCCGCCTATGCAGCTGTTTTTCAACGGGGATGGGATCTGGCCGGATTTCCAATTGAGTGTTGTGATCCAAGGGGTTCGTTGGATGATTGCAGTCGATGATCGTCAGCAACTGGTTGTAGAACGCGGGCTCGCTTCATGAGGCATAATCGGGGATTTACGCTGCTGGAAGTGATTGTCGCAATGGCGGTGTTGGCCATTGCCGGATTATCGCTGATTCAGGCTGGAAATGCGCATCTGGGGCATGTAAGTCATTTAGAGCGGAATGCGGTTGCTGATTGGGTCGCTGATAATGTGCTGGTTGATGCTCGGTTGAAATCGAAGTTAGAAGCGTCTCAGGGACAGGTAACGATGGCCGGACGTGTTTGGTACTGGCGAATTGTACTCGGGCAGCCCAATCGTTGGTTGATTCCATTTCAGGTGGAAATCCGATTGTCACCCGATCAGAATCCGATCATTACCCGGGTCAGCTATTTAGGACGCTCTGAGTCATGAGTCGTGCGAGGGCGCGGCAGCATGGTTTTACCTTGCTGGAAATGCTGATTGCTTTAGTTGTTTTTGCCATGTTGAGTCTGGGCGGGTACCAGATGTTGAGAGGGTTGACCAATACGGCTTTAGTCAGCCGTCGACATAGTGATCAATTGGCCGCATTGGAACGCACATTTGCACTGATGGGGGCTGATTTTCATCAAGCCACGATGCTTTCGTTGCGAGGCATGAAGCTGCAAGGTGTTGCCGGTGGCCCTGGGTGGCTAGGAAGTGACCAGGGCGGCATTTCTCTGATTCGGCTGGGATGGAAAAATGTTCAGGCGAAAGAGCAGCGCTCCGGTGTTTTAAGAGTCGGGTATATCGTTGAAGATGGTGTTTTAATTCGCCAGTTTTATCGTCATTTGAATCCGGTGAGTGGCCAGTTACCGCAACAGCAACGGTTATTGACGGATGTTAGTCAGTTGCAGTTCCGTTTTTTTGAAAAAGGGGGGGGATGGTTAACTCGTTGGCATCGTAATGACCAGCTTCCTCAGGCTATTGAAGTGACTTTTAGTATCAAAGGGGTGGGCAAATTACGACGGAGCTTTTTACTGACTCCCGATTATCAGGCGGTTGAAAAAATGATGCAGGCTCAGGAAGATGAGACGAGTACGCTGGAATAGGCGCGCCCGGCAGCAAGGGGTCGCATTATTGGTCGTGATGTTGATCATCGTGATGATGATCCTGATCACGAGCCGGTTGAGTAACCGTTTAAGTGTGGATATTGAACGTGTCAGCCAGGTTCAGGCTCAATCAGATAACTGGCAGCGATTGCTCAGTGGGGAAGCCTTAGCGGTTGGAGTGCTGCGTTATGATATGGAGCGTTCGACTGAATTGTCGTTGGCGCAGGATTGGGCCAGTCAGCATATTCAGTTGCCTGTCAGTGGCGGTATGCTCCGTGGCCAGATTGTGGATCAGCGAACCTGTTTTAATTTAAATGCACTGGCTCAGCCCAATAATCGGGGAGCCCAGTCGATGGTTCAGATGTTGTTTACCCGCTTACTGATGATCCAGGGGGTTTCATCCAGTCAAGCGCGTGATATTGCTGCCGCGACGCGGGACTGGGTGGATAGCGATCAAGATACCATCAGTTATGGTGCTGAGGATCGGGCTTATCACGATGCTCATTATCGAACCAGTGATGCCCCTTTGGTGAGTAAATCCCAGTGGCGGGAAGTGCAAGGGGTCAGTGCCGAGATCTATCGAAATGTGAGTCCCTTGCTGTGTGTCTTGCCATCCGAACGGTTACTGATTGATATTAATACGATTCAAGAGGCGCAGGCACCGCTACTAGAAATGTTGTTTTATGGTTATGTCAACCATCATGCCGCACTGGCCGTCATTCGTCGTCGTCCTCATCAAGGATATCAGCGGGTGCTACAAATGATGGCGAGCCCTGAGCTGGCTAAAGTGCGTTTAGAGCAAGGTGTATTAAGAACAATGACGACAACCAGTCGTTATTTTTTAGTGAAATTACAGGCACAGACGGAAGACGGACAAGTGAGTTCATTGAATTCACTGGTCGTCCGGCGCGGCGTGTCCAATATGCATGTGGTGCGTCGCACGTTAGGAGATTGGGATTGAAGGAAGTATTGCTTATTCATTTAGGGACAGACCTCTCGGCTGAGATGGATTGGTTATGCTGGTCTCCTGATACGATGCAGACGGTGGGGAGCGGTGTGCTGGAAAACGCACAGCAACTGGTGCATTTGCAGGAAATGGCCCGGCAGCGGCAGGTGATCGTGTTGCTTCCGGGGCAACGGGTCAGTGTGCTACAGGTTCCATTAACTCGAACTCAATACCGGCAGATCCAGTCTCATTTAACCTATCTGTTCGAAGATCAGTTAGCCTGCGATCCGGAGCAGGTTCACATCACATCGCTGGATTACCAAGATGGCATTTTTAGTGCCGCCATTGTGGATCATTCCTGGATGGAAAGTTGGTTGCAGCAGTTTTCACAAGCAGGGATTGCGCCCGGGCGCTGGCTTCCAGATTATCTGGCTCTCCCCAATTCTGATCCATCGACCGTGTCATTGTTACACTATCGGGGCGGTTGGTTGATCCGCCAGCAGCATGGTGTGAGCGGATATATTGATGATCACTGGCTGGAAAAAGTTCTTTCGGAAATGAGCTGGGAACCTTCGATGGTGTTGGTCAGTGATATTCCGGCAGAACGGATTGATCCCTCATGGCAGCGTCAAGCGATGGACGTTGAGTTGCCATTACAGAGCCTTGTCACCGGGGCGTTGCAAAGTCGAGTCAATTTGTTGCATGGGGCATACCGTCAGGAACATGCCAGTGGTTTTTCCTGGCGTCGCTGGCGTTGGTTTATGGCCAGTGCTGTTTTTGTGGTGGTCTTAGCGGTTGCTCAGCTGTTGGCTCATAGCTGGCAGTTGCAGCAGCAAGTTAAGACTGGTGAGCAGCAGTTAGCGAGTCTTTACCAACGCGTGTATCACCGGCAGCCGCCAGCGGCCGCTTATGTCCAACAAGCTTTGCGACAGGCGATGCGTCATTCCCGGAGTTCGGGGGTTTCGCATGGGCTGTTATCGATGTTGGCTCACTTAACACCGGTGTTCTCACAATTTCCGGATTTAAAAATCAATGGCCTGAATTATGACGATAGCAGTCATACGATGACGTTACAGGTGAGCGCGCCATCATTCGCTAGTTTTGAACAGTTTACAAAAGCGGCCCGACCGATGCTGGTGCAAAGTGGGGCTCAAAGCCGTCAGGGCGATCATGTGAATGCAACGTTAACGATTAAGGAGAGACCATGAAGCAGTGGTGGCAGGGTCGTTCACTTCGGGAACGCTGGATTTTAGGGATTGCAGGGGGATTGGTTTTAATTTTGATCGTTTACCAGCAGGGATGGCAGCGCTTGCAGAATTTGGATCAGCAAGCTCGGCGAGCGATCGATCAGCAGCAACAAATCTTGATTTGGGCTCAGCAGCAGGGAAATCGACTGGATCAGGTTGTGGCGTCGAATGGCGCACCATCCCAGCCGACCGCAACTTTTTCGCAGACGGCCAATCAGAGTGCGACAGATTTTGGCATTTCACTGACCCGACTGCAGCAGCAACAGGATCATTATAATGTTTGGATCGCCCCGGTTGCTTTTGATCCATTGTTAAGCTGGCTGGCGCAGATGGAGCAACAGCATGGATATCGAGTCGAAACGATTAATATTCAGGCGGATAAAGAGAGTGGTATCGTGCAGGTCTCTCGGCTGCGTTTTGGGCGATGAATATGAAAAAGCAGTTTGGGATCGGGGGAATTGCGGTGGTTGTTTATCTGCTGACACTGCTAATACATACTCCCAGCAGTCGACTTGTCCATTGGTTTGTTCCTGAATCGGTTCGGATCTCAGGGCCCCAAGGTTCTTTAATGCAGGGGCAAATGGCTCAATTGCAATGGCAGAATTGGCACCTGGAGCAGGTTCACTGGCGGCTGCATCCCTGGGCTTTACTCAGTGGTCGAGCTGTGTTTGATCTATCCTTTCATGGGGATCTGTCAGGACAGGCTCAAGGGGTATTGACGCCTTGGGGCTGGCAAATACGGCAGGTAAACACACAAATAGCCGCTGCAGCGCTGCTGTCACATTTGTTTAGAGATGAGCCGCCGGTACAATTAAGCGGTATCATTCAGCTGCAAAATGTTCAGTTTCAGCCCAGTGAGCCCGGCTGTCGAAAACTGACGGGGCAAATTCGCTGGCAGGACCCACAGCTGCAATCGGCATTGGGGGCTTTAAAGCCATCCCCTCTGCAGGGACAATTGACATGTGATAACGCTGAGCCTCGATTTCAGTTAACGCATCGGGGGGTGTTGTTTTCGGCTGATGGGAACGTGCGGTTATCGCCGGATCGCTGGCAGTGGCAGATGAACTTCAAACCTACGGCTCAGTTTCCTCAAAGTTATCTGGCTGTTGTAAAACAATATTTCCGGGTGAGTAAGGATGGTTTCTATCATCTTGAACGTTCAGGGAAATTAACCCCATAGCCCTGTCCCAGCGATAGCTAACATTGATGGATGCGTACCGAACCTTGTGAACTTTTACTTTAAAAAAACATGGGACGCGTTAGCATAGAGTGAATGATAATCGCGTGATGAGGTGATATGGCTACCCTGCCTAAATTGCTGGGGAAAGAGATTTCTGCCCGGAGTCGTTTTTTTACAGTTGAAGCGCTGCATTTGGAATTTGCCAATGGTAGTCAGCGTGTTTATGAACGTTTGCTGGGGGGAAATTCGGGAGCCGTGATGATGGTTCCCGTGACAGAAAACGATGAACTACTTTTGGTGAGCGAATATGCGGCTGCCAGTGAGCGTTATGAGCTAAGCTTTCCTAAAGGCATTGTTGATTCAGGTGAAACGACAGCGCAGGCGGCCAACCGTGAACTTCAGGAAGAGATCGGCATGGCGGCTCAGCAGCTCTCGTTGTTGAAGGAATTGACGGTCGCTCCCAGCTATTTTTGTGGCTCAATGCAGATTTTTGTCGCTCAGGGGCTTTATCCATCGCGATTGGAGGGAGATGAGCCGGAGCCGTTGCAAGTGGAACGTATCCCCATTGCGCAATCGTTTGAATTATTGGAGCAGCCCCAGTTTAGTGAAGCCCGGACCATTGCCGCGTTATTTCTTTTTCATCAGTGGTGGCAACAACAGAGGTAAGGCATGCAGCAGTTGGATTTATTACAGCCTCAGGTCGAAAAGATTGCCCGCCAGGCCGGTCAGGCTATTTTAGAATTGTATCAAAGTGGTTGTTATCAGTCTGAGATCAAAGCTGATGATACTCCCGTGACCAGTGCTGATTATGCGGCTCACCAGATTATTATGCAGCAACTGCAACAGTTGACGCCAGAATACCCGGTATTGTCGGAAGAACAGGCGGATATTCACTTGCAGGAGCGCCAGCAGTGGCAGCGGTACTGGCTGGTGGATCCCATGGATGGAACTCAGGAATTTGTTTCTGGAACTGGTGATTTTTCAACGATGATTGCCCTGATTGATCAGGGGGAACCTGTCTTAGGGCTGGTTTATGCTCCGGTTTCGGATGTTTGTTACTTTGCAATCAAAGGCCAAGGGGCTTATAAACGACAGGGAATGGCAAGCGCACAGCCGATTTCTTGTACTCATTATCAGCGAGCACCTGATCTGATTTCGATTGCCGTGAGCCGGGTTCAGAAAGAACAGAAATTAAGACGGATCCTTAATCCAGATTTTAATTATTCATTGATCCCTTTGGGAAGTGCCAGTTTAAAAAGTTGCCTAGTGGCCGAAGGGCAAGCCGACTGCTACATTCGGTTAGGGCCTACCGGAGAATGGGATATCGGTGCTCCTCAGGTGATTCTACGGGAAGCGGGCGGCGTTTTGCTAGATCTGAATCTGCAGCCGATGAGTTTTAATCGCCATGAATCGCTGTTGAATCCAGATTTCATCGGTATTGGCGATCAGAGCCTGCCGTGGGCTGATATTATTGCCAAAATTCCGCAAAATGATCGCATTCGGTCACGATTTTAAGCCACAAAAGTAAGTGGTTGCTCACAGATATCCGCCCCTGCTCATGGATATAATAAACCCGTGGCTCAGGTTAGAAATATCTGAGCGACCACGATGTGTGATCGTGATAATTTAAATTGATTGGCTCTTAAAGCTCCACTATAGTGACTATAGTTTTACGCACTGATTTTGCCGAATCAGTGCGTTTTTTATGGCCACTCTTCAGCTTTTTGAGCTCGAAACCTAAAACGCAGCACCAGGATGAGTTGCTGCTTTGAGAAGGTTATTTGGCCATTAGCCAAGCCATTAAACCGAAAGCTAATGAAGCCATCACCATCGAACCGGCTAGGTTCAGCAAGATATTACTGATGGCCGCCATCATTTTCCCGAGTTGAATTAAAGATAACGTTTCTGCCGTAAAGGTGGAAAAAGTCGTTAAGCCCCCGCAAAAACCGGTAGTGATCATCAGTTTCCAGGCCGGATCTAGCTGTGGCATTTTAGCGAAAAATGTCATCCCAATCGCGATGATAAAGGCCCCCAGCATATTGACGGCGAGGGTGCCCAATGGCAGGGTTCCAGTGACTGGATTAAGTTTCAGGCTGATAAACCAACGCAGCATACTGCCGCAGCCGCCGCCAATGAAGACGGCAATCAATGTCGATAACATAAGACCTCTGGATCATTTTTATTCGAAGACCGATCGCGTTAGTGCGCGACAGTAGGCAGGCATCATCAGCCGAAAAGGCGGTTATGGAGGAATGCCATCTCCATTGGAACCCTATCTTACACATATTTAGGGGGCTATCCCAGTCAGTGATAGCCCGTTATTCTTTTTTAGCCAGCATTTCGCGGAGGGCGGCCACACCGGCCAATCCTTTTTGTTGACGCTGTTGGGGCGTTTGTTCGTTAGGGCGGTTGCCCCACTGAAGGTCATCCTGAGGCAGTTCCATCAAAAAGCGACTGGGTTCCGGTCGGGTCACTTCTCCAAACTGGCGACGTTCTCGGGTGAGTGTAAACGTGAGTTCCTGCTGGGCCCGGGTAATACCCACATAGGCCAGACGCCGTTCTTCTTCGATATTGTCTTCATCAATGGAAGTTTGATGGGGGAGTAGACCCTCTTCCATACCGATAAGATAGACATAGGGAAATTCAAGTCCTTTGGAGGCATGCAGTGTCATCAGCTGGACCTGATCGGTATCAGCGTCATCTTCACCCCGTTCCATCATATCCCGCAGGATCAGTCGGTTGACGACTTCAGTTAAAGTCATGGGATCTTGATCCGCATCCCCTTCGAGCATATCGCTGACCCATTTAAATAATTGAGATATATTCTGCATCCGCATTTCGGCCGCTTTGGCGCTTGGGCTGGTTTCATAAAGCCAGTCTTCATAATGGATATCTCGAATCAGATCGCGGACGGCTTCTTGCGTATTGCCTCGCATCGCACGATCCGAGAGTTCGACTAGCCAGCGGAAAAAGAATTCGACGGCTTGTTTGCCCCGGCCACTTAACTGTTGTTGCAGGTTTTCATCACAGGCGGCCTGATACAGGCTGATATGACGTTCATTGGCAAAATGACCGATTTTTTCTAGCGTGACCGGACCGATTTCCCGGCGGGGAACATTAATGATCCGCAGCAGGGCGCTATCGTCATCTGGATTGACCAGCAGTCTTAAATAGGCCATCAAATCCTTGATTTCTGCGCGTGAGAAAAAGGACTGCCCACCACTGATTCGGTAGGGGATCCGATTGGTCATCAAGGCTTTTTCAAGTAATCGAGATTGATGATTCCCTCGGTATAAAACGGCATAGTCTCGGTATTGAGTTCGATTGATAAAGCGGTGACCCATCAGTTCGGCAATGACGCGTTCCGCTTCCTGTTCCTCATTTTTGGCGATCAATACTTTGAGTGGTTCGCCGTGGTTCAATTCTGAAAAAAGCCGTTTATCAAATAGATGCTCGTTATTCTCAATTAAAATATTGGCACATTTTAAAATCCGCTGGGTTGAACGATAGTTCTGCTCCAGTTTGATCACTCGTAGCTGGGGAAAATCCTGTTGCAGAAGAGATAGGTTTTGCGGATTAGCTCCTCGCCAGGAGTAGATGGATTGATCATCATCTCCCACGACCGTGAAAAAGGCCCGTTCTCCGACTAATAATCGGATAAGCTGATATTGACTGGTATTGGTGTCTTGATATTCGTCGACCAACAGGTAACGGATCTTATTTTGCCAGCGTTGCCGAACCTGTTCATTCAGGCGTAAGAGCAGGGTTGGCATCAGGATCAGATCATCAAAGTCGAGCGCATTGTAGGCCGTAAGTTGACGCTGATAACGACGATATAATTCGGCAAAGAGCTGTTCTTTCTCGCTGCCCTGCGCAGGCAGTTGTTCTGGAAGACGTAGGTCGTTTTTCCAACGGCTAATTTGCTGCTGCAACTGGCGTAGGAGATCTTTATCGCCCTGTAGCTGTGTTTCACTGAGTTCTTTGAGCAAAGCCATCTGGTCATGATCATCAAATAACGAGAAATTAGGCTTCAGATTCAGGGCTTGATGTTCGCGTTTGATGATTTCCAAGCCCAATGTATGAAAGGTGGAAATCGTTAAGCCCCGAGCTTTTTGTCGGCCTAGTGTTTGCCGAACACGTTCAGCCATTTCCCGAGCGGCTTTGTTGGTAAACGTCACCGCCGCAATATGGCGACCAGAATAGCCACAGCGTTCAATGAGATGTGCAATTTTTTGGGTAATCACCCGAGTTTTGCCACTCCCGGCACCGGCTAAAACCAGACATGGGCCGGTTACAAATTCAACGGCTTGTTGTTGGGCTGGATTTAATTTCACGCTAGGAGCTCCTTGCTAATGGCTGAGCATTTTAGCAAGGAGCTTTAAGAATACCAATTACAGAATGAATTGACTTAGTTGGTCATGCAGTCGTTTGGCAATGGCGTCTAGTTGACGTGCTTGCCCGGTACTTTCGGTGGCCTGTTGTTGCAGGTTATCGGATACATCTGAAATCCCCTGAGTATTACGGCTGATCTCTTCGGTAACGGCTCGCTGTTCTTCAGCGGCACTGGAGATCTGGGTGACCATATCGTTAATTTGTAAAATGGATTGGGTTATATCATCCAGCATGGTGGCGGCTGTTTGGGCATCGTCGACACTGTGTTGGGCTTTTTCTCGGCTTTGGCGCATCGTTTGTACGGTCGATTGCGTATTTGTGGCTAGTTTCTTCAACATCTCCCGGATCTCTTCCGTGGAGTGCTGGGTTCGTTGTGACAGGTTTCGCACTTCATCGGCAACGACCGCAAAACCACGGCCCTGTTCTCCGGCTCGGGCCGCTTCAATGGCAGCATTCAGAGCTAGTAGGTTGGTTTGTTCAGCAATATCTTGAATCGTCCCGAGAATCGTCGCAATCTCCTGACTATCATCATCCAACTGTTGTACACCCTGTGCGGTGATATCCAACTGTTCGGCCAGCGTTTTAATCTGTTGTTGATTGGCTCGGATCACCTCTCGGCCTTTCTCGCTCGCTTGAGTTGAATCATGGGCCGCATGGGCGGCCTGTTCCGCATTGGCTGCGACATCACTGGCCGTTGCACTCATTTGATGCAATGCGGTAGCGACCTGGGTGACTTCCTGTTGCTGATGGGTGAGCGCTTCTTGTGAGTGATCGATTGATTGTGCTGTTTGCCGGGCGTTTTCATTTAACTGTTCGGCATCGCCATAGATCGCCTTGAGCATTTGATGGATCCGTTCAATGAACACATTGAAGCTTTGGGCTAGTTTGCCGATTTCATCATTTTGCTCCAGTTGGATCCGTTTGGTGAGATCTGCGTTTCCGCTCCCGAGATCATCAACCGCTTGTTGGAGTTTTTTCAGTGGTTTAAATGCAAATTGAATGGCACCGTATAGAACCAGAACGACGATAAGAAAGCTAATGACGCCTAAGGTAATGGATTGGATTAAACGACTGTTGGCTTCGGCATAGGCTAATTGCCGGTTGATGCTTAATCCCAAATACCATTCTGTTCCCGGAACTGGGATGAAACTCACTAGACTTGGTTTGCCCTGAATATTCACGTCCTGAAGCTGTGTACTCTGTGCTAAGTGTTCTGCATTCAGTTGAGGACTGATTTGACTGATGGGTTTCAGAACAAATTTAAGGTCTGGATAAACTAGTAGCGTCCCTGTTTTATCGACTAAAAAGGCCTGAGTGGTGTCATTACTGAGTGCATTGATGAGCTGAACCATTTTGTCTAGGGATAGATCAATGGCGAAGACCCCATTGGGAACTTTTCGACCGATGGTCATCACCAGTTCATGGGTACTGGCATCGACATAAGGCATTGGATAGTAGATCCCTTGCATCGGTTGTTTCCGAACATCCTGGTACCAAGGGCGAACTCGGGGATCATAGCCTTCCGGGATCTTATAGCTATCGTCACCGACCAGCATTTCTCCCTGTTCGGAGGCATAGTAGGTTAGGGTGAGTTGCCCGGTTAACTGAGCCTGACGCAGTTTGGCCTTTAACTGATCATCATGCGGAAACTGACTGATGGTTTTAAGAATATGAACTTTTTCCTGTAACCAGCTGTTGAGCTGATTGGCAGTGGTGTGGCCAAGTTGTATGGTGTGGCGTTGGAGCGTGTTTTGTAAATTTTGCCGTAAGTTAAATGTCTCCGTAGTGATTTGTATCGCGGTTAATACCGCGAGTACAAGCACGACAGTCAAGACAAGCTTTTGTTTGATTGACATATGCACTATTCCTTTAATGACTCTTTAAGATGCCGACAAATGCCATGACGAATATGATCCGCATGGTAAAGTTGTGTCTGAGGCCTTGTTCTGTTTGAGGTTATTATTATTCATTCCGATCTTTTGGGTATCGGCACTAGCGTTTGAACATTTAATGTAACATCTTTTATTTACTCTTTTGTTATTTAAAGAATAAATTATTCAATTGATTGACCGTCCCATCCTCTAAGGCAATTAATGCAATTGTTGCGCCTATTTTGTCGAGAGTTAGAGGCATGGGCAAGGTTCGGTGTTGAGCTGAATGGCTTCACGCTAGTTTGATAAAGACAGAACATCGGCTAAACAGATATCACAGTTTCCAAACATCACTTTCATTTGAGCCAGAAATAGTTCAGCTGTTGCGATGGCATCGACTAAGGCATGATGTGCGGGATAAGAGGGCAGTCCGTACCGTTCGCGGATGACAGCTAATCGCCAGTCTTTTTTATCTTGAGGGGGAGAAAATAGCTGAACTTTAGACTGTTCTATTTTCAGCGTATCGAGCCAGAGCATGGGAAAGGAAGACACTCCATAATGTTGTTGAATGTAGTGCTGAATATAGCCATTTTCAATCACGGAACCGTGTGCAAGGATGAGTTTTCCGGCCATTGCTTTAAAAAGTTGCTGGTAGGCGTAAGCAATATGAATGCCTTTATTATGCAGCTCTTGTGGAAGCAAATGGTGAATTTTAACTGATTCATTAACCGGTTCAGAGGTTTCGTTAATGAGAAGATGACGTGCCAATTGGAGTTCAATGATGCCTTGATGAAGGATGACCCATCCCATGCTAATAACATGATTTTTATCAGGATCGAAGCCTGTCGTTTCAAAATCCAAGGCCAGAATATCGAATGACTTGATGTTCGTTTTTGGGGTTAGCTGGGGTTCACTCAACAATATTTGTAGATCTCGGGGAAATTCGCGAGTCGCCCACTGCTGTCGGTTTTTTATGAGAGCTTTTATCTGTCTCTTGTGCCAGAAATGCATGCTCAGCATCCAAATTTCATTTTAATGGCATCCTGAAATCCACTGATAATTCGAAAGGCATCTTTGAGGTGTTGACGATCAAAACTCCCAAATTGATTCGGATCTAAATAGTTGGAAACAGGCTCGCCATTGCGTAAACATTTCAAATGATGGGAATAACGTAACTGATTGATAAATTGATAAGTTCCTAATAAATCTAGGGCGGATTGCTCGTTGATGACGCCTTGATCTTTGGCAAACTGGATCCGTTCTTCGGTATTGAGTGGATCGCCACCTTCATACAGGGTGTAGATCCGGGCGAGATCCACCAAACATCCTATCGCCGAACGCTTAATGTTTAATTTGTTCTGATTGGCGCCATTTTTTTCTAAAACGACATGATTAAAAATGCCAAGCGGAGGACGAGTTCGGAGCGTGTTACGGACGAGTGCCGCCATCAGCTTATGATTGTGAGTGACTTGCTGGAGACGATATTGATCCACTTTTTCAAATAGGGCCTGATTTCCGTAGATGGGCCTGATATCGAGATAAACCGTCAGATTTAGTAACATTTCATACTCTGGATTCTTCGCCCACTTTCGATAGTAATGCTGCCAAATTTCAACGCGCTGACACCAGCGTGCAACGGTTGCCATGAAGCGTCCGGAACAAACCGCATAGCCACATTGATCTAACCCTTTGCAGACATACATCGCTACGTGGTGGAAAAACATCTGATCGGACTCGGTTGCGGTATCATCCAAGATCAGGGCATTATCCTGATCAGAGGCTAAGTGAATTTCTTTTCGGGCATGCGATCCGGCGGCAATCCACACGTAGTCACAGGGTGGTTTCCCGAAAACCGTTTCTGCCATCCCTAATAACTGCTGTGTAAACGTATCATAAATGAGGCTCATGACCTGACCGATAACCTGACCGGGGAGATCACTTTCTGCCATAGCTTCAAAAATAGCCTGTCGTTCAACCGCTTGTTTTTCAAGTTCGTCCAGTGACTGACAATGGGTGATTTTTTCAATTAAAAATACTGCCTGAATACTATGCTTATGCACTAATTGTTGAGGTGTGATGACTCCCATGACTTGTTGCTGATCGTTTAATACCGGGATGTTCTGAATCTGATATTGCATCATCATCTGCATAGCGGACAACACCAGTTCATCCTGGGCAATCGTATGCGGACTCCGGGTCATAATTGTGCTAATGGGCTGTGATGTATCGACCCCGAGGGCAACGACCCGTTTGGTCATATCTTTGTCGGTTACCATGCCTTGCAATTGCTCCTGATCTACAATGACACAACAGGAACAGGCGTGCTCATGGCGCATCTGATAAGCCACCTCTTTGATGGACATCGCTGATGGTGCAACCACAATATTGTGGCTAGCTACTGTACTGATTTTTTGAAAGAACAGGCTTTTCTCGCCAGAAAATTTTACGTTTATAGATGAATTCAAACGTTGGTTGGCACTGAGTGCAAGTTGCTCACTGACGCGAGGGTAGTCCGCTACTGCACGTAATAATTCAGTATAATTAAAACGATATAACAAACTATTTTTTAAGGCATTGACCCGATAACTCGGGTGATCTTGGGATTGATGCAAACTAAAGCCAAAAATGTCTTTTGTCCCTAAACGAGAACGCAGGCTTCCATCTGGGTTGCGTTGTTCCACTTCTCCCGAACGTAAAATATAAAGATAGTGTTTTGATTCTGGTTCGATAGGCAGGCTATCTTGGGCGGCCAGATAAAGAATGCTGGCTTCTGAGGCGATGGCGTCCAGGACTTCATCCGGAAGTTGATTAAAAGGGGATATTGATTTTAGAAACGAGGTGACATTTGGAAGTAAAGTGTCATTCATTTCATTCTCCTCCTGACCTTAAAAAGCCCATTGCGGGCTTTTTATATAGGATGTTATAAGTTACCAGAAGAGTGCATATAGGACGGCCAGCACGATTAGAATGGCATAAGAGGCGAAATTGAATCCTCGTTCGGTAGCGAAGACTTCATTCGTTAATGCAATACCATGTGGGTCATCATCGTATTTAGAAGAGCTTAAGCTTGTAAATGCAATGACGGCCAGCGTAAACAACAAGGTGTAGAGCATTTGGTCCATAAACGGCATATGCAGGGGCATAAATTTCAGGAACAATGCAAATGGAATGGACGCGATGACGCCAATAATAGCCCCTTTGCTGGTTGTTTTTTTCCAGAATAAACCCAGTAAAAATACCGCCAGAATCCCTGGGCTGACTAACCCGGTGTATTCTTGAATATACTGGAATGCCTGACCGATGTTCCCCAATAATGGGGCGATGAAACAGGCGATAATTAACGCTACGATTGCGGCGATACGACCAACGTTAACCAGTTTGTAATCGCCGGATTTAGGTGCGATGTATTCTTTGTAGATATCCATCGTGAAGATGGTCGCGGTTGAGTTGAGCATCGAGGCCAGAGAGGAGACAATGGCAGCGGCTAATGCCGCAAATACCAAGCCTTTAACTCCGACGGGCAAAAATTGTGTCAGCCACGGGTAGGCTTTATCCGCATGAGCAATACTCGGCATATTATTCATTGCCACATGACTTAAGTGACCCATCAAATCCGGATCGTTGGTAATCACGTAAGCCGCAATCCCCGGTAGAACGACTAAGAAGGGCACAATCATTTTCAGAAAAGCGGCAAATACAATGCCTTTCTGGGCTTCGGGAACCGATTTGGCAGCAAGGGTGCGTTGGATGATATATTGGTTAAAGCCCCAGTAATAAAGGTTTGCCACCCACAACCCTCCGATGAGAACGGCAATCCCGGGGAGATTCATATATTGCGGATTATTTTGGTCAAGAATCATGACGAAATGATCGGGAGCGGCTGCGATCATTTTGGATAAGCCCGCAAACCAACCACTGTCTCCACCGATATAACCTACCGCCAGATAGGTGGTCAGGAATCCTCCAAGAACCAAAAAGAAAACCTGAATCACGTCAGTCCACACAACTGCGGAGAGACCGCCATAGATGGAATAGACCAGCGCGAATAATGCAAGTCCAATCACGGCATACATGAGAGGAACGCCCAGAATGGTTTCCAGTGCTAATCCACCCAGATACAACACGGAAGTCAAGTTGACGAAAATGTATAGCGCAATCCAGAATACGGCTAAGATCGTTTTCAATTGTTTATTAAAGCGTTTTTCGACAAACTCTGGAATGGTATAGATGCCTTTTTGAATGAAGATGGGAAGAAAGTATTTCCCCACGATAATTAACGTCAGCGCGGCCATCCATTCATAAGAAGCGATGGCAAGGCCGATTGAAAAGCCCGAACCGGACATCCCGATAAATTGTTCCGCCGAAATATTCGCGGCGATTAGTGAAGCTCCCACCGCCCACCAGGGCAGTGATTTCCCGGCCAGAAAATAATCTTCCGTACTTTTTTGAGTCCCTTTTTTATCTCGGGATACCCAGAGACCTACACCGATAATAATTGCAACATAAATGGCAAAGACCATTATGTCGATAAAACTTAAACCTTGCTCTATGTCTGTCATGCTGTCGTTCCTGTGTTCAGCCCTGTTTCATTTTATTGTAAGCGTTTTCATGAAAAGCGAGTGAATCTAGGTCACATATCTATAAAATGATCAATATGGTGTTTCTGTAGATTTAATCTACTGAAAAGCATTCATTTTTAATTCAATTGCAATTTGAAATCGATTACAAAGACATGCTTATCAATATAGACAAGAAATGGCGTTAAGCGCAGAAAATATATCGATGACAAGATTGAGCCTTGAGAGAGCTGAGCCCGATAGAACCCGTAGAGAGGCGGCTCTACGGGTTCATTTAAACAACATTCAGCCATGCAAGATCAACAGGCTCTAGCCAGTTGTTTTAAAGAATAAATTGTCCAATCTGTTGTTGGAGTTGTGCGGCAATTTGGTGAAGCTGCTGCGCCTGACTGGATCCCTGATTCGACTGTTGTTGGAGTGCATCGGAAACATCAGAAATGCCTTGAGTATTGCGACTGATTTCATCGGTCACAGCTCGTTGCTCTTCGGCGGCACTGGCAATTTGGGTCGACATATCACTAATTTCGGTGATCGATTGGGTCATCTGATCTAAAGCTTGGGTCGCTTGCCGAGCCTGTTCAATACTCTGTTGTGCTTGTTTCCGGCTTTCCTGCATGGTGGTAACGGTTTGCTCCGTATTTTGTTCCAACTGATTGAGCATTTGTTGGATGGCTTCGGTAGATTGTTGAGTCCGCTGTGAGAGAGTTCGAACTTCATCGGCTACGACGGCAAAGCCTCGGCCTTGATCACCGGCTCGGGCCGCTTCAATGGCTGCATTCAGTGCCAACAAGTTGGTTTGTTCTGCGATATCCTGAATCGTTGCCAGAATATTGGTCATCGCTTGGCTATCATCATCCAGCTGTTTGACGCCCTGAGCGGTATGTTCCAGTAAATCCGCCAGTTTCGTAATTTGTTGCTGGTTGTTTTGCATCAGTTCGCGTCCTTGCAGACTGTTTTCTGATGAACGTTGGGCCGCTTGTGCCGTTTGTTCGGCGTGCGCCGCTACTTCGTTGGCGGTGACGGACATTTCATGTAGTGCTGTGGCTACTTGGGTTACATCCTGCTGCTGCTGATTCAGTGAGCGGTGTGATTGTTCTGCCATCTGGGCGCTGCTGTCGGCTGTCTGGACAAGCTGCTGTGTATTCTCCCGGATAGCCAGCAGCATGTGATGCAGCCGCTCTAACACGCGGTCAAATCCTTGGGAAAGTTGTCCGATTTCATCGGTGCGTTTATCGGTTAATCGTTGGGTTAAATCGGCTGTCCCTTCCCCCAATGTCAGAATGCGTCGATTTAAACGAGCCAGTGGTAAAAAGGCTCGATAAATACTCCCGTACAGGATCAGGGCGATGATGATAAAACTGAAGACGCCATAGAAAATCGAATGCCAGTAACTTTTATCCACATCGGCTAATACGGCTTTTTGGCTATAGTTTAGGCCAAGGTACCAAGGCGAGTTTTTAATGGAGATGAAACGGACCATTGCGGCGTTGCCTGACATGGTGGCATCGGTGAGTTGGCCGTCCGTCAGATTTTGCAGTGAAAGTTGAGGACTGAGCTGACCGAGTTGTTTTCCGACATAGCTGGCATCGGGATAAACCAATATCTGCCCTTGATTATCCACCAAGAAGGCTTGTAGATCGGTGTTGCTGAGTGATTGGATTTGTTCGACCATGCTAGATATGGATAAATCGGTCGCTATCACTCCATTTTTGATCCGTTTGGATAATGTCAGTACTAGGTCGCCACTGGCGGCATCATGGTACGGGGTTGAGATATATAAATTCTGGGTGAGTGCTTGTTGGTACCAAGGGCGAGCTCTGGGATCATATCCATCAGGTTTATGGTAGTTTGGATCTCCGGTGATCATAGCCCCATCATTTCGACCAAAATAGACTAGGCTGAATCCTCCGGAACGCTGCCCTTGATACAAGGCTTTGGCAAAATGGTTATCTTGTTCCAGTGTTGAGACTGTATTTAAGATCCGAATTTTGTTCTCAAGCCAGTTCGACAGCTGTAATGCGGTGGTTCGTCCGATACGCTGTGAGGATTGATTTAGAGCCTGAACCGCATTTTGGCGCTGGGTCTGAGTCTCTACAGCGATTTGTGCCGTGGATAAAATCGCAAGCACGATAATAACCGTGAGCGTTAATTTTTGTTTGAGGGACATATGAAACATATCCTTAGTCGATGCTCAAAAATGAATAGAAGAATGAGTAATGTTTGGTATCACGTTAATAATAAAAAAGTTATTAACGTGATTTGGTGACTAAGGATATCGCCAATGCAGCTTTATAATTGAGTGATTTCTTGTAAGAAATTGTATCAATCTATCGGGTTGTTCTCTAAATATGGTCAATATAGCTAAGTAGCAGACGATATGACCTGTTTTATAAAATAAATTGTTGCATTTCGTGGTCGAGGTGCTGAGCAATTTGTCGTAGGGTCCGGACCTGATCAATGGTGTCATTGGCATGGCGATGCAGATTGCTACAGTCGTTTTCAATCACATGGGTATGATCGCGCAGTTTCACGGTCGAAACGCGTTGTTGCTCGGTTGTGCTGGCTATCTGTAGTGACATCTGTTGAATACTGGTAATCGTTTGTTCGATATGCTCTAAGGCATCGGTTGCTTCTCTGGCTTCACTAACACTCTGGTTCGCCTGAGTTCGACTATCGGTCATTGAATGTACGGTTTTATTGGTTTTATCTACTAAGGTCATGAGGACTTCACGGATCTGCTCGGTTGATTGCTGGGTGCGAGAGGAGAGGTTCCGGACTTCATCGGCTACGACCGCAAACCCTCGACCATGCTCACCAGCCCGGGCGGCTTCAATGGCGGCATTGAGTGCCAACAGATTCGTCTGTTCGGCAATGGCCTGAATGGTTTCCAGAATGTCGGTAATCTGTCCGCTGCTGCGTTCGATTTCACTCACGCCATCGGCCGTCGATTCAAGTCTTTCGACCAGATCTAATATTTGTTGCTGGTTCCGTTCAATGATATTTTTCCCGGCCTGACAAGCTTGTAATGAAGTTGCTACGGCACTGCTGGTTTGATTGGCATGTTCGGCCACATGTTCTGCGCCTTCAGTGATTTCGGTAAAGGCATGAGCCATTTGCTCAATTTGTTGCTGTTGGCTGGAAGCCGCATGGGAAGAGTCACCGGCGCTGGCATTCACGGCCGAAGTATGGGTGAGTAACGTTTCAGACTGATGCCGAACTTGGATCAGTAATTGTTGCAAGCGTTCCAGAAAGATATCAACACTACGGCTCAAACGGCCAATTTCATCTTTGCGTTTAATGTTTAAGCGCTGGGTGAGATCAGCATCTCCTTGACCGAGCACATCAATGGCTTGTTGCAATGATTTCAGCGGACGAAATGAGCTCATGATCAGTAAATAGATCACGATCACGACCACTAAAAACATGACGCCATTATAGATTAATCCATCGACTAAATTTTCATGGACACTCGCAAATGCGGCTTCTTTATTAAAACTTAGCCCCAGTGACCAGTTGGTGTGTGGAATAGGGTAAAAGCTAACGAGTGATGGCACTTTAGCTAAATTGGCTGCAAATAATTGGCTATGCTTTTGAATGATTTCATCGCTCAGCTGTGGGCTAAGCTCATCGATGGTATGTTCAACCATTTCCGGATCGGGATAGACCAAAATAACGCCATCATTCGAGACGATAAATGCGGTAATATTGTGCGTGCTCAGTGAATCCATCTGAGTCTTCAAACTGGTCAAAGGTAGATTGGTCGAGAACACACCATTTTCGGCTTTAACCGCCAGTGTCATGACCAAATGGCCATCAGTGGCCATATAGGGATCTGAAAAATAAGGGCTTTCCTGTTGCGCTCCGACATACCAGATCCGGTTGCGAGGATCATAACCGTAAGGGAGCGTTTCATCAGGATTCCCGACGACTATTTTACCGTCGTCATTACCGTAATAAGCGCTGGAGAATCCTCCGGCCGTTTGGGCTTGGTAGAGTTCTTTTTGAAAACTAGGTCCGGTGGGATCCTGATGGGTGACCGATTCCAGTGTCGTGAGTTTATCTTGAAGCCAGATGGACATCTGGGTTGCTGCCGTTGCAGACAATTGTTTCGATTGGGTGATGAGTGACAGGCGAACGTTGCGGTTAAAACTCTGATATTGGAGATAGGTCTGAAGTACCGACAGCCCTGCCAGAACAATAATGACAGCAATTACCAATTTATATTTGATGGACATTAACCACTTCCCTACATATCCAGTTTTGCCAATTTCGGCTCCTTGGGAATGTTGAACGTTCATGGTTGAATTTTGTGCAATTTAAACGCTTTTTGAACCCGATGCGATCTGCGACACTTAATGAGTTAAGCCAACAGGGCGCAACAAAGCTCAAGACGCATTTAAATGAACTTGCGGGGCAATCTGGGCTTGAATGATTAGCGTTAGACATCGTTGGTGGAGAATGACTCTACGGCATAACGATGGCTTTGTTTCAATCAAGCTCAATTGCTGCAAAAGTAATCACGAAAGATCAACAGCCCCTTATAGAGCGCAAGGATAACCAGTGAATATGACAGAAATATTTCAGAGGTTGGCTCGTCTAAACATGTATGGGAATGACATTATTTGCGGCGTTTACGGGCTTTCGCCTGACGTTGTTGCTCCTGCGTTTTTTTGCGGGCTTCTTTTTCGGCCTGAAGCGCTGCAAAATGTTGCTCTTCTTCAGCGACTTGTTCGGGCATTTCCAGCGTGATTAACCCCAACGTGCCGTCACGGAGCTCATTGAGTAAGATTGTGGCGACTTTGGTAAAATCGACATGTCCGCCACGTACCAGACAGCCACGCTGCTGACCGAGCATTTCCAGCAATTCAATTTCATCTCGGGGGAGCGTTTCCCAGCCATAGCGTTCATGTAGTAACTGTGGATATTCAGCGAGTAAATATTCTGCTGTAAATGCCGCGACATCATCATAGCTCATGGCCGTATCTTTAACGGCTCCGGTTGCGGCTAAGCGATAGCCGCTGTTTTCATTATCGAATTTGGGCCAGAGAATTCCGGGAGTATCGAGCAGAGTAATATAGCCTTCCAGCCGGATCTTCTGTTGGGCTTTGGTGACGGCCGGTTCATTCCCGGTTTTGGCAATGATGCGTCCGGCCAGCGTATTAATAAGCGTGGATTTGCCCACATTGGGAATACCACAGATTAAAGTGGTGATTGGTTTATCCGCTGTTCCTCGCCCTGGTACCATGGTGCGAGCAAGCTCCAGCAAGGTTTGGATTTGTGCTGCTTTTTGCTGGGACATCGGCAGAGCCCGAACCCCATGGGTTTGCTCTAAATAATCCACCCAAATGGCTGTGCGCTGCGGATCGGCTAGATCACTCTTATTTAGAATTTTTAAACAGGGTTTTCCCGCCCGGAGATCCTCGACCAGTGGATTATTACTGCTATAAGGAATGCGGGCATCGAGCACTTCGATCACCAGATCCACATTGGGCATCACCTCTCGGATCTGCTTTTGAGCCTTATGCATATGTCCCGGGTACCATTGAATGGCCATGTCGGTCTCCTTCGCTTTAAACTATTTACGTTGATTTAGGATCTCGGCAAAATCTTCCGGATGCTCGACTAAACTTTCAGCATCCAGACTGGGGCCAACCGCCAGGTGATAGCCATCTTGGGTCATTCCGGGAACCCAACGGCCTAGAAAGGCTGCGATATCAATAGCCAGAGGTTCGCAGTGGGCGTGTTCTTCTGTAGCCCAAGCTTGAGCAATCGCTTCATCCGGGAAGATCGGCAGACATGATTCTTCATCACTGGCGACCATAATACAGCCCTGTTCATCTTTGAGGGTCCAGAGCATACCGGTCCGGCGGATGGCTGCTACCGTTAGTTGATAACGGACTTCACTGCTTTGTTGATAAAAATTACTGATATTGTCGCTCATTATGGCTCCGTAGACTCACCCAGGTCATCAAAGCGGGAAGTCTAGCAGAAAGCCGTCTTATTTGCGCAAAAAACATCAAACGTCGATAAAGTTGAATTAATGGCGAAGAAAGTGGGGCATCCCCTGCCATACCGGGATCTGATAAAGCACAATTCCAATCACCAGCAATAGCAGGGCACTGCCTATCATCGGCGCTGCTTGGAGATAGCGATTCGGTCGATGATTGGGATACAGCTTTAAAAACCATTGCCGGGCACTCACCGTCAGGGATGCGATCGCGGATGTCGTGATCCCGGTTCCCAGAGCCATGATGAATGTACAGATGATCCCGACCCAGTAAATTCCGAGCAAGGCACAAACGCTGAGTAAAAATAATGCCCCCGAGCAAGGTCGGGCTCCGATACTGGCAATTAACGCCAGATAATCACGCCAATGTTGCAGCGAGTTTAAGTGGGTGTCATCGATAAAGTGATGATGACCACAGCCACAGGTTGTTCCTGAGCTAGGGCGGGTTAAAAGCGGCTGGGGCGGGATGGCTTTAAAGGTTCGATAGTGTATCGGCTGCGGGTAGATTATTTTATAGGCTTTATAACCAAACCAGAGTGCCAGAGCAATAATCAGTAAACTGTTGAAATGGATGAGGGTGAGGGCATTCTGATTGATTTGGTGCGCGGTTTGCAGATAGACAAAACGCAGCAGCGATACGACCGTGATGGCAAACACCGCCTGAGCGATGGCGGCCAATAAGGTCAAAAGAATACTGCGTCGTAATTGTTCCCGATGACTGACGAGATAGCTGCTCATGACTACTTTGCCGTGACCTGGACCGACAGCATGGAAAATACCATAAGCAAAACTGAGTAGACTTAAAGAACTCAAGGCATGCCATTGATGTTCGTTGATTGAAAAAAGTAACTGATTAAAGTGGCTATAGAGTATTTGCTGGGCCTGCATGGCTGCGATCAGTAGATGGGGCCAGACTAGCCAACCGATGGCAATGCATAGTAGTAATCCCAGAAGCGCTCCGGCTCGTTTGAGCAGTACTGTATTCATGGATGGCACCGTAATATCAGTTTTTGGGTAAATAGTTGACCCAGTGGATAATCCGGATCGGCATCGGCTGGGATCGACATGGCATAGTTAATATCTTTCTGGCTGGGATGAGGTTCGAGCAACTGCGATTGGCAATGTTTGGCTACAGGCGCTGTGAGTTTGATATCGGCGGCGTTGTTCCAGTACATATCCACATAATAACTGGGATCGAAGATCATCAGTTTGAGAGGGTGTTGCGTATAAGGCTGTGGTTTAGATAGGGTAATGGTGAACTCGAGGATCAGCTTATGATCGATGAGTTCGGCATCCGCATGGCGGACTACATGGTAACGCAGAGGGGTCTGGTCTTGATAAAAATAGGTAAAATAGTGGTCCGGCATCATGTGGGCGGCAATCTGATCCGCTACTTTTTTTAGGGTTTTCGCCCGTTGTGCACCTTTTAAATCTTCCCCTTCCAAGGTATAGGCGGTGGTGATCTTATCGAATGACCAGCGCATTTTTAGCTGAGTTATATGCTGTTCGTCCCCGATGAGGGTGGTTTGCTGTTCAATCCATGAATGTGGATGGGCCTGAAGGGTCAGTGACCAGGCCGACAGTAACAGCATCAGAAAAATGCGCATGCGGTGAATCATTCTTAGTTTTTGTGTCGTTATAACATAACAGAAAAATAATCTGGGAAAAACAGAATTTCAGTGACTTAAACTCGATTTATATCCGGCGGAAAGTTCGCTTTTTAAGCAAAATTTGCCAAACTGATGATAGAGTGGTGAACACGGTGAATGCCATTGATATCGATGACTAAGGAAGCGCGAATATGAAAATAGTAGTGGCCCCTGATTCATTTAAAGAAAGCTTATCTGCCATGCATGCGGCCCGAGCCATTATTGACGGCTTTTCCGTTATTTTTCCTGATGCGGACTATTCGGCCGTTCCGTTGGCTGATGGGGGAGAAGGAACGGTTGTCGCACTAGTTTCCTCGGCACATGGAACCGTGGCTCGCTGTCAGGTGCACGGTTCTCGAATGACGCTGGTCGATAGCTTTTTAGGGTTTATTGATGATGGCCAAACGGCCGTGATTGAAGTGGCGGCAGCTTGCGGTTTAGAGCAACTGGCACCGACGTTGAGAAATCCAAAATTGACGACCAGTTATGGCGTCGGTGAATTAATTCTGCAAGCCTTGGATCATGAGGTGTCCCGGATCCTGATCGGTTTGGGCGGAAGCGCTTCCAATGATGGTGGGGTTGGGATGTTGCAAGCATTAGGGGCACGGTTTTTAGATGCCAACCACCAACCGATTGCGGCAGGGGGAGCGGCTTTGATCGACATCGTCGATATTGATTTAAGTTCGCTGGATCCTCGGTTGTCTCAGGTGATGCTGGAAGTCGCCTGTGATGTGGATAATTTATTGTGTGGGCCGCAAGGAGCGAGTGCGGTCTTTGGTCCACAAAAAGGGGCCGATCATCAGATGATCGTCGAGCTGGATCAAGCACTATTACATTATGCCAAATGTATGCAGCAGCAACATGGGATTGAGTTATTGTCTATTCCGGGAGGGGGCGCTGCCGGAGGTCTTGGGGCGGCATTGAGTGGAGTCCTCAATGCCAGAATGAAAACGGGTATTGATTTGGTGATGGATGCCATGGATTTTGATTCACGGATCCAGGGGGCTCAACTGATCATTACGGGTGAAGGGCGACTGGATGGTCAATCCGTTGCGGGTAAAACGCCAATAGGCGTGGCTCGGCGGGCTCGTCAACAAGGCATTGCCGTGATAGCCATTGGGGGATCGCTGGGTAAGGATTATGAGAAGTTATATGAGCAGGGGATCAGTGCGGTTTTTAGCTGTATCAATCGGGTCGATTCTTTAGCGAATGTTTTGCAATCTGCCGAAGCAGATTTGAAAATATGTGCGGAGAATTTGGCGCGATTATGGAAAACGGCTCAGTCGTGAATATGGAGTGGATTGGTCAGTGAACTTAAATGGTGATCTTGCCATGTGCCGTTGATTTTCATATAAGATCGCGCGAGTCCCTCTGGTTTAAACCCCAATCGGGTCAGCAGTTTTTGGGCCCGGATATTCGTTGGTGGATAGTTGGCCATCACCCGGTGTAGGTCTAGTTCGCAGAAAACATAATTGAGAGTATGGCATAAGACCTCCTGCATCAGACCTTGCCCTTCTCGATTTTTATCGATAGCAAAACGCAGATAGCAGCCTTTAAAAGCCCCCTCGATGATCGCTGAGAAATTTGCAATGGCAGCGATGCTGGATTCATCCGGGGTCAGTGCGACGAAATAAAGGGCCTGATCATCTAAAAATTGTTGATAGGCTTGCTCCATACGCTGCTGCCAGTAAGGTAGCGTAAAAAATTTATCTTCACGAATCGGCGACCAGGGTTTGAAGAAGTCCTGATTACGGGAGTAAAAATCTAGCACTAAATCAGCCCGATCAGGTTTTAAAATAGTAATGATCGCGTTATCGGTGACTATTTTAGGAACCTGTAGCATTTGCGCTCCCATTTCAGACAGATTTAGCCATAAGCATAGATGGGGACGGTTGTTTTATCGAGAAATAGCTCACATATTGAACAATTTTAGGTGTTTTTTGGCGATCAAATGCGTGGTTTTGATGGCTAAATTGGGACTCTTCAATAACCACAAAATCGAAGTCTATGGGGCGGGGCCTTCCCAAACGTTAAATTGTGTTTTCCCGAGGGAAATAACCCTGCTATAGCAGGGTTAAAAGAAATGATTGAGTGCCGTTGAACAGTAGTCCCAGCCGGATTTAAGGCGACCATACCAGTTATTGGAAGCTTGCAATGCGGGTTGCTGCATTTGGCTGTGATTGAGCCAATATCGATTCACCCGAAACAGGGCATAACGACGCAATATTGGCTGATAATTTCCCTGGAGTAACGATTGAGTGATACGGGGAATCGGGCCATTATGGTGGGGATCCCCTGGCAGCGTATAGCTGGCCGTACTAGGGGCCTGAATAAATTCCCATAATGCGCCATCATCTAACGTCATCGTCTCTGAAATTAGAATCAGCTGTTCTGTGAGTGCCGAGCGGATGGCAAAATGCCAGATCCCGTTGGCATCACTGCGCGAGCTTAAGGTGATGGTGGGTTGGGAGCCTTGAAGAGGCGTCAATCCGCAAGAGCTTAACCACAGGCCATCGAGCTGGATTTGACAAGCTTTTGCCTTATTCTGTAATTGTTGCCAATGATGTTGATCTGCATCAGTCCATTGTTGGTGTTCAATAATGAGTGTCGTATTCCTTACGTGAGACATCAATAGGCTCTCCTCCGAGACGGTTTTTGCACCGCAGTATGCCGATCTAATATGACAAAATCATGAATCAGCTAGGGCTGTTGATCGATGTTCGGGTGAATTAGTATCTTGTTCAACATAGGGTATTGAACAAAATTCAATCTACACAGATCGATAACTTCTAGGAATCAGTTTAGTCTAAAAGTCCTCAGACTTAGTTATTATCGGCAATGGTTATTACTTTATTAGTCCCATTTTGCTTAAAAAAATTCCCGTATCAGATCTTTTTATTTATTAACGTGTTGCATCGATGTGTGATGACGTATCTTGTTGGCAGATAAATGAGGGGTAATGATCCAATAAAAAACGAGAGCGACGTAGGATAATTTCGATTGAAATGATGCGCTTAGAGAGTCCTGAGACGGTTGTTTTATCTGGCAGCCGCGGAAAATCCTCCTACAGAATTTTATATTTATTTAAAAAATTATAATATTATCAATTCATTATGTTTATGTTCTAGACCAAGACTCGGGCTATTTCTATAGAGATTTGTTCAGGTGACAAAAACTATTTTCTTAGCCTATGGTGGTTTGTCTATAGCGGATTGGTTTAAGTCGATATTGTGTGATTGCCATAATCCGGTATCGTGAGTGCTCGCTATTGCACGCTCTGGCGAGTGCCGGATGGTGTGCAAAATTGTTACAGCGTTCAAATCCGTTATTTCAGGGGAATATCATGAACATGAAAAAACTGGCATTACCTGCTATTGCGATCGTGGCTGCTTTATCGCTGGCTGCATGTAATGATAAAGATGCAGATCCACAAACATCAGCACAGAGTAGCAGTCAGCCGGCTCCTGCGGCTTCATCAGAAACGGAACATTCATCGGATTCAGGTATGGATAACTCAGCCGCGCCGGCATCATCAGACAACGGTTCTGATTCAATGGGAAACAGTAATCCATAGTTTCCCTATGGGCATGGCTTTTAGTAACTAAACGCCGTTTTACGGCGTTTTTTTATGCTCAGCGTATGGGCGAATGTCGATTTATTTAAATCAGTGTTTAACAGAAGAGAGCAGGTCTGGCTGATGGGGCGTGTTACGATATTTTCATTCAATGAGTTTACGGAAATAAACGATGACACAATCGATAGTTGTTCAGCAGCCCGTAGTGGCTTCCGGGTTAATCCTGCTTTTGCATGGTGTTGGTGCCAACGCTCGTGGTATGCAGGAAATTGGTGAGTATTTAGCTCACGAATTTCCAGACTCAGCCGTAATCGCCGTGAATAGTCCTGATCCCTGTGATTTGGGGAGTGGTTTTCAGTGGTTTTCGGTGCAAGGGGTCACCGAGGCGAATCGACCGGCACGCATTGCGGCTACAATGGGTCGATTTGAACAGATGATCCAATATTGGCAGCAACAGACTCAGGTGGACGCATCCCAAACCACGCTGATTGGCTTTTCTCAAGGTGCTATTATGGCACTGGAGTCAGCCAAACAGCAGACTACTGCGTTGGCCGGTCGTATTGTGTCACTATCTGGGCGTTTTGCCGCGTTACCCCAAACGCTGGTTCATCCACCCCGTTTTTTATTTTTGCATGGACAACAGGATCCGGTGATTGATGTGCAATATGCCCATCAGGCGGTGACTTGTCTGCAACAACAGTCCGTCACGGTCGAGAGTTGTTATTACCCAGGAATGGGGCATCAGGTGAGTGCCGCAGAGCTAAGCGATCTGGTGACTTGGTTGTCACGATAGTAAGGCTAGGCCATGATTGATGGAGTATGCTACACGTCACATGGCCGCCCTTGGTCCAAATAAGGTTTAATTTGAAGCCAATTCAATCCTAACAGATCAACAGACCTTAGAATGCGTTGTTTAATATGGTCGTAATCACATCCTCGGTATAGATTGTGCCAATGCCGAAGTATTCGGCGTTCCCCAATACATTGCGGGTGATTTTTTCCAAGTCACTTGCCGGAATAGCGAACTGACCTAATCGAGTTGGGGTTCCAACCTTGTTAAACCAGTTTTCTAATGCTGCAATGCCTTCTTCAGCTGTTTCCAGATTGAAGATTTCTTTCGCAAAACGGGCAAACTGTTCAGGGTTTTGAGGATGATACCATTTCATCCAAGCGGGAATAATCACCGATAACCCTCCACCGTGAGGCACATTATAGATAGCGGATAGTGAATGTTCGATCATGTGATTCGGATAACTCGATCCTGCTGTTCCTGAATAGGTTAGGCCGTTTAAGGCTTGTGTGGATGCCCAGGCAAATTCGGCACGTGCCGTATAGTCTTTGGGATCGCGGAGTAGGATCTCAGTGGTTTCCATAACGGTTTTAATGATGGATTCCACCAGCCGTGATTGGAAGTGCGGATGAATCGATGCCGTGAAATAACCTTCGATAGAATGAGCAATAATATCAGCGGCCGAATAAACCAAATAATCATTAGAAACAGACTGCATCAATACCGGGTTGATGATCGATACAATCGGATACGTATGTTGAGAGTTGATTGAATATTTTTGTTGGGTTTTTTCATTAGTCACGACCGCGCCACAATTCATTTCGCTGCCGGTGGCCGCCATCGTCAAAATGTCAAAAATAGGCAAAGCCGCTTCGATGGTTCCTTTTCTGATGAAAAGATCCCAGGTATCCCCTTCATATAAGGCTCCGGCGGCAATGGCTTTTGAACTGTCCAGAACGGAGCCGCCGCCGACACTTAAGATGGCATCAACTTTTTCGGTTTTAGCCAGCTGTACCCCTTCATAGACTTTGGCCATGATCGGATTGCTGACGATTCCCCCACATTCCACATAGCTGATGTTAAATTGAGCCAAACTGTCGGCTACGGTATCGAATAAACCATCACGTTTGATCCGATCACTACCGAAACATAGCAGAACTTTTTTAATTCCATGTTTGGCTAGATGCTCGCCAATTAACTTCTCTTTTTCTTTTCCAAAATCGATCTGAGTTGGATTATGAAAACTAAAATTTTCCATGATGGTCTCCGATTGGGTGTCTCGTGACGAGTTTGAAACAAAATACGGTGAAACGGGGGCGGTATTGATAGCTATGAAGCACAAACGATACTCCCATCATCAACATTGTTTACAAAAACGCGAACGGATTGAGCTGATATCATTGTGTGTTCTGAAGCAGCTCTGATGCAGAACGTTTTTTCGCTGTGTTGAATATTGTACTGGATTGTGTGGCCACATCGATGAAAAATCGATGCATAACAGTGATGCATCTAAAGAGTTAATCAAGGCGCAGACGATAGGTTTTTATCATGATAAAGACCGATTTTATCCGCAGTTTGTCACATATTTTGCTGAAATTCCCCCATCGCAATTGAGCAATACTCCTTAATCTTAAAAGAGCATTTACGATTAAGGAGCAATTTTATGGGTACTCTGACATTGCAAGCATCGGTTGGCATTGGGGGTGAGAATCATGCGGATGATGTGAAGGCGGTGCAGCAAGCGCTGAATCAACTGGCCTCTCTGATTGGGCTTGAGCCAAAATTGACCGAAGATGGCTGTCTTGGGGATGATCCGGCTCAGTCCAAAACGTGTGCCGCGATCGCGCTTTATCAGCAGAAAATTCTACATTTTCAAAACCCTGATATGTGTATTAGTTATCCGGGTAAAACCTACGACTCAATTTGCCAGACGCTAAAAACGTTGCCATCCCCGGCACAGCAGATGATCCCTTGGTATTTTCTGATAGGGCTGACTCCCGAACAAGGTCTTAGTGAGGATGATTTTTCGCAGGCCGCGGCGCTGTTGGGATGTGAAGTGGCAGCGATTCAAGCGGTCTCTGATGTGGAGTCTTCCGGGGCAGGCTTTTTCGAATCCGGTTTACCTTGTCTGTTATTTGAAGCGCAGCAGTTCTCCCGCTTAACCGATCACCAATATGATGAATCGCATCCGGATATTTCGTCGCTACATTGGGATCGCAGTTTATATGTCGGCGGTGACGGAGAATACCAGCGTCTGCAAAAAGCGATGGCCTTGAATAGCTCTGCCGCGCTAAGTTCTGCTTCTTATGGCCGTTATCAAATTATGGGCTTTAATTATGAGTTGGCAGGATATGAGGATGTCTTTAGCTTTGTCCGTGATATGTTTGTCAGTGAAGCCAATCATCTGAAAGCTTTTACACATTTTATTGATTCAAATACAGCGATGAAAGAAGCGTTGGCCCAGTGCGATTGGGCTACTTTTGCCAAACATTATAATGGTCCGGACTATGCGCAAAATCATTATGACGAAAAGTTAAAAAATGCGTATGAACACCATTCAGCTTGATGTGAAACCTTATAAGATAAGTGGCTGTATTTAAAGGATGAAACTATTTAAAACAAGGCTATATTGATAGTCGAAATTGGAGTGGTTTGGTTCATAATTAATCCTCAAGGAGCCCCATAGTGAAAGTGATGAAACCTTATGAAGTGTTAGACGCCATACAGCGCATTGTTTATTCCGTTCGGATAGATGAACGGCAGATGGATCCTGAACCCTTGCAGGCTTTGTGGCATCAATTGAATGAATTACAGATCCACACTCAGCTCATGATTGGCTATCTGAATTATCAGGGCAATGATCAACTGGCCGATGAATTCGTTGAAGTCGTTAATGAAAGTGAACTGATCGTTGATTTAAGTGGCTGGAAAATTGATGCCGGCGATCCGAATCAGGTTTTCATTTTCCCGAAAGGTTATTTGTTAACGGCTCAAAGTCGTGCCCGTATTTATACGGCGCCAAGGGAGGGCGAATTGAGTTTTGATCATAAGCGGCCTATCTGGAATAACAACGGTGATGTGGCTCAACTGATCGATCCTGACGGTGAGGTTTGCAGCGAATATCGTTATAACGGCACCGCCGAGAATTCGCTATGCATCTCACATATTCACTATGATGGTCAGGAGTTTCGATCCGAGGGCGATGAGTTTATTGAACTGGTCAATATAAGTGCCGCGGTGTTAGATCTCGGTGGCTGGAGTGTGTTATCCGAGCGAAATAAGAAGCAATTTGTTTTCCCCGAACAGAGTATTGTCAGGCCCTATCACTCGATACGAGTGTATACCAATAAACCAGACTGTGGCCCCGATGAGTTTAGCTTTGATAGCCCAACCGCCGTCTGGAATAATCATGGTGACTGTGGCGTATTGCTCAACAGACAAGGCCAAACTGTTGTCTCGTATCAGTATTAGAAACGCTTTTTCGGCCAGCCTTTGGGCTGGCCCGTTACAGAAATAGCGCTTGGGCGTTGAGTTCTGCTTCGATAACAGCAGTACGAGCCTATTGATATCGGTTTAATCTGACGGAAAATTCAGTTTCGGAGTGATGGATCGCTATGTTTAATATTCATCGAAATGGTGCTATTCCGGCCGCAACGGCTTTGGAACCTAAAGCTCCGACCGAACAGATTATTCAGGATGGGATGCGGCTGCTGCATTATGTCGCCCGTCATGGAAACTTAAAGCTGGATCAGCAACTGGTCGAAAGTTTCAGTAAAACTTGTGAGCGCTACGGTTCTAAATACTGGAATAGCGATGACGAAGTGGCCTTATTGAGCTGCTTTGATGAACTGGCACGGCAAGTTTATCCGGTGACGGTTGAGAGTATTAAAGCGGTGATCCCGGATGCTGAAACAGGAACGCTCAGTTCGCCTCAGGCTGGGAAAATTATCTGTTGGTATCGCCGTTATACTGTCGCGACTTTATTTTGTCTGCTCTTAGTGCAGATGTTTTACATCTTTGGTTCTGAAATCACCCATAGCCTCACGCAAAAACAATCCAGTCCTGCGGTGGAAACGGCCGTCCATTCTGGGAATTACGATGATGCGTTGCTGGAACGGGATGCCAATTACCGGTTATTACAAGGCTGGAATGCGGTCTGGATGTTGGGTCAACATTTTCATATGGAATTGCCCCAACATGTCAAAAACCAGTTATCAGGAAGTCACGCGCTGCTGCGTTCTCAGGATATGCTGGATTATTATGCGGATATTATTGCGGCCAAATCAGCACTGAATATGCTCCAGAGTTATGTGTTGCCGTTGCTATATGGCCTGTTAGGCGCGTTTATTTTTGTATTGCGTAGTCTGCTGCAACAAATTCATGACTTAACATATACCCCGGGGCGGGAGATCGGTTATCGGTTGCGACTGACGTTAGGATCGCTGGCGGGCATGATCACCGGCTGGGTGTTAAAACCGGATATGATTAGTGGTGCGGCTCAGCTTTCGCCAATGGCCATCGCGTTCATTGCCGGGTACAGCATTGAGGTCCTGTTTGCTATTTTAGATAAGATTATAGAAAGCATTCGCCGGAATACCTCCGGTGATACCAATAATTAAATTCCCGTGTTCTGCCTAGACCCACTCGCTGTTACTTTTTCGGTTTTTGTTGCAGATTTTTTTGAATTTCATCCGTAATGCTTTTAAGCCGTGACTGATTAAATTTGAGTACCGGTTTGATCAACGTACTGAGGGGGCGTTGGTTCTTGAGAACTTGTTGGACCCGTGCCGAAATTTTTTGTTTTTGAATAAACTGTTTAGGTGTCAACTTGGGTTTTTGCGGTTGCGGGGCCAGTGCTTTGCGAACCGCTTTTAAGGCTTGGCTCAGATCGCTCATATGACACTCCGTTATCGTTGAGTGAGCTTCATCACCATAAGTCACCTTGAGGATGAATAACGCGTTAAATGCAGCAAAAATGCCGCGATAATGCGCAGTTCTATGATGTTGTGACCATTACACTCATTATGTTTTCAATTCATCAAGGAGAGACTATGGCCGTTTTTAGCAGGGCATATCGGCATCTGATGGGCGTGATCCTCTGCCTGGTCGGATTTTCACTCGTAGGGTGTAATGTCATTCAGGTTGCCACGTATGATCCATCATCATTTCAGTTGATGCAGCAAATTGACCGCTCCATCGATAAACTTTATTTATCGATGAGTGCCAAACCGCAGGATCACCGAAACTATTCACAATTTGCCAGTCAATATTTGGATATTCAGGTCCAGATCCGTAGCTTGGTTCGGCTGCAAATGTTCAGAAAAAATAATAGTGAAACGTTGAAGCAATCACAGATCCTGGAAAATTTATGGCAGAGTGGTCGGCAAGAACATCAGAGTAAAGGCACTTTATCGAACGTAATCATTCGTCTTCGTCAGTCTCAGTATCAGCGGATGCTATCGACCCTGATGAAAGGTGAATCACTTAAACCTCATCAGGGAGCTTAAATGATGGCACTTCCAATAGAACAAATTTTGAATACAGTGAGTGATGGGCTGGCGGATTCCCCCGTAAAACAGGCGCTCTGTGAAGGGCTGGGACAGTGTCTGAATCAACAGGGTGAGAATTTATCGATGCTGGTTGAGGCTAAAAACAACGGTGAACTGAGTGCCGAAGAGTTTCAGGTCGAACTTGAGCGGGAGAAGCAGATCGCGGAGGCGGAATTGTTGACTCAGGCGATCGCTGGCAAAGTTGAAGTCCAGAAAATCGTCAATGAGGCGTTTGGCTTGTTAGTTAAAATGGCTCTTTAAGATCGACTTCCCGCACCGGGTGTGGGAAGTTCAGGGGGCTTATTCATGCTCATGATTATCCGGCGTCGAAGACGCATTCACCATCGCTCTACTGCGAATGCGACCACTCACCGAAAAAAAACGATGAAAAAAAATGTGCAAGTTCAGGGGAGTGGATCTCATCGTCCCGCTTCGGCCACAGATTCCGCTCCGGCGGTTAATCAGGGGCCGGTGGTTCAATGGCCGGCCAATACGGTGAATCCTTATTTGGATTTTGTGCAGCGATTGCCCGAATTATTGACCGATATGCCAAAAGAGGTGTTTTGGGCCGCAGCAGATTTGGAAGACGAAACGAAAGCCGCTGAATCGGCTGCGGGGTTATCTGTAGATGAACCAGACTCGACACCAGTGAATTTATCACAAGAGAGTCTTGACCCCGAACCTACCCCGCTAACTCCCGGAGCGGACGCCGGCGAACGGTCTGTATTGTCTTCGAAAAAGGCTGAAGCTTCGTTGGCTACCACCATTTCGCGGACGTGTCGGAGTGGAGATACGGAGCCAGCTCCCGTATTGTCTCCTCAGCCGATTGTTTCTGATACACAAGTTGATTCGAATACGACGAGGTTACGTGATGAGAGACTCTCATCTGTTCCGACATTACGCTTTCCCAGCGTGAGCATGGGAACGCCAGTGTATCCGCACAGTTATCACCCTGCGACACTTCAGTCTTTCGAAACAGGATCCACGTTCCGATCCAATCCCCCAGAGCCTTTCGAGCCCCCGGAAGCATCGGCTGTTGAACAGATGACGGCAGCGTCGGCTGAGCCGATTCAACCTGAGCGGACATCGGATCCAGAGCCTGCTGTGGTTAGCAAGACTCTAAAACCCCGTTCGGCCGCGATTACCGGACCTCATTTACGGCGACTTCCAGGGGTTCCTTCCTGCCTGAGAGCCAGTCTGTCTAAACATCGTTGATGATCGGTAACGGCCGCACCTTGAGAGTGATGCTTCACGATCATCAACGGTTTTACCATCCATTATATTTTAACGGTCTTCTTGAAGCGAAAATCAGGGTTCGCTTGGTTCATCCTTAAAGATACGCGATCTCACCAAGTTGGAGCGGAGGCTTTTTTCTACACTGAACGCGTGAATCTTGGATTGGAGAAAACTCATGCGACAGCTGCTTTTTCGGCTTTGTCAGTCATCTGACGGACAACATTTTGCGTTTTTAACGGATCAACCGGAAGTCGAAGACCGGTTTGATAGTGGTTATAAAATTGCGTACAAGTATCGGGATCGTTCGAATGGACTCGAGCAATTAGCTCATTGGTATCAAGCCTATTCGGTGAAGTCCGTTGAGTTTGAGGCGTTGGCTGAAGCTGAGGAACTGCCTGAAGCTGTTCAGAAAGCGTTTGATATCATGATTGCGCAATTGATCGTCGGGGTCGATGTCTTTTTTTGTGATTATAACTTAGCAATTGAGGCCGATCTTCCTATCTGTAATAACATGATGGATCGCTATCGGTCGACGGATTTTGTGTTGTTTTCCTGCGATCAATTGGTTGGTAATGATCCAACTACCCAGCCTTATATGGTTTCTTACGCCGCTCCGCGGTATTTGACGGGCCAGAAAATTGCTCAGCAACATCGGATCTATAGTAAAACCGATCATTTTGCTTTTTGTCAGGCCATCCATGCCATTGTCTTGCAGCGGGAACGTGATGCGTTGAACGGCGGTCATATCCGTAGTGAAGAAGATCACTATATTGCTGAAAAAAACGTGGATGATAAAGTGGCCCAGCAGGCCCTGAATCGTTTTGCCGAGCTGATTACGCAGCTGAATCAAAATGGACCAGAGGTGAAACGTTTGGGGCAAAGTAGTGATCCGGGTAGTTTTAACGCACCCGATTCCGATAGTCAATTTAACGCTCCTCCAGAGGCCGGCCATGGGTTCAATGCCCCGGATTCCAGTCATGGATTTAATGATCCTGAGGCAGGAGATTTATGAGGGCAGGAGATCTATATGATGCCTGCCTCTGTGCCTGTTTGCTGGCGGGGTGGGATGCACCGCATAGCCAGCAGTTTGCCTATCAAATGAGTTATCTGGCGGAGCAGGCGAGTGGACTGCCTCCGTTATTCCCTGATGAAGCAACACCCCGGCCAAGTTCCCAATATGAGCGCCAGAAACGGCGTCCGGTGAATCCGCTCAGTCATATCGATTGGCAGGGGGGCGGGCAGTTGAATCGCCGCTGGTATCAGCAATTTTTTAAATGTGATCCGTCTTTTTCTATGCCCTCTGATTCGGTTTCGGTGGACTGGTCGATGATCTATCAGGCGCAATTGAATCAACTGATCCATCAGCAAATTCAATATTACCATCGGGGAAAACCGGATGTTTATCTATTGCTGTGTGCTATTTTTGCAAAATTGATGGCCCTGAATCAGCCGGTATTTGAGACGTTGAATGATGCCAGTGGGCAACTGTTATTTCAGGTGTTTCACTGTTTACATCGGGGTGATCCTTTTTACTGGAATGAGCATACCTGCAGCCCTATCTCGATTCGACAGCAATCCTATCCCCAAGCTCGGATCTATTCGGCGTTGATCAAACTTATGGCGCAAAGGCAAAGTGAGCCATCTCGTCGACAGCTGTTACTCCAATTCATTGAACACTGTTCCCGAACAGTTCAAGTGCAGCTGATGTGGTTAGGGGTTCGCTATCGGAGAGATTGGCTTCAGGAGCCGGATGATCTCCGCTGGCAGTCCTTCCCGGCAAGGCTAAGAAATGCCTGGTTGCAATTGCAACAATACTTAACCCACTTGGGGTGATGGCAGGGATGCAGTCACTTTTTTGGGGCTATAGGGATGTTTTAAGGAGGGTTGCCTATGCTTGTTCAATCGCTACTTCGGCAGTTGGTTGATCCGGGTTTATTTGCCGAAGCCAATAAATACCTGGCGCAGAGCTGTTATAAAGCGCTGTTTAAACCGTGGCTCACATTATCGCTGAGCTATCTGTTGGGGCAAAACTCGGAGGTCGATGCTCTGGAGCTGAGTGCGCCTTATCAGGATGATGAGCAGTTCTGGCGTTATCAGATGAAGCCTTTCGGCATCCGCACCAGTGACAGAAATCATGCTTCCAAAGCCGATATCAAACTGCAATGGCATCAGCATTCAGTATGGACGGAGGTCCAGGTCTTCCATCAGGATGAGTTGGGGCTGGCGAGTGCCTTTCGGCGATTGGAGCAGGATTTTCGGCGGGTAGAAAGATTACATCAGCAGTTACCAATGGATCAGGGATTACTGCTGGTCGGTTTTTGGGGGAGCCTGCAACCTGAACACATTCAGCTGTTTCGGCCCTTTGACAATAATGTCCGGATTAGCTACGTCTTGGATAGTCGCTTAAGTGGCAGTAGTCAGGTGGCTCGATTGAGCCATATTCAGCGCGCAGGTCAGCCTCGTTTTTGTCTGATCGCATTTATGCCTTAGCTTAGGATTGTGTATGGAGAAGAAACTAAACACGGATCGACATGGGCGTACGGCATGGTTGCAGTGGCTATCTAAACCTCAATTGAAAGGACTCATCATCGGATTGGCTGGGGGACTTGCGACGGCAATCATTCCTCTGTGGCAAGTGTATTATGTGAATGTGGCTGATGTAAAAGCTGAGATTGGTAGTATTCAGCTTGTACATCAACCGGATCATCGTTTTGCTTTAAACAGTGATGCACTGAAGTTGTTAGGGCCTTATCTGCCGGGTTCGAAAGCGATCCTGAGTGAACCGACCGAATTGGATGATTATCCGCTCTATACCTTAGATGAGCTACAGGAGGCCTATCGGGGAGCGCTGCGACACTTGGCTAATCAATCGAATATTATCGCTGAACTGCAAGAACATATTGCGACGATTAATGCGTATCTGGATCCTCAAAATCATCATTATCTGCTGACCGAGTTTCGGGTTCTGACGTTAAAAGAGTGGCATCTGGATGATTATTTGGATCGCGAAGAGGTGGACTATTATCAGACCCAAGTGTTAGCGCTGACTCGAGATTATCCATCGATGACGTTTCATGCATCCGGAGAGCCGAAGATTAATCGTAAAGGACTGTCATTTCTATTGGAGGATTTAAAAGAAGATCTACAGGATGCGATTCAAAATATAAATAGTCAGTTAAATAAATTACGCAACAATATTCAGTCGATTGCCTCTCATTTGGCATCGTTGTCCCGCCAACAAAATGAAGAGTATTCCTACTTTAAGATTATGGTTGTCGCCTCTAATGTCGGCCGTGTGAGTGCTTCGATGCAAATGGATGGATTGCTTCGAATTGATTTTGGTCAGTCTAACTATCTAAATTTGCCTCTAAAGATGGATGATTATCGAAGTCAGGCGGAAATCCCTGCGTATTCAACTCAAATTATTGTGTTTAGAACCCCGCTACTGGCCGAATTTTCCAGTGATGAACGGCGACTAATTTATACATTGTGGGGCGGAACCGGAAATGTACGCTTGCTGACATTAGATACTCAGGGACATATTTATGTCTCGAAAGCCAAAGCCTTTTTACATGATCAGAGTCAGAAAGAAATTTTTGATAAGTTAACGGCCGCGTTAAAAACAGCATCGAATTAACGTGGGTGTTGATGCTTTGGCATTATTGAGCACCATTGTTCTTAGATTCGATAAAGGTCGAATGATCTCAATAGGATTGGTTCGATCCAATAGTGCTCAAATTTGCGATAGTGATCGTGAATGAGAACGATCAGTCTTAATACTGCTGATAGGCTTCAAAAGCATCGGCGGCATACATTAAGGCCGGACCGCCGCCCATATAAATACAGACGTTGAGCATTTCGCTCAGCTCTTGTGAAGTCCCTCCCAGAGCTTTGAATTTCTTGGTATGGAAACCGATGCAGCCATCGCAGTGTTGGGTGATCCCAATGGCTAACGCAATGAGTTCTTTCGTTTTGTTATCTAATACACCATCACCATTGGTAGTATCGATCAAAGATTGAAATCCTTTTAAGGTTTCGGGAGATGCTTTTCCTAACGCCGCCAGCTCTTTAGACAGCCGGCTAGTTATTTCGGGATAATTTTTAGACATGGATACACCTCATTTATTAATATTAGAAAATACTAATATTCTAACTCGATACATGACTAAATAACAATCAGAATGCGTGATATTCGATGGGCTAATTGAATGAAATAGAGATGAAGGTTAACTAAATTTTTGGGCGATCTCAGCGGCTTTATTGCCTAATTCTGAAAAATTCTCTGTTCCTTTAGACATGATCTTTTGAGCCTGTTCAATCACTTGAACATATTTAGGATCGCCGGTTGCTAAGAGCTGAGACAACGCAACCCCAATAGCAGTGGTACTGATGGTATTCAGATTACGTAAATTATCGACGGAGTCCTGAATGGCAATGGCCGTGGACTGGGCAACCGATTGTTTGGCTTTTTCGATAGCAGATGAACTGGCCATTTAACCAACCTGTCTAACCCTGTTTCAGGATCAAGGCACAGGCCGTAGAGGTAATTGCCGTGCTGATTGTCTGTGTGCCTTGCTGATTCGTGACGGCGTTTTGCATATGTAGACCCATGGTATCGGTCATCGCGGCTTCAGCAAGTTGCTGGATGAGATCGTTGGTTTGCTGAGTGAGTTGTTTGGTATCATCGGACATGGGAGTGGCTCCGGTATAGAAAGTTGGCTCCGGACCGAGCCAACTGGATAGGGGCATTAATCGTCTTTATCGACCACACTTTCCGCTGCTCGACCTAGCACCGCGGTGCCCATTGAGTTGAGCGAATTGATCCCCTGAACGGTTGCCGATTGCATGGTGATTTGTGCCTGCTGCTGCGCTGAGGCCGCGTTATGGTTCATGAGCGATAACGCTGAGCCGATCGCGGTGTAAAGATTTCCCATTGCTGTGGCTGGGTTACTTCCCAGAACTTGTGTTCCCGATTGGGTAATGGAATCGGTAATTTGTTCATTCACTGTTTTTGTGGCCATATGAAACCTCATTCCTGGTTGTTAGTATTAGACGCTGATTGAGTCAGTTGTTGGTTAATTTTCCCAATATCCTGCTCGAGTTGTTGCTGGATTTTATCCAGCATCTCTCCGACTTGGGTTCCAAGCTGTTCTGCTTGCTCAAACCCTTTAAATTGTTTCAGTTTTTGCATATTTTCATCGATCAACGACTGGGCCTGTTGTTGCTGTTTTTCAACATTTTTTGCAATCACATCTAAAGAGGCACTGCTATCAAACGGCTCTGGCGTGTTTTTCATGACTCATTATCCTTACTTGATGGCGTACTCTCTGCTGCCGGTGAATTCTTTTTACGCTTTAAAAAACGAAATAGATTGAGTCTTTTTGGGGTAGGCTGCTCGATTTCATCGCTGGCATTGATCTCATCTTCATCTGGGACGATGGCGCTATTTTTCGCCGTTGTAGCTGATGAATGATTGGTTAACATCGGGGTCTTGAGTAGCCGGGCGCAAGCATTGGTCACTGATGCCGAGGTGGTCATTTGCGATTGCTGCTGGTTGGTTATCGCGTTATGCATGGATAGCCCTAATGTGTCTGACAATGTGGTTTCAAGCAGTGTTGTCGGTTGCGTTGAGAACGCTTGTAATGTTGAATAATAATCGGATGAATGCTCAGGCAGTGATGCCGATTGAGATCCGTTTTCAACATGTTGCTTAGATTCATCACTCATTTTTAAAGCTCCACTGGAGACGATTGATTCCTTAGCTTAGGGCGGAAATACCTTTCTCACTTGGTCTGATTGCTGTTAAAAACGGCTTTTTGGCCGGAATGCAAAAACAAGAGCAGGCCGTTGAGCCTGCTCAGAAATTATTTATTTGATGTATCAAAAAGTACGGTAGCAATTTTTTCACCGACGGCTCCGAAGTTATCCGCACCATTAGCCACGAGCTGCTGGGCATGATTGATCATATCGATATAACGGAGATCGCCTGTTTCAATCAGTTGGCTGAGGGCGGCACTGATCGCTGTGGTACTGATGGTATTGATGTTCCGAAGATTGTCGGTTGCATCGGCCAGAGCGAGTGCGGTTGACTGAGCAATTGATTGATGAGCCGAATAATAGGCTGAGCGTTCTGGATCCGGAGGCTGAAGGATTTTAGTCATCTTGTTCTCCTGAAAAAGCCTTTGCCCATAGCCATGGACAAAGGCTTAGTCTGATCTAGTCGTCTTTTTCGATGATCCCTTCGGCGCTACGACCAACCACCGAACTACCGATAGACATTAACGCATTGACTCCCTGAACCGTAGCAGCCTGCATGGTGATTTGAGCCTGCTGTTGGGCACTTGTCGCATTATGGCTGGCAGTACCCAGCGCTTGGCTGGTTGACATCAGCAAGTTGCCCATACCCATCGCCGGAGTTTCACCCACAACCTTGGTATTGACCTGTGTAACAGAGTCAGTGACTTGTTCATTTACTGGCATAGTAATTTCCTTTTGTTATGATTTCGTAAAGTTAGTTAGCGGCTTTAAAACATGCTTAGCCTTTTTCGATGATGCCTTCGGCACCCCGGCCAATCACTGATGATCCAATCGCCATCAATGAGTTAACACCCTGAACCGTAGCCGCTTGCATGGTAATTTGAGCCTGTTGCTGAGCTGCGGTTGCGTTATGGGCAGCGTTACTCAAGGCCTGGCTGGTGGACATCAATAAGTTGCCCATCGCCATTGCCGGAGTTTCCCCCACCACTTTGGTATTGACCTGTGTGACAGAATCAGTAATTTGTTCATTTACTGGCATTGTCTTTCTCCTCTAGTTAGCTATTTACTTCTTCTTACTTGCCTGGTTGCCATCAATGGCTTCGACACCTCGGCCCAGGATTGCAACATTGGTTGCAAACAGGGAATTAACCCCCTGAACGGTTGCCGTCTGATGGACGATTGTTCCCTGTTGGTTTGCGCCAATACTGTTAAGCGCAGTGATTCCCAGTGCCTGACTTGTTGCCATGAACAGATTGCCTTCGGCCATAGCAGGGGTATCACCAATTACTTGGGTATTGACCTGGGTTACGGAGTCCGTAACCACTTCATTCATCGGCATAACTCCACTCCTTACTTATTTACGGTATTACTGCAGTGCTCAAAATAGCGAAACGGCTATTTAAAACATGCAATTCATTAATTACTTGCTTTAGCAGCGATGGCATAAATAACACCGGAACCTAGCGCAGTATTCGTAATTAAAATGGTTTGCAATTGTTGCTGTACCTGCGTCGCGTTTTCAGCTGAACGTCCCAGTGAAAGTGATTCTTGATGAATCAACATGGATCGGGATAAAGAGGGTGAAAACCTCTCGATAAGTTGTTTGCGATCGATATTCATAGCAAATGTTCATTCCATTGTTTTGATAGTTCCTATTTTAGAAGTGTTGTTATATGACTAACTTGGCCGAATTAAGGGATGTTTCGGTGTTTTACAGGGTGCTGGGAGGTGACGTCACAAAAGATTTTTGATTACGCTGTTGTTTTCTGAATTGACGTGGGGAAACTCGAGCATAGCGCCTAAACATTTTTTCAAAATGGCTTAAATCACCAAAGCCAACGTTATAGGCAATATCGGTAATCTTAGCCATTGGGTATTGCTCTAATTGATGTTGAGCCGAAACAATTCTGATTTCATTTAAAAGAGATTTAAAATTCGTATGTAAGTAGAAACGAAATAAATATGAAAGATGTGAAGGGCTAATAAATGAAATATCTCCAAGTTTTATCAGATTTAAATCTTCGTGATAATGGTCACTCATATAGTGCACTACTTTAACTAGCCCCGGATGAAAACAGTTAAAATAGTCAAAGTCTTTATTGAGTATTTTAGTTGCTAAAGAAGAGGTTGTTTCTGATTGAATGGGGAATTTATGTATTATCAATAATTCTTTATCAATGATATCATCAGCATGTGAAATAAATTCGAAGAGATAATTTTGTAATTCTCTAATATTTCCAGGCCAGTCATATTGCATGAGCATTTGCAAGGCTTCAGATGAAATATGAATAGAGTTTCTTAAATTACTGATATGATAAGTAACATGTTCATGAAGGTCTTCAATTCGGTCTCGTAGCGGAGGAACCCATAAGGTAGAGTAAGAAAACCCTTGGCTAGTTAGATAGTTAATAAATTGATTTTCATTAGAGAAAGAAGGATCTATTGAATTTGTTGAAAGCATAATCCGAATATTATTATCCTGGATTTTTTGATAGAGGTGAAACAGTGAAAATAAAGTCGTTAACTGATCTTGCTTATCGATTCCGATAGTATCAATATCTTCTAAATATAAAGTTCCATTAATACAATTTTCTATACTATATAAAACATTATCTCGATATTTTTGAGCATCATGAATATTGGGAGATATTCGTGCAAACGTTCCAATTCTACTGTGATCTAATTCATGGATCTTGAGTGCAATCGATCCTGTTTCACAACCCTTTTCACCAATAATGACTATAGGGCATATTAAAGAACTCAAGCGGGATATTTCTTGCCGAAGTTGAGAGATTAATTTTGATCTACCAATGATAGGGTAATGCGAAAAATTATAAGGCGAATCTTTTCCATGATAGTTAGACAAAACGTTGTAATCTATTATATGATCCATACAAACCCCTTTATTAATCACTATGTTATTAAGGTTAGGCTAGATGAGATAGGGGTGTCATAATTGGCTTAATTGGTCAGATTTTCGGGGATTTCAACTATTTTTATGACCAAGTTGATTACATCTTGGTCGTAATTTCTAGGAATACTTGAATTATTTACATTTTTTGACAAATATAAAAATGTGTAAATTTAAATATATATAATATGAATGGAATGATTAAGTCATTAGAACTAATGAAATCCACCTAGAAAATGACTGGGTGGATTAGATTAGATATAACTTATGATAGGGAATATCGTTATCAGTCTTCTCCGCTAAAGACAACTGCGAAGGCAGAACCTTTTTGTCCTAAAGAGTAATATTCATTCTGTGATATAACACTAAAGTTATTAGCATTTAAAATTTCTGATTTTTTCACAAATTTTATAGTGTAATTATGAGTTAAAAAGCTGTGCTTGAAAACATATAAGCTACTGCTATACATCCCGGATGGAGTTTCCTGAGTATACTGCTGGATAAAATAGCGTTTAATAACCTGATCAATCAGAGGAACGGCATGAGTGATAGAAGTATTAATGCTCTGAATAGGAATATCACCTGCAACATAGAGTATCTTCTCTTGTGATGGATGTTCCGATAAAGTTTGCCCAATACTCGCAATTACATTCATATATAGCTGATATCTATTTTCTTGAGCCTTTGTATAACTATTTGAATATATAAATAAAATTAATAAAATAGGGAGTGTGAGATAAATACTTATTTTTCGACCAAATACTTTATATAAAATATAAAAGGCATATAGCAATACACCAGAAAATCCGAGCATTACCCGATATCGAAGTACAGGCTCTTTTAGAATACAAAATATAAGAAAAGAAAATAATGTTAAGATAACTGGAGAAAATAAGAAAATGTAGGAATATAATTTACTTATATGATTATTTTTATTCCGAATATGGATTAAATCAATATAAATAATCCCAATGTAAACCACAAAAAATAGATAATAAAATATGTAACGAAAATGCCCCATAAATAAAAGATGAATAATATATAAAAAGCTAAATATATTATCCATGAATCCAGAAAATACATGGCTATTCAATGCTAATAACTGACTGTGTTTTAGACTATAAAGTCCTGCTATGAGATGATGAACAAAAAAACTATAGATTAAATAACTAATAATCAAAGCAAGAATATGACTAAAAAATTGAATGTAGTAGGTTTGATTACGTTTTAATAAGCGATGATGAATAAAGTAAATACATTCTAAAACAATAAATAGACTAATTGCCGGCTGATAAGTTGTCCAACTTAATAGGAGTAATAATAGGACTCCGACATTTTGCCATGAAATTATTTTAGATGATTGAATAGATACGGCCCAGATGACGAAAGCCATCGGCAAAAACATGGTTAATGAATCATATCTGAAAGAGGCATTTGCTAATAGATAAGGATTTGCAATAATCAAAAATGTAGCAATGACTCCAGGCCATATTTGACCATCAAACAACTGATTTCGGAGCTTATCGGCAGCGATAATAATAGAACCGATCCCAACGATTAATGTTAAGGGATAAAAATCGATGATTTTATCTCCCGATAATAATTTAAAAATAAAATCGGTAAGGGGACGTCCATTTTGATTCCATAAAAAAACGCCTGAAGCACTTCGATAAAAATCATCCATGAAATAAAAATCTTTGGTGAAAAATCCAAAGAAATAACAAAGTGCTATAATAGTTGAATAAGTATAATACTTTTGTTTATCAGAATTCATTGTTGTTCTCATTTATTTTTTATAAAGTATCGTGGGCGATTTCTTGATTCATTATATATTTTCCATATATATTCACCAATAACACCAATACTTGTTAATTGAATTCCACAAACGAGTAGAATAATATTTGAAATATAATATAGACTGTTAATGTGACTGCCAATTGAAAAAATAATTTCTATAGATTGTATTATAAAAAATATAAATGAAGGAATCATAACTATCAGACCAATATACATCCATATTTTTAAAGGTAATGACGAGGATGATAGAATCCCATTAAATCCTAAATGAAATAGTTTAATAAAATTAAACTTCGATTTCCCTGCTACACGATTGTCTCGAGTATATTCGATTAACTCAGTCTTTCCTCCTGCAAAACTATAAACCCCCTTCATAAATAAATCGTGTTCCGTTAGGGATGTGATTCGCTCAGCCGCTGTTTTAGATATAATCCTAAAATCGCCGACATTTTCTTCAATTTCAGTTTCGGCAATAGCATTGTATATTTTATAATATAATTTAGCTGAGTTTCGTTTAAAGAAACTATCACTCTCCCGATCTGCTCGTTTAGCTAAAACGGATTCTGCTTTTGTTTCAAGCCATTTTTGAATCAATTGAGGAATTACCTCAATTGGATCTTGCAAATCGACATCAATTGGAATAATTGCATCAGCCTCAACATGTTTTAACCCTGCAAATAGGGCGATCTCTTTACCAAAGTGTCGAGTAAAACTTATTTTTTTGATGGAATGATCTTGAATGGATAACTCATCAATAATTGATTCTGTTCGATCACTACTCCCATCATTAATAAAGGTTACTTCGATATCATAATGCGATAATTCAGAGTTATCTTTTAATGTTTGATAGAAGCGAGGAATTGCTAATTCTTCATTGAAAACAGGAACAATAATAGCAAATTTCATGTAGCTTCCTTAAATACAATGAATTTGGAATATAAAAAACCAATGAGAAAACTTAACCCTGAATAAATAACTAAGGTAAGAAGAGGATATAAATGATGAGTATCAGATAGCCGGCCAACTAATAATGATAAAGTTCCCATACCTAATACATAGTAGATATATTGTTTATGGTTGGGTTGCGTATCAAAAGTGAATTTACTATTTATGATAAAACTACCTGATACAGCGATTAAAAATGCAATAAGATTGGCAATAGACTGATTTGGAGAGATGTATATAACAATCACTAAAAAGATGGACCAATGAACCAACGTATTCATAATCCCTACCAGTCCATACCGCAACAATCCTTTTAGCATATTCAATCCGTTTTCATCCATACAGTTAGATTATATTCAACTAAAATGAAAGTAAAAGTAGATTTTTAAACTATCGTTAAAATTAAAATTGAACTAGCAAAATGTGGTTAATACTTTTATTTACCAATCGGGTAAATAATTTAGAGCAATATGCTCTTTATGGCTTTATGTATTCTTTGATGGGAATGGTCTGAATGATTAAGAAAAATGGCTATCTAGTTGAAAAGCAGAAGTATCCTGCCTTTTTAAAGGCAGGATAAAGCAGTTAGAGAAAGAATTGGCAAGCTGGATTGTTAGTTTCACAATGGTATGTAAAGCCTATTTGGTCAAAATACTGAGTCAATGTCAGTAAATCCTCGCCATTATCTTCAAATCCAACCAGAACTTGCCCATAGGCAGCCCCATGATTGCGATAGTGGAATAATGTAATATTCCATTTAGGCCCCAAGGTTTGTAGAAAACGGAGTAAGGCCCGAGGCTGTTCAGCAAATTCAAAACTAAAAATATGTTCTTTGAGCGGGCGCGGGGCTTTGCCTCCCACCATATGCCGGACATGTAGTTTAGCGATTTCATCATCAGTTAAATCAACGACTTGATAATCAGCCTGACGTAACGTTTCGATAATTTCTGGCAGCTCCTGTTCTCGGTCAGCCACTTTGATCCCGACATAGATATTGGCGAGACGGTTATCACCATAGCGATAGTTGAATTCAGTGATCGAGCGTCCCCCCAAATATTCGACGAATTCTAAATAAGCACCGACGCGTTCCGGAATGGTGACTGCCAAGATGATCTCTTTTTTCTCGCCCAGTTCACTGCGTTCACTGACATAGCGTAGATTATGAAAGTTCATGTTGGCCCCGGAAAGAATACATGCCAGGCGTTGATTGGTGAGCTGATGGTCACTGATATATCGCTTTAATCCTGCGAGTGCTAACGCACCGGAAGGTTCAGAAATGGCTCGGGTATCATCAAAGATATCCTGCATTGCGGCACAGATTTCATCACTGCTGACGGTGACGACTTCATCAATATATTGCTGGCAGAGACGGAAGGTTTCTTGCCCAATTCGTTTGACGGCTACGCCATCGGCAAACAGACCAACGCGATCCAGCGTGGTAGGTTCGCCTGCTTGTAAGGCTGCTTTTAAACAGGCACTCTCATGGGGTTCAACGGCAATTACTTTTATATTAGGGAGTAACTGCTTGATGTAAACAGCGATTCCGGCCGCAAGTCCGCCTCCACCCACGGGTACGAAAATAGCGTCCAGATGGTTGTCCTGATCCAGCAATTCTTTGCCGATTGTCCCCTGGCCGGCAATAACATCTGGATCATCAAAAGGCGGGATCATGGTATAGCCGTGCTGGGTCATTAACTCTTGGCAATATTGGTTGGCTTCATCAAAGTTTTCTCCACGAAGTACAACTTGAGCGCCTCGGGCTCTGACGGAGCTGACTTTAATATCCGGTGTGGTGACCGGCATGACAATGGTTGCCTGGATCCCCAATTTAGCGGCTGACAGGGCAACGCCCTGCGCGTGATTCCCTGCCGAAGCCGCAATCACACCTCGGGCCTTCTGTTCATCAGAAAGCTGGGCGATACGATTATAAGCCCCACGTAACTTAAAAGAATGAACCGGCTGCAGATCTTCGCGTTTAATGAAGATGGCGTTATGTAAACGCTGACTTAAGCGACTCATGGATTGAAGCGGTGTAAATTCAGCCACTTCATAGACGGGGGAAAGCAGGATCCGGCGCAAATAGTCATTTGCCGAAACTCGTGTAGCTTCTTGCATAAAACAACTCGTTAATACAGTCAATGCTGGCCAGGGTATCTGGCCAGTTTCTAAATTAATCTAATTTGCTTTTATCGCGGACAGCCCCTTTATCGGCACTGGTTGCGAAGTGAGCATACATTTTTAGAGCGGTTGATACTGGACGAATTCGAGATGCAGGTTTCCAGCCTTTTTGGCTTTGCGCCTGACGGCGAGCTTCGAGCGTAGCCGTGTCGACATCCAGTTCGATGCTACGATTTGGAATATCAATGTGGATCATATCACCGGCTTCGACCAGGCCAATGGTGCCACCGCTTGCCGCTTCTGGAGAGACGTGACCGATTGAGAGTCCGGAGGTACCGCCGGAGAATCGGCCATCGGTAATCAGAGCACAGGCTTTGCCTAAACCAACTGATTTCAGATAGCTGGTTGGGTAGAGCATTTCTTGCATACCCGGACCGCCTTTAGGACCTTCATAGCGAATGACGACCACATCGCCTGCTTTGACTTGTCCGTGTAAAATACCATCGACGGCATCTTCCTGGCTTTCATAAACAACCGCAGGACCTGAGAATTTTAGAATCGAAGCATCGACTCCGGCGGTTTTGACCACGCAGCCATCAGCGGCTAAGTTTCCACTTAATACGGCAAGACCGCCTTCTTGACTATAGGCATGGTTAATGTCGCGGATACAGCCTTTCTCACGGTCCAGATCCAGTTCTGGCCAGCGGCAATCCTGACTGAATGCTTCGATGCTCCGAATGCCGGCAGGACCCGCTTTGTAGAAGGTTTTGACCGCTTCATTATCAGTGCGCAGCACATCCCATTTGGCCAGTGTATCGGCCAGTGTTTCACCCAGAACGTTAGTGACGGATGTATCTAATAATCCGGCCCGATCCAGTTCGCCTAACAGACCCATGATCCCACCAGCACGATGGACGTCTTCCATATGATAAAGCTGGATGGATGGGGCTACTTTACACAGATGGGGGACTTTGCGTGACAGTGCGTCCATATCGGCCATTGTGAAATCAACCTCGGCTTCCTGCGCAACTGCGAGCAGGTGCAGTACGGTATTGGTTGATCCTCCCATGGCAATATCCAGAGACATCGCGTTTGCGAAAGCGGCACGATTGGCGATATTGCGTGGCAGGACGGATGCGTCGTCCTGTTCATAATAACGTTTGGCCAGTTCAACAATTCGTTTCCCGGCATTGATAAACAGATCGCGACGATCCGCATGCGTGGCAAGGAGTGAACCGTTACCCGGCTGGGATAGACCCAAGGCTTCTGTCAGACAGTTCATCGAGTTTGCGGTGAACATGCCGGAACAGCTCCCACAGGTTGGGCAGGCACTGCGTTCAACTTGCTCGGTTTCTTCGTCAGTGACTTTGTCATTGGCGGCCATCACCATGGCATCGACTAAATCTAATTTAATGATTTGGTCAGATAGTTTAGTTTTCCCGGCTTCCATGGGGCCACCGGAAACAAAGATGACCGGAATATTTAAACGCATGGAGGCCATTAACATTCCGGGAGTGATTTTGTCACAGTTGGAGATACAGACCATCGCATCGGCACAATGCGCATTGACCATGTATTCAACGGAATCGGCAATGAGATCCCGAGAGGGTAATGAATAGAGCATCCCACTATGACCCATCGCGATCCCATCATCGATGGCGATGGTATCAAATTCTTTGGCAATCCCGCCGGCTTCATAGATGGCATCGCTAACAAGCGTTCCTAAATCTTTGAGATGTACATGGCCCGGAACAAACTGTGTGTATGAATTCACCACGGCGATAATGGGTTTACCAAAGTCTTCTTCTTTGGTGCCGGTGGCACGCCACAGGGCTCTTGCTCCTGCCATATTGCGGCCTTCAGTCGTGGTTGCGCTGCGCAATTTAGGCATAACGTATCCTTTTACTATCGTATTAAAATGATTGTTCTATGAAATAAAAAACCGGACGGGATGCGTCCGGCTTTCAGTTTATGGATTCACGTAGTCCAGCCAACCTTCGCTATCTTCGGTTTCACCATTAAATAATCCGAAGAAGGCTTGTTGCAGCTGTTTGGTGACCGGGCCGCAGCGGCCTTCGCCGACCTGCTGACCATCGACACTGCGTACTGGGGTCAGTTCTGCTGCTGTTCCGCACATAAAGACTTCATCAGCCAGATATAAGGCTTCACGAGCGATATTCTGTTCAACGACTTCAATGCCCAGACGTTGTGCTAGGTTAACGATGGTATCACGAGTGATCCCAGGTAAAACACAAGCACTTAGTGGGGGAGTATAGAGTTTACCTTTTTTCACCAAGAAGACGTTTTCACCGGAACCTTCACTCAGCAGCCCGTTGACATCCAGAGCCAGACCTTCGGTATAACCGTGACGAATCGCTTCTTCATGAATGAGCTGTGATGACAGATAATTCCCACCGGCTTTGGCACCGGTAGGCAGGGTATTCGGTGCCACGCGATTCCAGGAACTGACACAGACATCGATCCCTTGTTCGAGTGCTTCGTCACCTAAATAAGCGCCCCATGTCATCGATGCAATCATCACCTCACATGTTTTGCCCTGTGCTGAACCTACACCCAGACCAACGTTTCCAGCAAAAATTAATGGGCGGATATAAGCACTATCCAGATGATTCACGCGCAAGTTTTCCCGAATTGCTTCTTCAATTTCTGCTTTGCTGTAAGGTTGTTGCAAGCGATAGATTTTGGCTGAATCCAGCAGACGTTGGATGTGATCCTGCAGACGGAATACCGCGGTCCCTTTGGGAGTGTTGTAAGCGCGGATCCCTTCAAACACAGATGTCCCATAGTGTAAGGCGTGGCTCATAACGCTGACTTTGGCTTCTTCTTCAGGAATATGTTCGCCATTAAACCAGATTTGGGAAGAATTACTTTTTGACATGTGATATTTCCTTTACGCCCATTTTTGTTGTTGATCGCCACATAATTCGCTGACTCGGGCAACATCTATAAGCTTTGTGAGTTGATTAAAAAGTAGTGATATTGCGCGTTCACTACAGACTGTTAATTTGATGTTCAAATGCTGATGATTATCAGCTTCATCCATCTGCATCGACATCACTCGGAATCCCCGATGCCGGGTAATGCGTAAAACTCGTTCAAGAACATCGACCTGTGGCCGGGTCTGAATTTCTAAGGTGTACTGATTCATGCCTGATCCTCCAGCATTTTATCATTGGCTGCGCCCGGTGGAACCAACGGCCAGACGTTTTCTTTATCGTCAATTGCAACATGTAATAAATAAGGGCCTTGCGCGGTTAATAAACGATCTAATGCATCGTTAATTTCCGCTTTCGTTGCGATCGTTTCTCCCGGAATATTGAAGGCACTGGCTAAGGTCACGAAGTCCGGGTTGTCATCTAAAATGGTTTGGCTTAAACGGCCATCAAAGAACAGATCCTGCCACTGACGAACCATCCCCAAGCGTTGGTTGTCGAGCAGAACTATTTTAATGGGGAGCTGGGCGCGTTTGATTGTGGCCAGTTCCTGAACATTCATCATAAAGGAGCCATCGCCACAGACGGCTAATACGGTTTCATCAGGGCGAGCAAATTGAGCACCAATCGCTGCCGGGAGACCGAATCCCATCGTTCCGAGACCTGAGCTGGAGATATGATCACTGGGATGATTAAACTGCATGTGCTGCGCGACCCACATTTGATGCTGGCCCACATCACAAGCCACCACATGCCGTTTAGGTAATCGCTGGCTAAGTTCTCGTAATAGAGCCGGTGCGTAGATAGCGCTTCCGGGATGGGCATAATCCCAAGCATACTGTGCTTTCATGGAGCAAACGGTGTCGCGCCAGTGGGCAATATCTAACGGCATTTCCAGTGCTTTTAGGGTTTGCCCTAAGTCATCACTGATAGCTAGTTCCGGTGCGCGTAGTTTACCGATTTCGGCGGCATCAATATCAATATGAATCACTTTTGCATTTGGGGCAAAAGTATCTAATTTGCCGGTGACGCGGTCATCAAAGCGAGCTCCGGCCACGATCAACAGATCGCATTGCTGAACGGCCAGATTGGCGGCTTTAGTACCATGCATGCCGAGCATTCCTAAAAATTCAGGAGTTTCCGGTTCGATCGTTCCAATCCCTTTCAAGGTTGTGACACAAGGAATGTGCGTGGTATGAATGAAGTGACGAGCCGCATCGACGGCCTCTGCCATTCCGACGCCTCCTCCGAGATATAAGATCGGTTGTTTAGCTTCGGCGAGCATTTGTCGTGCACTTTCAACCGTAGCTATTGCTGGGGCAGCCGGCTTAGGGTAATGCGTCAGTTGCGTAGGCTGAATATTAATTTCAGCCACCTGAATATCTTTCGGGATATCAATGAGAACTGGACCGGGGCGACCGCTTTGGGCAATGGTGAATGCTTCTTCAATGGTGCTTTGTAGCTGGTCTGGATCGGTAATTAAAAAACTATGTTTGGTACAGGCCAGTGATAATCCTAAAACATCAATTTCCTGAAAGGCATCTGTTCCGATAACGGCGCGAGAAACTTGTCCGGTGAACGCTACGACAGGTATCGAATCAAGCAGGGCATCGGCTAAACCGGTGATGAGGTTGGTGGCCCCCGGGCCTGAAGTTGCCATACATACGCCGACTTTACCGCTGGCTCTGGCGTAGCCTAATGCAGCCATCGCTGCTCCTTGTTCATGCCGCGTAAGCTGATGCGGAATCCCCCCATCATATAACGCATCGTAGAGAGGCATGATTGCACCACCGGGATAGCCAAAAATCTGCGTAACCTGATGAGCTTTTAAGGTGTTTACAATTAACTGTGCACCATTCATGTTCTGTTACCCTGTCCTCGAATATAAAAAAAAACCCCCGAACCTTTCGGTGCGGGGGTTTTTGTCTCGTCTGTCTTATGCTCGTTGCAACGACAAACGCCCCCGAGGCGAGTGAATAATCACCACCAGGACGACGACTTTGACTAGAATTGCAACGATTTTCATTTTTCTTAAGCGAGCTGTATCTGCATTGAATGGATCTACAAATATCACAGCTTTCTGTTGATGCGCAAGTCCAAATTTTAACTTTATCTGGATACGGCATTGCCATGAATAGGTCAAAATAGGTGAATTTAATCAATAATAAAAATTTTATTGGCATTATTCACCATTAGAGCTTGGAATGGTTTAACAAAATACTGAAAAATTGTGCAATCATGAATTTCCATATAAATAAAAATTTTTATGGATCGGCGTTGAAACAATCGGTTTGACACATACTGTGTACGCGTTGTCTCGGTGATATGGGAAGTGCCGTCGTGCCCTAGCATCTGGATTTACGGGGGACATTTTAGCGTGTTTGTGAATAGGATGGGGTCACCTCAAAAATGGAATCAAGGGGCACGATTCCATTTCGAGAGTGTTCGGGAGCATCGGTAAAATATCGATGCTCCCAAGGGCTTATACGGTCATGATGCCTTATAAAGGCGATTTAACGACGACATACCCCTGATCTTCCAGAGCGATAAACCAATGATGATGGCTGACAAAATACTGGCGATCATTAATGGAGACTTCTTTGGCCGAATCAGGAAGTTCCTCGACTATTGATCCCAACGTATAATCTCCGCTGCTACCATTTGGCTCATCGTCGCTCTCGGTGACTTGAGGCCGATTGGGATCATTTACAATAATGGTCGTATTTTGGGCTGGAGGTTGATTACTCACCCAAATGTAGCGTTCCCCCTCGTGTCGGTAGTAAGCACCATTAATGACGGCATAGGTAATTCCAGAAATAATGGCAAATGTAGCTGCTTCGGGTAAGGAAGGGCCGTTAGCATGATGTCGAGAGGCCCAAAACCAGCGCTGATGATTGGAATAAACTGGTCCTGGATGATAATGGTGAAACTCTTGATGATGGGGCTCAGGATGATCGGGAGCGGCATAAAAGCTGGTGGAATAGGCTTCCAAAGGGAAAATAAACAGGGCTGCTCCGAGCATGGCCGCCTGTTTAGGTGAATGAATTATATTTCTCAAAAATTGGATGAACATGGCCTCACTCCTACATCTTCGGTTTGGATGCATTTAACCTGAACAATATTTAATCACGAAAGGTCAACAGTCCCTAGCATACCTTTTTTTGCGCAAAGGAGTGTGGCGTTGATGTAAAAATGTGTCAATAAACGGCCTGAGTGAGTTGACTCAACAGGCGATCCATGGCTCGATAACCGAGAGCTTCGATCAGATGGGGATGGGCCAAGGGTTGCTGGGCCAGATCAGCAATGGTGGCGGCAACTTTCCAGATGCGATGATAGGCCCGGATCGAAAGCCCGAGCCGGGTAATCGCTTGCTCTAAGAAATCCTGATCCGTAATTGAGAGCGGGGTAAACTGCCGTAACTGTTGCCCAGTGAGATCACTGTTGGTACATCCCTGACGCTCTAATTGCCGGGTTCGGGCTGCCATGACCTGCTGATGAAGTTGCTCACTGGTTTGTTCGGCTGGGGGATGACTTAACGTGCCTGGGGGGAGCGTGGTGACTTCGATGCTAATGTCGAAGCGGTCTAAGAAGGGACCGGATAATCGATTTAAATAGTGCAAGATCTGATCGACGTTACTGCGGGCCTGATGGCCTTGATAATAGCCGGTTGGGCTAGGGTTTAATGCGCCGATGAGTTGAAATTTAGCCGGAAAACAAACCTGTTGACTGGCTCGGGCAATATGCACTTCGCCCGATTCCAGTGGTTGACGCAGGGCATCTAGTACCTGCCTTGGAAATTCAGCCAGTTCATCTAAAAATAGAACACCGTGATGCGCCAGTGAGATCTCGCCGGGGCGAGGTTTGCTTCCTCCACCCACTAATGCAACCGAGGAGGCACTGTGATGGGGACAGCGAAAAGGGGCGACCTGCCATTGCTCTGCACTGCGATGTTGTTCGCTGAGCGAGTAGATAGATGCCACATCGATGGCCTGTTCCGGCGTCAGCGGAGGCAGAATCCCGGGCAGGCGACTAGCCAACATGGTTTTTCCAGTTCCCGGCGGACCTAACATCAGCAAGTTATGTCCTCCGGCGGCGGCCAGCAACATGGCTCGTTTGGCCCCGGATTGGCCAATCACTTCGGAGAAATCGCCACCTTGCCAGAGGGATGCCGCAGGCAGCGGTGTCGCGGTTACGGGGGCCAGCGATTGTTGACCAGCCAGCCAAGCGACTAGTTCGCCTAAGCTGTGGGGGGCAATCACGTTGGAGTGTTCAACTCGAGCTGCGAGCGGTGCATCCTCTGGGGGAAGAACTACAGTATGATGGGCGGTTGTAGCGGTTTTAACGGCACTAATCGCCCCTGGAATGTGGCGAATTTCACCGGATAGTGCCAGTTCGCCCAACAGTTCTAATGACTTTATTTCAGGCGCAATAATCTGCTCGGAGGCCAGCAAGATCCCCACCGCAATCGCGAGATCGAATCGACCACCTTCTTTAGGCAGATCGGCCGGTGCTAAGTTCACCGTAATCCGGGCGGCGGGGAATTCAAAACCACAGGTGAGCAAGGCACTTCGCACTCGCTCCCGGGATTCTCGTACCGATGCTTCCGGTAGCCCGACGAGTGTAAATGCGGGAAGCCCGCCTCCCAAATGAACTTCAATCGTAACCAGAGGGGCTTCCAGACCGAGACTGGCGCGAGATGTGATAACCGCAAGTGTATCCATAACTAAATATTTTAATTGAGTTATGAATCAATAGTAACGCGTTCTGAAATCGCTGTCAGTTCCGATCTGAAATTCACTATCGATTATCTGATTGAGATCATTACCAATTCCAAAGTGTTCCGTCTTCCAGTCGCGCGACCGGCAAATACGCTGGATCATAAGGGTATTTTTTCGCTAATTTTTCATCGAAATCGACCCCGATCCCGGGCGCATCTCCCGGATGCATATAGCCATTTTCAAAGCGCCAATGATGCGGGAAGACTTCCAACATTTGCTCGCTGTAGCCCATATATTCCTGAACACCGAAATTAGGGACCCACAGATCAAAATGTAAGGCGGCTCCCATACAGATAGGTGAGAGATCTGATGGACCGTGTGAGCCGGTTCGCACCTGATACAACGCGGCAAAATCAGCAATACGCTTCATTCCGGTAATGCCTCCCGCGTGGGTGAGTGTGGTGCGGATGTAGTCAATTAATTGCTCTTCAATCAATTGTTTGCAATCCCAGATGCTATTGAAAACCTCGCCGGTCGCGATAGGCGTGACGGTGTGTTGGCGGATTAGCCGAAAGCAAGCCTGATTCTCGGCGGGTGTGGGATCTTCCATCCAAAACAGTCGGTAAGGTTCGACGGATTGACCGAATCGCGCCGCTTCGATGGGTGTTAATCGATGATGCATATCATGGAGGAGATGTTCATTGAAACCGAAGGTGTCCCGGATAGCTTCAAAGAGTTTGGGAGCATAGTCGAGATAGCGCTCGGAAGACCAGATCTGCTCTTGCGGCCAGTGACCTTTGGTCGCGGGTTCATAGGCGAGCCCTTTACCTTTGGACATCCCATAGGTGGTTTTCATTCCCGGAATGCCACATTGAACGCGTAGTGCTTTAAAGCCCATTGCCTGATGTCGGGCGTAATCTTCAATCGCTTCGTCTAAGGTTTGGCCAGTACAGTGACAGTAAACCATGACACCCGAGCGGGAGGCTCCACCCAGTAATTGGTAAAGCGGCATGTTTGCAGCTTTGGCTTTGATATCCCAAAGGGCCATATCGATGGCTGAAATCGCCGACATGGTGACCGGTCCCCGCCGCCAGTAAGCGCCTTTATAGAAGAATTGCCAGATATCCTCAATGGCATGAGCATCCCGACCTATCAGTTGAGGGCCAATATGATCGCTAAGGTAGCTGGCGACTGCCAGTTCCCGACCATTGAGCGTGGCATCGCCGAGCCCGGTCAGGCCCGCATCGGTGGTAATTTTTACCGTGACAAAATTACGACCGGGACAAGTAACGAAGACATCTACATGGGTGATTTTCATAGTCAAAGGTTGCTAAATGAAACGTGGTTTCTACCATACAGCAACGAGCTGAAGCGATGTGTGGAGAGGAGTCACATTTTTATCAGGCGCTGCCATTCAATACCCCTGAATCCACCGCTTAGAGCGGCTCCTTTTGAGAACGTTATCGACCATGATGAGATAGGTGAGATCATGTTTAGCATTGTTCAGCCAGAAATGTTTCAACAAGCTCACTGAGCAAGGCACTGGCTTGCTCTTCCTGTTCCGCTAATTTGAGTTCAAGTAAACTTAAATAGCGTTCTGCTTGTTCCTGAGTGAGCTTTTTATCCTGAAGCCGATATTCGATTTCCGGTAAGGTTTTGTCAAACCGGGGTTCGATCTGCCAATGCAGCGCCTGGCCGCCCAAACGATGGAAAGGCTCTTCGGCAAATTGGCAAAATGGAAGGGCTTTGTTGATGCCATCGGGGCCTAGACAGCCGGGTTCAATACGCATAGTCAGCTCTAATGGAACAAGAGGTGATGTAGTCATGATACTTCCCTTCTATTTAGCGTCTGTCGTTTCATTGAAGTATAGCGGTTCAGCGTTATTCGCCAATCTTTTTGGTGAATTACTATGTTTTTCAAGCATGTCTAGATGTCATTCGTCATTATTATTTTTTTATGTGAAATTCATCACAAAAAATTGTATTTCTGATTAGTTTTTGAGTATAATTACTGACGTAGATCAAGATATGGAGGCAATGATATGAGCCGCGAAACTAAACGAACTTTAAAAGATGTTGCATCGTTATCTGCAATGTTTATTGCAACTTCTGCATTTGTGTTTATTCCCACAATGTTTTGGGCTGCTTAAGCATAGATAGCTGTGATTCCATCAGCCATTCGCTGCGTGGAACGATAAGAAACCGCCGATTACACGGCGGTTTTTTTATGCCCAATCATAGCCGCTTACCTGCTTCTGAGGTCTTGGTGCTCCGGGTTTTTCTTTTCTCGACAAGCGCTGCACGTTACTCTTAGTAGTAAACATTTATTCCGTAGCTGCACTGTCATGTTATTTTTCTATCAGAGTAATCAGCTGGATGTGTTAGCGGGTCTGATTGGCCCGTTGATGCAACAGTCACCACGGCGTCAGCCGTTATCTTCGGAACAGGTTCTGGTGCAAAGTCCGGGGATGGCTCAGTGGTTGAAGCTGGAATTAGCCCGGCAACTGGGGGTTGCGGCGAATATCGAGTTTCCGTTACCGGCCAGTTTTATTTGGCAGATGTTCCATCTGGTTCTCAGTGATGTGCCGGATCAAAGCCCGTTTAATAAAGAAGCGATGGCTTGGCGGCTGATGCGGCTGTTACCCAAGCAGCAAGATGATGTTGATTTTGCACCGCTATTTGCCTATCTGGCGGATCATGATGACTCTCAGGATCGCAAGCTCTGGCAGTTGTGCCAGAAAATTGCCGACTTATTCGATCAATATTTGGTCTATCGTTCCAACTGGACCAGTGCCTGGGAGCAGGGTGATGATCTGCCCGAGGTGAGTCAGACAGAGCCGTGGCAGCCCAAACTCTGGCGATTGTTGGTGGACGATACGGTGAGCCGGATGGAGAGTCCTTACCATCGGGGGAATCTGTTTCAGGATTTTATCGAGCGACTGACGATTGCTACGCCAGTTTCCGGCCTGCCGGAACGAGTCTTTATCTTTGGGATCTCGGCACTGCCTCCGGCTTATCTCAAAGCGCTGGAAGCCTTGGCTTTGCACATCGATATTCATCTTTTTCTGGGCAATCCCTGCCGGGAATACTGGGGCGATGTGCGGGATGAACACGCCTTAGCCGGAAACCCGCTGCTGGCATCAATGGGGAAATTAGGTCGTGATTATCTGGAACTGCTGGCGGAGACCAATAAACAGGAACTGGACCTGAATTTATTTATTGAGCCGCAAGGGACGCAACTGTTACCGACATTACAGCGCGATATTCTCAATCTGCATAATCCGGTTGAACCCACGCTTTGGGAAGAGAGTCGTCATAAGCGTAGAGTGGCCACGGGCGATCACTCCATCTGTTTTCAGGTTTGCCATAATGCCCGCCGGGAGCTGGAAGTACTGCATGATCAATTGCTGGCGATGTTTGAAGCTGATCCCGAGCTTATGCCTCGGGACGTGATTGTCATGGTTCCAGATGTCAATCGGTATAGTCCGGCGATTCAGGCGGTTTTTGGCTCTGCCGAAACCTCCCGCGCTATTCCTTATGCCATCTCAGATCGTAGTATTCGCGATGAAAGTCCATTATTGCAAAGCTTTATCGAATTGTTGGCGCTGCCGACCTCCCGCTCCAGTGCCAGCGGCTTGCTGACCTGGCTGGAAGTCCCGGCGATCAGCCGTCGCTTTGAAATCCCCAGTCATGAACTGGCGGTGCTGCGCCAGTGGGTGATCGAATCAGGCGTTCGCTGGGGGCTGGATCAGAGCGATATGATGCGCTGGTCCAATCCGGATGAAGGAGAGCAAAATTCCTGGCTATTCGGGTTGAAACGGATGTTGCTGGGCTATGCGATGGATGATTTTACGCTGGTGGATGCATGGTTGCCTTATCCGGAGAGCCAGGGGTTAGCTGCGGAGCTGATCGGGCGATTGGCTGAATTTATCGACGCATTGATTGCATTGCGCGATGCCCTGTTGCAGCCTGCTGATTATGCCGTTTGGCAGCAACGGCTGCGGTGGATTTTAGAACAGTTCTATCAATTTGATGAGGATGATTTAATCCCACAGCAGCAACTGCTGGATCTCATTGAGCAATTTTATCAGATGGCCGACAGTTGTGACTATCATGAGCCGATTGAGGCGATGATTATCCACGATTATGCCCGTAGCCGTTTGGCCAGCGAGTCTGGTAGCCAGCGGTTTCTGGCAGGTCCGGTTAATTTTTGTACGTTGCTGCCGATGCGAGCGATCCCGTTTAAAGTGGTTTGCCTGCTGGGAATGAATGATGCCGACTACCCGCGGACGGTGTCGCAGGTTGGGTTTGATTTAATGGCGCAAAACCCGATGCAACGCGGGGATCGAAGTCGCCGGGAAGATGATCGTTACCTATTTTTAGAAGCTTTACTGGCCGCTCAGCAGCGGTTATATGTGAGTTATGTCGGGCGCAGTATCAATGATAATAGCCCGTTGGAGCCTTCGGTGCTGGTGGCCGAGCTGCGGGAATATCTGGGGCAGAGCTTTTGTCTTGACGGTGATGAAGCCTTAGAAAGTGATCACAGTGCCGAGCGATTGCTGGAACAGCTGACACTGGAGCATCCGTTGCAGCCGTTTAGTCCGGATTATTTTACATCCGACACCCCATATTTTAGCTATCACCCTCGCTGGCTCACTGCCGCGCAGGCGTTGCAGGCACCAGCCTCCCCCCAGATCGCAACGGATGCGTTGCGGCTTAAAGAGCCGCTACCGGCGGAATCGCCTTTGGATTATCAGGACTTGCAGCGATTTGTGCGGGCTCCGAGTGAATGGCTGTATCGACGGCGGCTTCATATTGATTATCCGGTGTTGGAAGAAGAACTGGTGGAATCAGAGAGTTTTAGTGTCCGGGGACTGGCGCGATATCAACTCGATGAGCAATTGCTCCGGGCCCGATTGCAGGAGCAATCGCTTGATCAAGTGAGCCTGCGGTTGCAGGCGAGTGGGCAGTTACCGCACGGCTTTTTTGGTCAGATCAGCATTGAAAAGCGTTGGCAGTCACTGGACCCGCTGGTGGGGCGACTCTCCCAGTTACCGGCTCTGGAACCGAGCCGCTGGCCAGTGCGGGTGGCAGCTTTGGCTGACGATCTGCCGCCGCTTCAGGGGTGGCTGAGTAGCCCCTGCGCCGAAGCTCTGGTGGCCTTTCGACCGGGCAAATTGCGGGCTCGGGATCGGTTGCTGGCTTGGTTGGATTATCTGGTGGCCCATTTGGTGGAGGCTGCACCGCAGCAGAGTTATTTGCTGGGTATTGACGAAGCGATTACCTTTTCGGCAATTCAACCGGCGCAGGCCGAGCACTATTTACAAGCGTGGCTGCGGGCACTACAGGTGGCTTGGCAGCAGCCGTTTACATTGCCCTGTGAGGCGTTGTGGATCTATCTAGAACAGGCTTGGGATGACCCGCAAGGGCAGTTGAGTGAGGAGGGGGCGGTGCAACAAAAAGCGCTCGAACAGGCGCTCACACATTATCAAGGGGATTTTGGTGAAGCGAAGAATCGCTATATTTCCCAGCAGCTTGGAGATGATTTTACATCGTTCTGGGAGCAGCTTCGTCCTTGGGTGGAATCCTTGCTCGTTCCGGTAAAAATGCATCAGATGGAGTTCGGGGATGAGTGAAGCGCTGGATCTGAAAACCTTCCCGTTACAGGGCGCGCGGCTGATTGAGGCCAGTGCCGGTACCGGGAAAACATTTACCATTAGTGCACTGGTGCTTCGGTTGCTGCTCGGAGCGGATGAGCACCAAGCCGCGTTGCCGATTGAGTCGATTTTGGTAGTCACGTTCACGGAAGCGGCGACGGCTGAACTGCGAGGACGGATCCGCGCTAAGATCCATCAGGCGCGGCTTGATTTCTTGCGGGGACATTCCAACGATGCACTCACCGCGTCGTTGATTCAGGAAAGTGCGGATATCCGTGAAGATGCCGAGCGCTTGCTGGTGGCTGAACAGGGAATGGATCAGGCGGCTATTTTTACCATTCATGGCTTTTGTCAGCGGATGCTTAAAGAACATGCCTTTGAAAGCGGGATCTCATTCGAGAGTGAATTTTTAACCGCTGAACATACGTTACGGCTCAGAGCCGTTGAGGATTGTTGGCGGCAGTTTTTTTATCCTCTGCCCAAAGCGATGATCGAACGAGTCATGAGTTTCTGGAGTGATCCGGCGAGTTTACTCAGCTCATTACAAGGCGTGCTGGCTCAACCTCAATTGCAACTGGAAGGCGGCGATCCAACGCTCAATGTGCAGCAATGGTTTGAGCAGCGTCTGGCGCGTATCGAAGCCTTTAAAACGCGTTGGCGCCGCGAATGTGATGGGCTAGTAGAAGCGCTGCAAGCCGCCGATCTGGATAAGCGCAGCTATAGCAGAAAGAATCTACCGAACTGGCTGGATGAGATCCACCAGTTTGCCGCAGCGGCCAGCAGCGATGAACAACTCCCTAAGAATCTACATCGTTTTGGCTCGGAGCTTTTACGCGAAAAAACTAAAACCGGAGCGCCACCGATACATCCGCTGATTGAGGCGATTGATGAACTCTTTGCAGATAACACGGATCTACGGGCGCTGATTCTGGCCCAGCTGATCGCGGCCATTCGGGAGCGTTTTGTGGTGCTCAAAACGCAGCAGCAACAGCTGGGATTTGATGATCTGCTGTCGATTCTGGCCAATGCTCTGGACGGTCAACATCAGGGACCGTTGGCTTCCAGTATTCGACAGCGCTACCCGGTGGCGATGATCGATGAATTTCAGGATACCGACCCACAGCAGTATCGCATTTTCAGTACCATCTATTCGACCCGAGATGATGCGGATACCGGCTTATTTTTGATCGGCGATCCGAAGCAGGCTATTTACGGTTTCCGGGGCGCCGATATTTTTACCTATATGCAGGCGCGTGCTCAGGTTCAAGCGCACTACACGCTGCCGACCAATTACCGCTCCAGCCGTGCAATGGTGGCTGCGGTCAATGCCGTATTCAGTTTTCACGATAACCCGTTTATTTATCGGGAAGCTATTGAATTTACGCCGGTTCAGAGCCGTTCTCAGCTGCCGACTCAAGGCGTCATCTGTGAAGGTGCGCCTCAGGCCGCGCTCTTGTTTCGGGTTGCGGATCAGGGCTCGGCCACCTTGAATAAGCAGGAGTATCAGCAGTTACAGGCCCGAGATTGTGCCTCGCAGATCGCGCGCTGGTTGCAAGCGGGGCAACTGGATCTGGGCGATGAATCCTCCCGGCCGATTGTCGCCGGGGATATTGCGGTGCTGGTGCGGACCAATCGGGAAGGTCAGTTGATGGCTCAGGCGCTCGATCAGTTGGCGATCCCTTATGTGCTGCGGGCAAGTCGGGATAGTGTTTTTGAAAGTGAAGAAGGGTACCAACTTTATCTACAAATGGCGGCGGCTCTTAATCCCAACGATGAGCGGATGCTCAGAGCAGCTCTGGCGATGCCGTTATTAGGGCTGAATTTAACGGAGTTGGAAGCGCTGAATGATGATGAGCAACGTTGGCAACAGCAGGTGGATACGTATTTTCAGTATCAGCGGATTTGGCTACGGCGGGGGATCTTGCCGATGCTTTATCGCTGGTTGGAACAAAGCGATATGGCCGGGCGCATTTTGCAGCAGCGTTCCGGAGAGCGGCAACTGACGAATCTGTTACATCTGGGAGAATTATTGCAGCTTCAGAGTCAGCAACTGGATAGCCCCAGCGCGCTATTGCGCTGGTTTGCTCAGCAGCTGCTCGATGGTGCCAGCGATAGCGACGATACGCAGATCCGACTGGAAAGTGATGCCCGTCGGGTACAAATTGTGACGATCCATAAGAGTAAAGGGCTGGAATATCCGCTAGTGGCGTTGCCATTCATGCTCAACTATCGATCTGCAAGTGAAGCCATTTATCATCGCGATGGCCAGTTGACGTTGGCACTGCAGGCGGATCCACAGGCTAGCGAACAGGCTGATGAAGAGCGATTAGCCGAAGATTTGCGGTTACTGTATGTGGCGCTAACCCGCGCCAAATATCACTGTCTGGTCGGTGTCGGTGCGCTCGCGGCCCGTGCCAATAAAAACGGTACGACGGCGGTTGAGAAAAGCGCACTGGGTTTTTTGCTGCAACACGGAGAAAAAGGCACCAAAGCAACGTTGCTGGAGGCTTTATCACAGTTGGCGGTGCATCCGGATATCGATTTTTCACCGGTGATCGACCACTGGCCGGAACCTTTAGCCGCGGATATTCAGAGCGAAGTGGCGCTTGCCTGTCGGCCTTTGCAACGCACACTGGCTCGGGATTGGTGGATCACCAGCTACTCGGCATTGTCGAGTCATCAGGGACGACAAAAAGATGCCTCGATGGAGCTGGCCTGGTTGGATCGAACGGTGATCGATGAAGAGGCGAGTGAATCGGAGCAGCTGGATATTTTTCATTTTGCCAAAGGGCCTCAGGCCGGAACCTTTTTGCATAGTGTTTTTGAACTGATTGATTTTCAGGCATCCGCCACGGAGGTTGAAACTCAGCTGCAGGTGCTGATGACCCAAAGCGGCTATGACCTGCAATGGTTGCCAGTGATCGCGCAGCTGAGACAAGAGGTGTTAGGTGTGGCCATGGACGATGGTGGGCGGGGCAGCCCGTTTTCGCTGGGGGAATTAACGCCTTCACAGCGGCTGGCGGAAATGGAATTTGTGATGCCGTTGTCGACGCTGGATGCTTCGGTTTTGAACCGGCTACTACGCGAGCATGATCCGTTAAGCGCCCGGGCGGAGCGGCTCACGTTTGAACGGGTTCAGGGGATGCTCAAAGGCTTTATCGATTTGGTCTTTTGTGTTGAAGGCCGCTATTACGTGCTGGATTATAAATCGAATTATTTAGGCGATTCCGCCGACGACTATCAAAGGCCGGCGATGGAGCAAGCGATGATTGAGCATCGCTATGATTTTCAGTATCAGATCTATGCACTGGCGCTTCACCGAATGCTGACGACTCGTTTGCCCGACTATGACTATCAGCAGCATTTTGGCGGGGTGTATTATCTGTTTTTACGAGGTGTTTCCAGTGAAGGCACGCAGCCAACCGGGATCTATTTTTCGCGTCCGGATGCGGCGTTCTTAATGCAGTTGGATCGTTTATTGGCAGGAGATGCAAATGATTGATGTTGCGTCGCTCCAGCAGTTGCTTCAGGAGCGAGATAAGCTGCGGCCGCTGGATTGGCATTTTGCCCGATTTTTAAGTGAACTCGGGGCGAGTGAGTCGGTGAAAATCGCGGCAGCACTGGCCAGCCGGGCGCTGAGCCGAGGCGATAGCTGCCTGCCGATAGCCGTGCTTCAGGAGCAGTTAGCTTCTCTGGGCTGGGAGCTGAGTTTGGATGCGTGGGCCAAAGTATTGCGGGAAAGTGCCGTGATCGGTGAAGACAAGCCGCTGGTGTTCGATGGGGAACGACTGTATCTGAATCGTTACTGGCAGTTTGAAAGGCAGCTGGCTTCTCGTTTGAGTTGTGGCCCACAGTTAAAACCTCCGGCACCTTCAAAAGTGAAACCGATTTTAAATCGGTTGTTTGGCGCTGTTAAAGCGCAAACCGACTGGCAACGCGCCGCTGCAGCACTCGCGTGTCAACGGCAATTACTGGTGATTAGTGGCGGTCCTGGCACCGGTAAAACGACCACGGTGGCTCGATTGTTGGCGCTGTTGCAGGAGCTTGCCCTAAAAGAGCAAGGGGCGTGTTTACAGATCGCGCTGGTGGCTCCAACCGGGAAAGCGGCGGCCCGGTTAAGTGAATCGATGGTCAATGCGTGTTATTCGTTGACGGATAGTCCAGAGGCTGTCGTTGAATCGATCCCCAGACAGGCCAGTACTATTCACCGGTTGTTAGGCGTGATCCCCGGTCGGCATCATTTTATCCATCACGCCCAAAATCCGTTGTTAGTGGATCTGCTGGTGGTGGATGAAGCGTCGATGATCGATTTATCGTTGATGACCCATCTGTTTGCAGCGATATCCTCTTCCACGCGCGTCATATTACTGGGGGATCGGGATCAGTTGGCTTCAGTCGAAGCCGGATCGGTCTTGGCGGATATCTGTGAGTTTATTGAAGCCGGGCCCAGTGGCAAAGTGTGTGATTATCTCCATCGGTGTGGGGCCGCCGATTTAGAGCCGGCTTTGGAGCCCGTCCCTGCTGTCGCTGACAATTTAGTGATGCTCCGACATAGTTATCGGTTTGACGAACGCTCCGGGATCGGCCAGTTGGCTCGAGCGGTGAATCGGGGGGATAGTCCCCGGGCCTTACAGTGCTTTGATGATAAATCTTTTTCTGATATCGACTGGCGGGATCTGAGCGAAGCCAGTTATCGTTATGTGTTGGAGAAAACCGTCAGTGCTTGCCAGCATTACTTAACGGCCTTGCAGCAGGGACAACCTTTAAAAGAGGTTTTTCAGGCGTTTACACAGTTTCAGCTGCTAGTGGCGTTACGTCAGGGCGATTTTGGTGTCGAAGGACTCAATGCCCGGATCCAGCAACAACTGTATCAGCGCGGCGCGTTAACGGCGGCTAAAGGTTGGTGTGTTGGGTTGCCGGTGATGGTGCAAAGCAATGATCATGCGCAGCAATTGTATAATGGCGATATCGGTATTTTTGTGCAGGATAGCCACGGTACACTGATGGTAGCGTTTGAAAGTGCGACCGCCGATGCTGGGATCCGTTGGCTATTACCGAGCCGATTACCGGAACACGAAAGTGTGTTTGCCATGACGGTACATAAGAGTCAGGGCAGCGAATTTAATGAGGTGTTACTGTTACTCCCGCATCAGGGCGGTGGTAACCCAACCCGCGAACTCCTTTATACCGGGATCACCCGAGCGAAGACTCATTTCTCGTTGATTGCCGATGAAACGAGTCTGCGACGGGCTTGTCAAAATCGGACTCGGCGTCGCTCTGGATTAGCGGCCAGACTTCGATCGCTCACATAAGCGCTTTGAAGGCCGCCGATTATTCACCGCGAGCCTGAGCCGGGAGATATTGCAACCAGTCCAGCGCAGGTCCTTTAGGAACGATCTGCGGTGGATTGAGCGCTTTAATCGAGTAATACCCTTGTTTGATATGGGTGACATTGGTATTTTCGGCAAACGCTGGGATCTGTAGCAGATCAACCAGATAGCGACTGAGATTAGGATAATCGCTGATCCGTTTTTTATTGGTTTTGAATAGGCCGTGATAGGCTACATCAAAGCGAGTTAAGGTCACAAACAGTCGAATATCGGTTTCGACAATCGCATCCCCAAACAAATAACGACGGTCATTTAAGCGTTGTTCCAACTCATCTAGCATGGTGAAGACGTTCTGATACGCTTCTTCGTAGGCTTTTTGACTCTGGGCAAAACCCGCCTGATAGACGCCATTATTCAACTGGGTGTAAATCCGCTGATTGAGCTGTTCAATCGCGTCCAATTGATCTTGGGGGCGGAGCTGATAATCCGACTGATGCAAAGGTCTGAACTCATCATTTAAGATCTGCAGAATGTCGGCAGACTCGTTGTTCAGGATGCGTCGCGCTTGGTTATCCCACAGTACCGGCACGGTTGCGCGTCCTGTAAAATCTGGATCGCTAAGGGTGTAGAGTTCATGCATAAAATCAAACGGTACACGATCTGGATCGGATGCACCGGGAAAGTGATCAAAGGCCCAGCCGTAGTCCGTCATTTTCGGAGCGACGACTTTCACATCGAAGTAATCTTGCAGACCCAACAGGCTTCGGGCAATCAGAGCTCGGGTAGCCCAAGGGCAGATAAGTGCCACATAAAGGCTCAGATCGCGTTGACCTTTGCCGATGGCTTGGATTTCATCGGCTGTGAAATGTTCACGAAAACTACTTGTTTGACGGATAAAACGGCCGTCTTTATCTTGTTTTTGGACTGGATCCCAGTGACGTTGCCATTGACCATTGACCAGCATAGTGACCTCCGTTAGTCAGTCGGGATGCTTGGTGCACCCCAAGTTATAATTGATTGAATGAGTGGCCTAAGCGTTCGCTTTGGTTTGTGAGTATGCTTTACTTCGGAATAAAACGTTTTCCAGAGCTAAAGCACCATTGCCTGCGAAGAAAGAGGCCAGTGATACTGTGATTAAGAACATCGGATATTCCCAGCCACCCCCTTGGTTCGCAAAGCTAAAGCCATTGTGGCCATGAACCAGTATGATGGTGCCCATCAGTGTTGGAATAAGAAGCAACGCTGCCCAGCGAGCTTTAACTCCTAAAATTAACCCTAATGCAGCGAGCAGTTCTGCTGTCATCACGATTGGGCCGAGAAAACCAGGGACACCTAACGAAGCAAAAAATTGTGCGGTTCCTTGAGGGGTAAAGACCAGCAGCTTCGTTAAACCATGTGCTAAATACATGACCCCTAGTGTGATTCGAAGTATGGTGGCGGCATATTCGGGCTGAAGTTTAGTGTTCATATCGCAATTCCCTCTGGATAAAAATGATTTAATTAACAACTGGGAGTAAGCTTAATATGCGTGATAAAATTGAACAATCCCGGCTTTGGTTAAATGAATGTTTAGGAATTTTTAACCTATATGGATAAATTAAATTTGATGAATAGCTTTGTGCATGTTGCCGAACTGCAATCGTATACGGCAGCCGCTTCAAAGCTGAATAAAACAAAAGCACTGATGAGTACGCATGTCCGGCAGTTGGAAGAAGCCTTGGATGTGCGGTTAATTTCACGCTCAACCCGTGGATTTACTCTAACGGAGGCTGGTCAGCGTTATTATCATCAAGCTCGGCAGATCCTGGATGAAGTGGCCGCGATGGAAATTGGGCTACGGGAAGGCGAGCAGCAAATGGCCGGCCGATTGCGGCTGTCGGTTCCGAATACCTTTGGTGAAGAAGTGATGATGCCGTTTATTGCTGATTTTATGCAGCGTTATCCGGCGATGAATATTGAAGTCGAACTCAATGATCGCTATGTGGATTTGATCAATAGTGGTTTTGATTTGGCAATACGGTTAGGACAGTTGCAGGATTCCGCCATGGTGGCTCGCCCCATAGGCGTTAGTTATCAGGTTCTGGTGGCGGCTCCGAAGCTTGTTGCGGATAAGCCGACTCAAGATCCCGATGATATTGCGGGATTACCCATGATTTTTGATACTAATATTAGAGGTGAACGGACGCGTTGGGTGTGTCATCGAGATGATGAGTCTTTCCCTCTGGATTTACATATTGTCGCTTATGTCAATAGTGCAAAAGCCAGTGGATTGTTGGCTCGTTCCGGTATCGGTTTAGCGTTGTGTCCAGCGTTTGCGGTACAGTCAGGGTTGGATAGTGGGGAATTAGTCGAATTACTCCCGGAGTATCAGTTTGGGAAGATCCCTATCAGTGCGGTTTACCCAAACCGACAGCAATTGTCGGCTCGGGCTCGGCAGTTTATTGATGAATTTAAAGCTTATATTACACCCGACAGTTAATGGGATGGCGTTGTTCATTTCGATAAAAAAGCGCCTTACGGCGCTTTTTTAACATCAATCGATATCGTTTGGCAGTTCGCTTAGTTGTAAGCATTTTCACCGTGACTGTTCAGATCGACCCCTTCACGTTCTTCATCGTGAGAAACGCGTAAACCGACCAATTTATCTGCGATTTTCAAGGCAATGAAACTGACGACACCAGACCAGATTAAGGTGACGAGAACGCTGAAGATCTGAACCCACACCTGGTGACCCATGGTGACACCTTCTGCGTAACCTACACCGCCTAATGAGCTGGAAGTAAATACCCCGGTCAGGATACAACCGACGATCCCACAGACGCCATGACAACCGAAGACATCACAAGCATCATCAGCTTTCAGCCATTTTTTAAGGGTAGTAACGCCCCAGAATCCGGCAACCCCTGCGACTAAGCCAATGATTAATGCACCACCGACACCCACCGTTCCCGCCGCCGGTGTAACGGCAACCAGACCGGCGATACAACCAGAAGATGAACCTAACAGCGAAGGTTTCTGTCGCAGTAACCATTCGGTGAAGACCCAGGATAAGATTGCCCCTGCTGTAGCGATAACGGTATTTAAAAATGCCAGACCAGCAGTTGCATTCGCCGATAAGGCGCTGCCTGCATTAAATCCAAACCAGCCCACGTATAAAATACTAGCGCCGATGAAAACCATGGGTAGGTTATGTGGTTTCAGCGATTCTTTACCAAAGCCGGAACGTTTGCCAACCACATAAGCCCCAATTAATCCGGCGATTGCAGCATTAATATGAACGACGGTACCCCCGGCGAAATCAAGCGCACCGTCGTTGGCTAGATAACCACCGCCCCAAACCATATGGGCAATTGGAAGATAAGAGAATGTGAACCAGATGACGGCGAAGATCAGAACAGCCGCGAAGCGAATCCGTTCAGCAAAAGCACCGAGGATCAAAGCGACAGTAATCGTAGCAAAAGAACACTGGAAAGCGATGAAGATGAATTCATAGATAGAACCTGAAGCTTTATCCGGAGTGATCCCTTTGAGTAAGAAGGCGTCAAAACTTCCGAAGAATGATCCCCCCTCGGTAAAGGCCAAGCTATAACCATAGATAAACCAGAGCACACAGATTAGAGCAAAGGTCACGATAACCTGAGCTAGCATTGAAAGTACGTTTTTAGAGCGCAGTAGACCACCGTAGAAAAGTGCGATTCCCGGGATGGTCATGAACAGTACCAGGGCGGTACAGATCATCATGAAGGCGTTGTCGGCCCCACTGATAGTATCTGCCATAGCTAGCATCGGCGACAAAGCAAGCGCTGCAACAGTCGATTTGGCTAAAAGTTTCTTCATTATCAATTCATCCGTTTTATTTTGTGGGCTTGATGATCCCCTGTGGGAAAGCGATCCGGCCCCGAATAGATAGTTTTCTATCTTTCCTCTGCAAATGCTCTGTGCCAGTGCGACATGGTGTTGAGCGTGATTGATCATGGGGCGAATTTTCATCAGATTACTGAATTTAGCTCTAAAACTGAGCACAGAAAATCACATCCATCATCCAGACACAGTTATTTGTTTTACATCTGTGCACAGGCAAAACTTATACCAGAATTAAATCATGTTTTTTGTGTGGAAATTAATTTATTGATTTTATTGTGAAATGATGGGATTACTTTGCCCTGATATTGAGCGTTGGTGTGAGAAAATCATAGCGTAACGCACTGTATTAACGCGACAATGCCTAATTGTTGTGCATTGTTTTGGTGCGTTGCGCTATAAGAGGGATAATTAGCAATAGGCGCGTGCGGCTCTATGGGTTGCGTGGAGTTGATATTGCATCGTTGCCGCCGGGATAAAGGCGGATTGTCCTCGATGGAGCGTGAGCTGTTCACCATGGGTATGCGTTAATAAGACATCGCCATCAACCGCCAAAATAATTTCGGCGCTATGGCAATTGATACGATGCTCACCCTGATAAACAGTAAATCGAAAATCCTCAATGGGAATGGGATAGTCGGCTATGTTGCAATCGCCTGTGGGTTGCATTTTGATCGCAGAAGAAGGGGTGCTGACAAATGTCGTATTTTTTAATAGCTCATCGATATCGATATGTTTAGGGGTTAATCCCGCTCGTAGTACGTTATCTGAATTGGCCATAATCTCCAGCCCGGTGCCTTTAATATAAGCGTGAGGGGTACAGGCATATAAAAACATGGCTTCGCCGGGGGCTAGTTCGACGACGTTGAGTAATAACGGGGCAAGTAATCCTGCGTCATCCGGATAATGGTTTGCCAGATCTAAAATCAGCTGATATAGCGGAAGCTGCTGATGGGTATGAGCATAATCAGCTAATTCCTGAATGGCTTGCTGACGGGCGGTGTCGGTGAGTGACAGAACCGCTGCAAAAAACTGGCGTAGGCCGTCGCTATCCGGGTGTCGCTGGAAATTTTGTAGCGGAATTTCCAGTGGCGAAAGAGCCACGCGATTAAATAGTTCCAGAATTTCCGGAATAGGGCGAAAGCCATTCATGGCCTGATATTGGGTCAATGCGTATACCAGTTCTGGTTTATGATTTGGATCCTTATAATTACGGTAGGCCGCCGTTAATGGGATTTGTTGTTGCTCTTCTTTTTGGAACCCTTGTTCCGCTTGTGCTTTATTGGGATGAACCTGGATGGATAAGGCTTGAGCCGCATTTAAAATTTTAAAGAGATAAGGCAGTTCTCCAAAGTGCTGCGCTGTTGCGGCTCCCAAAATAGCGGATGGGTCAGTTTGGATCCACTGATTCAGAGGAATGTGTTGTTGCTTGAGAATGACCTCAGAGCATCCGTTGGGATGGGCTCCCATCCAGATTTCTGCTTGAGGGAGATGTTCCGGATTAGCAATACCAAAGAGTTGTTCCAGTTCTGAATATCCCCCCCAAGCATAGTGTTGCATTGGGTTGTTCATAAGCAGGAAGCAGGGTAGAGAAGACATGAAAGGTTCCTATGAGTGATATCATCAGCCTTATTCACTATAAAAAATTTTAGATTTAAAAGAAATGTGTTATCCCGAAGGATGGGAGCTGTGTGATGATTTCATAGGGGCTATTAAACACATTGTTAAAAATATCCGAGATGAGATTTTCAGTTAATAGGATTATTTTAACAATATCCTTAATTCAGCAATGGAATTACATTATGTATCAGTTTCCAACTTTTTTTGTCTCTCATGGTGGTGGTCCTTGGCCTTGGATGAGTGAATTTGGCCATGCTTATGATGAGCTGGCGGCATCGTTAACTGCGATTCCGGGCATGTTGGAAGAAACTCCTAAAGCGCTGTTGGTGGTGACTGGTCATTGGGAAAGTCAAATGTTTAAAATTTCATCAGCGGCCCAACCTGGGATGATCTATGACTATTATGGCTTTCCGGATTACACTTATCAGATCCAGTATCCGGCACCGGGCGCTCCTGATTTAGCCGCTCAGATCCAACAGTTATTAGCCGATGCCAAAATCGAAGCCTCACTGGATCCGAAACGCGGATTAGACCACGGGACGTTTACGCCGCTGCAGGTGATGTATCCTCAGGCTAACATTCCGGTCGTTCAGTTATCACTGCGTTCGGATTTGGATCCTGAAATTCATTATCAGGTGGGTAAAGCGTTGCGATCTTTACGTCAACAAGGGGTTCTGATCATCGGTAGTGGCTTGAGTTATCATAACTTACGTCGGTTTGATGTTTCCGCTCGGGAACCTTCTCGGCAGTTTGATGATTGGCTAAATCAGACTCTGGCACTGCCAGAAAAACCTCGTCATTTGGCACTGGCTCATTGGGAGTTTGCGCCTAGCGCCCGGATTGCTCACCCACGGGAAGAACATCTACTCCCATTGTGGGTGGCTCTTGGAGCTGCCAGCGATGGAAAAATGACGAATGTCTATCGGCAGCATGATTTGTTTGGTGGTATCTCATCATCCAGTTTCCGCTTTGATTAACGGGGTTCGATTTTCTTGACATAGCGGCTGACTGAAAACCAGGCGGATAAAATACCAAGGAGTGATGAACCGAACAGTAGATTGGTAAATTCCGCCAAATCCAATCCTCTTAAATACAGACTTTGCTGGTATAAACTGGCCAGCTGTCCGGCGGCGCTACTGAGCCAGAGCATCAGAATATTATTTAATAACCATGCCAGTAGTCCGCCAATGAAGCCATACCAGAAGCCGGTATAGATAAAGGGGCGTTGAATAAAGGCATTGGTTGCCCCGACCAACTTCATCACCTCGATCTCGGCGCGTTGACTTAACACATTGAGCCGGATGGTATTCCCAACAGTTAAAATAATCGAGATAAGGAGCAGTCCAAAGAGTAAGAGCAGCGCCTGATTGACAACATCCAGAATCCCACTTAAACGTTGGAGCCATTCGACATCTAGTCTGGCTTGGCTCACATAGGGCTCTTTGGCGAGTTGCTGTTGCAGTTGTTGTAACTGCTGAGGCTGATGTTGACTGGCTTTGGGCGTTACGATAAAGACATCGGGGAGCGGGTTGTCATCCATTAGATCAAGCGCGGCTCCAAATCCGGAGTCCTTTTTAAATTCAGCAAGTCCGGTTACCTTATCAATCAGCTGTATCGAGGCTACTCCATCCAGCTGTCGTAATTTTGCAGCTAATTGCTCTCGCTGAACATCACTGGCTGAAGGCTCGACGAAGACGCTGATTTGTGCATTTTGTTGCCAACTCGGGATGACCGCTTCGACATTTTTTATCGCCAGATAAAAGGTGATGAGTAATGCCAGACAAACACCAATAACGGCAATGGTCATCAATGAACTGGTTGGATTACGCCAGATATCACCGAGACTAGCCGTTCCCTGTTGCAAGTGTCTGGCCCAAAAAGCTATGAATCGTTTCGGTAACGATAGTTTACGGCGAGAAACACTCATGAGGTGGAAGCTCCGCTTTGTACCAGACGCCCTTCATTTAAGGTTAGCGTCCGGTAATTCAGACGATGGATCAATTCCAGATTGTGGCTGGCGATTAAAACGGTGGCTCCGTTATGATTAAATTCGCTAAATAATTTCAGAATTTCCAGTGATAGATCCGGGTCAAGATTCCCTGTCGGTTCGTCAGCAATCAGTAAAGGGGGTTTGTTGACGACGGCCCGGGCGATGCCAACGCGTTGTTGCTCCCCTCCAGATAATATAGAAGGTAAACACTGATATTGATTTAAGAGTCCGACTTTATCCAAAGCTGCCAGCACTCTGGGCTTGATGTCTCGAAAAGCGAAGCCTTCAATGACAAGAGGGAGGGCGACGTTATCGAAGACACTGCGATCCATCAGTAATTTATAATCCTGAAACACAATTCCAATCTGGCGTCGAAAATATGGGATCGAACGATTGGGTAAGCGGGTGATATCTTTTCCGGCAAATTCGATAGAGCCAGCACTGGCGCGCTCCATCGCAGTAGCTAATCGCAGTAGGGTGCTTTTCCCAGCCCCGGAATGGCCAGTTAAAAAGGCCATTTCACCATGCTTTAATTCAAAATCAACTTTTTGCAGAGCCTGATGGCGCCCAGGATAAACCTTGCTGACTTGATGGAATCGGATCATGAATCTCTCGTATTCGGTTAAATCACTATCAATAATTAATGGGGATCATGTTCAAAGAGCGCTTCAACAAAAGGTTGCGCTTCAAATGCCCGAAGATCGTCAATTCCTTCTCCCACCCCAATATAGCGAATCGGTAATTTAAATTGATCCGCGACCGCAAAAATGACACCACCTTTAGCGGTTCCATCCAGTTTGGTCAGCGTGATCCCGGTGAGTCCCACCGCTTCATTGAATAATTTAGCCTGACTGATGGCATTTTGCCCCGTTCCAGCATCGATCGTGAGCATGATTTCATGGGGTGCTTTATCATCAATTTTTTTCAAAACCCGGACGACTTTTTTCAGTTCTTCCATCAGATTGGCTTTGTTTTGTAAGCGTCCGGCGGTATCGGCAATCAAAACATCAATATGACGCGCTTTGGCGGCACTGTAGGCATCGAATAGGACAGAAGCACTATCCGCTCCTGTATGCTGTGCAATCACCGGGATCTGATTGCGATCTCCCCAAACTTGCAGTTGTTCTACGGCTGCCGCTCGGAAAGTATCCCCTGCGGCCAACATAACGGATTTACCTTCATTTTGATACTGCTTCGCTAGTTTCCCAATGGTTGTGGTTTTCCCGACCCCATTGACCCCTACCATCAAGATGACAAAAGGTCCCTCAGATGCGACGGGATCCAGAGGTTGTTCAACCTGAGAGAGCATCTCCCCCATCTGTTCCTGTAAAACCTGATATAAGGCTTCGCCATCTTTGAGCTGGCGACGAGAGGCCGATTCGGTCAGATGTTCAATAATTTTCTGAGTGGTTTCAACCCCAACATCGGCAATAATCAATTGTTCTTCTAACTCTTCAAAGAGCTCATCATCAATTTTTTTCCCTCGAAATAGCGAAATGAAGCCACTCCCTAACTGGGTGCGAGTTCGTTTGAGCCCCTGTCTGAGACGAGCCAATAATCCAGGGCGTTTAGCCGGGTGTGAGGATGAAGCTTGTTCGGATGCAGCGGCTAGTTGAGCTGCTTGTTCAGCTTGAGCTTCGGCTTCAGCGGCCAAACGAGCTTCTTGTTCGGTTTTAGCTTGAGCCTCGGCTTCAGCGGCCAGTTGAGCTGCTTGTTCAGCTTGAGCTTCGGCTTCAGCGGCCAAACGAGCTTCGTGTTCGACTTTAGCCTGAGCTTCGGCTGCCGCGGCCCGAGCTTCGTGTTCGGCTTTAGCCTGAGCTTCAGCTGCAGCGGCCAGACGAGCCTCTTGTTCGGCTTTAGCCTGAGCTTCGGCTTCAGCGGCCAGACGAGCCTCTTGTTCAGCTTTAGCCTGAGCTTCAGTTTCAATCTGCGCCGTTGTTGTGGCTTCTGTTTCTAACGCCGTGGTTGATGTTTCTGTGATCTGCTCATTATGACTGGTCTGGTCAGCATGCTTATCTTTTCGGAACCAGGAAAAAAGGCCTTTTTTCTTTGCCATGAATCTTTGAACCCTTACAACATTAGCCTCATAATAGGCTGAATTTATTCTTTGCGGCTGACTCAGAGCTGGTACAATGCCGCGCATTTGGCGTAAATAGTAACATCATTCATCGGCAGGCTAAATTAGTATGGCACGACAATCTCGGCAAAAACCGGTAAAAGCAACCGGATCGATTCGAATTATCGGTGGCCAGTGGCGGGGGCGAAAATTGCCAGTACTGGATGCGCCGGGACTTAGACCGACTACAGATCGGGTCAAAGAGACGCTGTTTAATTGGTTACAAGGGCGACTGGAGCAGAAACGTTGTTTGGATCTATTTGCTGGGAGTGGGGGCTTGAGTTTCGAAGCGTTATCTCGGCAAGTTGGGTTTGTGCAGTGTATTGAAAAAAGTTCGAGTGTCGCTCGGCAGTTACAATTGAATCGCCAGTCATTAGGGATCACGTCTGAGCAATTTGCGATTGAGTGTACTGATACATTGGACTTTTTACAGCAGCCGCCGATGGCCGGATTTGATATTGTCTTTTTAGATCCTCCGTTTCGGCAACAGTTGCTGGAGCCTTGTTGTCAGCTGCTAGTCGAACAGCAATGGCTGAATCCTGGGGCGTTCATTTATATCGAGCTGGAATCTGAAGCTCCGAAATTGTCCGTGAGCTGGTCTTTATTGCGGGATAAGCAGGCCGGGCAGGTTCACTATCAGTTGTATCAGGTAGAATAAGGAATCCATATGTTTATTTTGGCAGGTAAAATTCTGATGGCCATCATCTGGTTGATGATTGTGTCATCACCGTGGACTCGCTTAGCTCCTATCGCTCCATTAATGCTCGCGGGGGGCTGTATGGTAATTTTACTGCATGCTGTTCAGATATTTTTGATGAAAAAGGTGTTGAAACAGTCCGGGCATTGGCAATCGGGGGATGGTATTCAGCTGTTGTTTTTTGGGGTGTTTGCGTTGATGACATTGCGGCAACGGTTGAATGCCCATAATGCCTAATGGCTGTTTGTCACTGATCCTTTCAGGTGTTGTCGTTTTCTTGGATTAGCTTGAAGTGCACTTGACTCTAGTATCAATATGAATAAAGGTGGGCGATATAAAGCCCCCCTGGTCGCGCTATAGAAACTGATGAGAAGATGAGAATGGGCCGATTAGGCTGAGCTAGTGGTTATATCGGCATGTTTTATTCTTAAATTGTTCATAAAGTCGAAACGTTTCGATATAGGCTTTATCGATCAATCTGAGTTCTTGTTTGTTTTTTCTTGCCCCAATATTTGATGGTACTAGAGCCCGACAGGCTAGCCAAGGATATAGACAATAGGTGAATACCCCATGTTTATATGGTTTTGCCATATAGTCATCAACAGGCTCAATAAATTGTTGTGCATGAGCTATAAACTTTTTAGCTGCGAGGGGGGATATCGCATAAGCTGTTGTACTGCCGACCCGGCGTTCTAGTCGAACGACAGAAAGTGAATCATCGATTTTTTCAATGATTTTGCGTTTGGCTTGTTGTCTTCCTCTGGGAACGGCGAGTTTGATATATTGATATTTACGAGTTAACTGATCTAGTTTTTGAAAATGATCGCTAAAATTTGCCATTAATTCACAGTTATCTTCCATAATCAGAATCGGTTCGTTTAGCTCCAGGCACTTTTCCCAAAGTAGATGGTGGCTAGCAAAGCAGGCAATTTCAGTATCCTCTAATTTGTAACCAAATTGTTTTTTCGTTTTTTGTTCGTTTCGTCGATCCGAGTATAGAAAATATTCATCGGCAGGACTAATTGCTTTGATAAATTCAAATTTGATATCGGCTTTCGTTAGCATCGTTGACATCCGATGAGCTCGTTCTGTCGATGCAGGCAAATTTATTACAAATACTTTCATAACTACCTTTTGCATAATAAGGCATAAGCATTAAATGCTTTCTTATAAGATTTTATAGGTTAAATATTGGGAGCGAATACGTTGTTAGGATGAAAAAAACTTCACTAAAGACATTGTATGATACTATCATTTCCTATGATATTTAAAATGTTATTTATGCTTAACTCTCAATGACTCCGGTCACTTTTTATTGACGTTAGATCGCCATCAAGGATTGGTTCAATTGTCTGAATATCAATGAATCATTCGAAAATGGGCTAAGTGTTGTGGAGATATTTGGCCACCCCATCAAGGAACATTTGTACTGAGAGCATCACGAGCAACATTCCCATAAGCCGTTCAATTGCGGTTAACCCTCTCTCCCCCAGGAAGCGAGTAAAAAGTCTACCTGCGATCAGTATGATGGATGTGCCAATCCAGGCGAGGATTAGCGCCAGACTCCATTCACCCATTCGATTCGGATCCTGATGGGCCATGAGGAGTAATGTCGCTAAGATTGATGGTCCGGCAATCATCGGAACGGCCATTGGGACTAGAAATGGCTCTTCACCTGCCGCAAGTCCACCCAAGCCGCCTTCACCCGGGAAAATCATTTTAAGGGCAATTAAAAACAGAATAATTCCACCAGCAATACTAACGGCTTCCTGGCGTAGGTTTAAAAATCCGAGGATCTGCTCTCCGGCCCATAGAAAAGCCATCATGATGGCTAAGGCAAATAAAAGCTCACGAATCAGGATCCGAATTTGCCGTTTGCGATCAATGTGCTTCATGACAGCCATAAATACCGGCGTATTTCCCAATGGATCCATGATTAGAAATAACATCAGTGTGGCTGAAATTAGGCTCATAATCCCGACACCTTTATTAATTGGATACTGATTCAAAGGTGCTCAGTGTAACAGAGCCTGCTCTCGGGTTCGACAGCCTTATTTTTAGGGATAAAAATGATTGACGCGTTATGAATCACTCGCGTGGCAAATTTTATCCTCAGAAGTTTGAAAGCCTTGTTCTTGTACGATAAATTTCCCTTTATCTTCCAAAAACTCAATGAGTTGCTCGATATTCATATCGTTTTTTTGACAGCTGTGAAAGCGACTGTCTTCACCAAAGCGTTCACAAATCGCATCAATTAATGATTCTCGGGTAAATAGGCCATCATGTTCCAGCATCATTTGCATGACTTCATGGCCGTGTATTGATTCACTCATTGCAGATTCCTCTCTGTACAAAAATTGTCTTATTTCACCAACGAAATAAAAGAAAAACAGGATGTCAGGTTAATCATTGGTTGTTTCTTGTGAATTGGGTTGGTGACCCTCAGCCAATAAAGCATGTTGTAACAGCCGTTGATGAACGTGCTGAGTTGACGATGATAATGCCTGATTGACATTCATGACCAATTCTCGTGCATTTCCTTGGGCCTGAATGGCGGCATGTGTAATCTGGTAACTATCGGATGCATTAGGTTGTGCATCTTGTGCATTGCGAGATTGATTTTCTGTGGTTCTTGGTGACATTTGCTCCGAGTTCTGGCGATTGGTTTGAGACGAACGTTGAGCATTGGTGTTTTGTGAGCGCGTTGATGGGGTTGCTTGCCAGTTTTCTCGAAGTTGTTCCTGTTGGGATGGCGGCATTCTAAAGCTACGACCCGAGCGAGGTGCCGCAGGATCGGTTTCTGGACGTCGGGGATCCTGAGCTGATTGACCGGGGGCAGGGAGAGCACCTTCAACCCGAGCCAAGGGGATAGACGACAATGCTTGGGAAATAGCCACCCGCTGGCGCTGATTCATTGCCTGAGTATCAGGTGCATCGGCGGCCTGTTGGATAGGACGTAAGAGTTGCTGAGACATTTGTTGCATGCTGGCCTGATGGCTGGCTTGCGAATCAGCTGCTGTAATAGCCATAAGTTACACAATTTGCCAATCAAATACTTCAACTATTAATATAGCATTTGTTTGATTTTTATCCATTACCGACTATGGTTAAATCGTCTGAATCATACAAGTGGTTGGGTAATAGATTGATTCAGTGGCATAAAACAAAGCTTATTGGGGATGGTGTGTTAAATCTTTATGAATAATATTCATAAAGATTTAAATAATATCGGAGCTTCGTTGACTTTGTCGCTCAGTTGCTGGAATCTATAGACATGTAGACGTCTATATGTCCCTTTTTAATGGAGTCCCTGATGGCTTTTCATAATGCTCAGCAGCTCGAAAATTTGAATCATAAGATCAGTGAGTTAGATGGCAATATTAATGTTTCTTTTGAGTTTTTCCCGCCTGCAACCGCTGCTATGGAAGAAACACTATGGAATTCGGTTAATCGCCTAAAAGTTCTCAATCCCTCTTTTGTTTCCGTTACTTATGGCGCTAATTCCGGAACCCGGGATCGAACTCACTCGATCATTAAAGAGATTAAACAACGTACGGGGCTGGTCGCTGCTCCCCATTTAACGTGTGTTGATGCCGATCGCAGTCAGCTCAAAGCCATTGCTCAGGATTACTGGGAAAACGGGATCCGTAATATTGTGGCATTGCGGGGTGATCTTCCTGAGAGTATCGATAAACCCGAGATGTATGCTGAACATCTGGTCGCTTTACTTAAAGAGGTCGCTGATTTCGATATTTCGGTGGCCGCTTATCCGGAAGTGCATCCGGAAGCTAAATCAGCGCAGGCGGATTTATTGGCACTGAAACGGAAAATGGATGCGGGTGCAAACCGGGCGATTACGCAATTCTTTTTTGATGTGGAATCTTATTTGCGTTTTCGGGACCGTTGTGCCGCAATTGGTATCGAACAGAATATTGTTCCTGGGATCTTACCGGTTTCAAATTACCGCACTTTATGTAAATTTGCTGGTTTTACCAATGTGAAAATTCCAGGGTGGCTACATCGCCAGTTCGAAGGATTGGATGAGGATCCGACAACTCGAAATCTGGTTGGAGCCAGTATTGCGATTGATCAGGTGAAGGTATTAAGCCAGGAAGGGGTGAAAGACTTCCACTTTTATACATTAAACCGTTCAGAATTAACTTATGCCATCTGTCATACACTAGGTGTTCGACCCACTTCAATGCTAGAATGACGGATTGCTATGATCCAGGTCACGGATTATAGCCCTGTTAAGATGAAGTGGAACAGTTATGTCGATTGAGTATGTAGCATCGTCATCTCTACCAACCCGGTGGGGTGAATTTACGATGCATGGTTTTGTTATTCCAGAAACAAATCACGAGCACATCGCATTGACGTTGGGTCAATGGCAGCCGGATGAAGCGGTTTTAGGGCGTATTCATTCGGAATGTCTGACCGGTGATGCTCTGTTTAGCCAGCGTTGTGATTGTGGGTATCAGTTAGAAGCCGCGATGCGTCAGATCCAGAAAGTGGGGCGGGGATTTATTCTTTATTTACGACAGGAAGGTCGGGGTATCGGGTTACTAAATAAAATCAAAGCGTACGCCCTACAGGATCAGGGGATGGATACCGTTCAAGCGAATTTGCATCTGGGATTCCCGGCCGATATGCGCGATTTTTCCATGTGTCAGCCGATGCTTGCGCATTTAGGGATCAAACGAGTTCGGTTGATGACCAATAATCCGGATAAACTAAAAGCGATGCAGGATGCTGGAATTGATGTCGTGGAACGGGTCGCCTTGCAGGTGGGTGATAACCCTCATAATCATTTCTATTTACAGACCAAAGCAAATCGGATGGGGCATCTGCTGAATTTGGATGATTAAATTTCGAAGACTTGCACACGGGCTTTTTTTCATTATTGTATGAAAGCCCGGTGTGGGATTTCCTCACTCCGATTGATCTACTTTAATAAGAGATGTTCATGATCGGTAAAAGAATTCTCACAGCTTTAGTTGCTTGGATTTTTGGCTGCTTGTTGTGGGCTCATGCTTCCCCTTCATTGACATTATTAGCCGAAAGCGAATTTCCTCCCTATAGTTACAAAGTTTCAGATCAAGAGATTGATGGCATTGCGATTCGGGTGGTCAGAGAGCTGATGCAGCGGGCCAATATGGCGCCATCGATTGAGTTACAACCTTGGATCCGGGCTTATAAGACCGCATTAGATAAACCGAATATTGGGATTTTTCCGGTTAAGCGAACTTACAGTCGAAATGATCAACTGTACTGGATTGGCGTGATTGCACCTTATCCGATGTCGGTTTATGCCATCGATCCGACGCTTAAAAACCGTGTCACTCATTTATGGCCGCAAACAAAACTGAGAGTTGGGGCTGTTCATCAGGCGTATGTAGAAAATGTTCTGGTGCATATGGGATTTCGTAAAGGGATCAATTTGTTCAGCGTGACCGATTATCCCCAAAATGTAAAAAAGCTCATGAGCAACCGCATTGATTTACTGCCAATTTCCGATTATTCGATGGCGTATATTCTGCAGCAATCTTTGCAGCAAGATCCGTCCCTGCCGCAGCCGTATCGATTGATGGATTTCCATCCGGATCGGTATCCGGTTTTGTATCTGGCGCTGAGCCTTGATTCAGATCCGGCCTTGGTAAAACGGTTGCAACTGTTGTTAGCCAAGATGCATGCTGACGGGCGTTATGATGCTATCGTTGATGACTATTTAAAAGAGCATCATCTTTCAAAAATTACAAATTAAGTCAGATAGATATCCATATAAAAATCCCCTGACAATGCAGGGGATTGATAGATTGACGAGATGACTACCGAATGGTCTAACCTGTATTCCGCATTCCGGCGGCCACACCGGCGATACTGACCATGAGCGCTTGATCGACGAGTGGATCCACTTCTTTGCTTTGGCGTGAACGGCGCAGCAGTTCAACCTGCATTACATTCAACGGGTCAATATAGGGATTGCGCAATCCAATGGATTCACTAACCCATTCGTCGTTGGTCAATGAATTCGCCTGAGGGGTGAGTTCCCGGACGACTTTCTCAGTCAGCGCCATTTTAGAGCGTAAGGTTTCACCCAGATGTTGCAGTTCTTCAGGGACCAATTCCCGTTCATAAATTTCAGATAACCAAGCATCTGTTTTCATGAACACCATTTCTAGCATGGCTAGTCGGTTGATGAAAAACGGCCATTCGCACATTTCTTGAATGAGCTGTTTATGGCCATTTTCGAGCTGTTCCATCAGTGCTTCACCAGTACCCAGCCACGATGGCAGCAACAATCGGTTTTGACTCCAGGCAAAAATCCACGGAATCGCACGCAGACTTTCGACGCCTCCGTTCGGATTCCGTTTGGATGGCCGGCTACCCAAAGGTAATTTTCCTAATTCCTGTTCTGGTGTTGCCGCTCTGAAATAGGGAACAAAGCTTGGGTCTTCACAGACGATCTGGCGATAAATGTTGCATGATGTTTCAGAAAGCTGATCCATAATCTCCCGCCATTCCTGCTTAGGAACGATAGGAGGGAGCAGATTCGCTTCCAATACGGCACTGGCATACATCCCGAAACTGTTGACGGCCAGTTTATCCAACCCAAATTTAAAGCGGATCATTTCACCTTGTTCAGTGACGCGCAAACCACCTTTGAGTGAGCCTGGAGGTTGAGACAATAAAGCCGCATGCGCTGGAGCACCCCCTCGGCCGATCGTACCGCCACGGCCATGGAATAAGGTCAATTTGACATTTTGTTCATCACAAATTTGAACCAGTTCTTCCATCGCGCGATATTGAGCCCACGCGGATGCGTAGACCCCAGCATCTTTGGCTGAGTCCGAATATCCGATCATCACGTATTGGCGGTTTTTGGTAATACCTCGGTACCAATCCAGTGAGAGTAACCGTTTAATGGTGGCGGCTGCTTTATTTAAGTCATCTAGTGTTTCAAACAGCGGCGCTACCGGCAGCATAAACGGGCAGTCGGTTTCTTTCATCAACAATTGTACGGCCAGTACGTCAGAAGGTTCGCTAGCCATTGAGATGTTATAAATCCCGAGAGAATTCCGATCCTGTTTAGCAACCACTCGGCAGGTATCCAGGACTTCCTTAACTTCAGGTGAGGGTTCCCAGTGATGAGGAATGAGTGGCCGTTTGCTGGATAGCTCGGCTAACAGGAAGCTTTGCTTGTCTTCTTCACTCCAGTGGGCGTAATCGCCAATGCCGAGATAACGCGTTAGCTCTGAGAAGACCTGAGTGTGACGGCTGCTATCTTGGCGAATATCGAGATGAACCAGTTGGATCCCGAAACAGTACAAACGTCGGATCATATCCAGCAGAGCGCCATCTGCGACTAATTCCAAGCCGCATTCCACCAGCGAGCGATAACAAAGCTCAATCGGTTCCAGTAATTGTTCCGTATGAATAATGATATCGCGAGCTTCACTTTCGTGATTCTGCAATTTGGCCGTGAGAAAATCGCGAGTTTCACGTAAGTCGACCCGAACTTTCTTCAGTAATGCACGATAAGGTTCTTCTGTTTTATCGCCGACAGCCGCGCGTAGTTCATCGCTGCATTCACTCATCGAGAGTTCACTGACCAATAGGTCCATATCTCGCAGATAGAGGTCCGTTGCAACCCAGCGGCTCGAGTAAAGCACTTCTTCCGTTACTTTTGAAGTAACGAACGGGTTCCCGTCGCGGTCGCCACCCATCCAGGAGGTGAGGGTGATGACACGGCTGTCCAACGGGAGTTTTATGCCCAGATGATCTTGCAACTGTTCGTCAAATTTACGTAGATAATCAGGGACCGCTTTCCACAGCGAACTTTCAATCACCGCAAAACCCCAGCGAGCTTCTTCAACAGGGGTTGGGCGTACTTTTCGAATTTCGTTGGTATGCCAATACTGTGTGATGAGCTGTTCGAGTCGATGATTGATAATGCGCCGTTCCCGGTCACTTAAATTCCCCAGTTCCAGACTGTTGAGGCATTCATTAATACGAACGAATTTAGAAATCATCGTCCGTCGGGTAATTTCAGTCGGATGTGCTGTTAAAACCAGTTCAAGATTCAGTGATTCAATCGCTTCCTTGATTTTTTGTTCACTGATGTCTTCTTCTTTTAGTCGTTCAAGCAATGCATCCATCGGGTCCTGTCGGTTGATCAGCGCCTTACTGGACCGTGAAATTGTATGGTAATCCTCGGCAATGTTGGCCAGGTTTAAAAACTGACTAAAAGCACGGGTGACTGGTAATAAATCTTCATCGGATAAATTACGCAGTGTATCCAATAACTCATGACGAGCTTGTTGATCCCCCTGCCGTGATGCTTTTGCCAGCAATCGTATTTTTTCTACTTTCTCAAGAAGTGGTTCGCCCAGGTGATTTTTTATTGTTGTTCCCAAGAGCTGACCGAGAAAACTGACGTTGCTTCTTAACGCACTGGTTTTGTCGTTCATTATGATTTTCCTGTTGTGTGCCTGATTTAGGCTGCTCAAAATTATGTCGGAATCCTTCCGTAGCCATTCGTTATATGATGTTAAGTTACCAAGTTCAAGCCTGAACTGAACGAAATTTGGTAATTTTTTTTCACACAAAAGTTTGAACTGGGCCATATCGATATCAATAATAATTGATAATATTTTAATCAATTGCTGAAATCTGAAGGTTTCGCAATTGATTTTATGTTGTGATTTGATCAACTTTCCTATTCATCTTATCAAGATAAGCAACCTTTGAAATGGGTGGTTTTTGAAGATGAATCGGGTTCAGATGAAACAGAGCTTGAACGCGGAGCGTTCTGCAACAAAATAATGATTAAAAGTTAACAGGCCCCAGCCTATGGTGGATTTATAATCTATCAAATATTTTGTCATTAAGCTAAATATAAATGCAAAATATTTGCATAAATAAATGCCCGTGGTATTCTCAGCACCTATAGTTGATCTTTGTTGGCGGGTGTTGTATTTATTCTCGTTTTTATCATAGACAAGAGCGTGGTCGATCCCGGTATTGCTAGCGATATCGATTCCGATAAACGGAAAGAGTCACCGCCTTCTTAATGTGGATTCAATCACACTCAGCCATCAACAATAAGCGACATGAGCGCTGTTAGCGCGGATTCGTTTTTGAGTCATCACCGGTTACTGTCGTCGTCACGATGCCATCTGGGTGAATGTAGACATAAGTTGGTAAATTCATGAAAGAAAATCATCAAATTAAAGCGGTTATCGTCGGTGCCAGTGGTTACACGGGCGCAGAACTTGCCGTGATGTTACAACGCCATCCCCAGGTTGAATTGTGCGGCCTGTATGTTTCAGAAAATAGTGCAGATGCTCATAAATTGATTTCTTCTCTTTATGGCCAATTGCAAGGCGTTGTTGAGCTGCCTCTCCAACCATTACCCTCGATAATCGATGGGGAACAGTTTGCGAGTATCGATGCGGTTTTCTTAGCCACTGCGCATCAGGTCAGTCACGATTTAGCCCCTCAGTTTTTGAAAGCAAACTGTCAGGTTTTTGATCTTTCCGGGGCTTTCCGGGTGAATGAACCAAGCCTGTATACCGATTTCTATGGTTTTGAACATCAGTTTCCAGAACTACTCAAAAGTGCGGTCTACGGTCTAGCCGAATGGGCCGCTGAAGACGTTAAAAAAGCGGATTTAATTGCATTGCCAGGATGTTTCCCAACAGTTTCGTTGAGCGCCTTAAAACCGCTACAGGGAGCGGGCTTATTGGCTGATGATTGCACGCCTATCATCGATGCGACCAGTGGCGTGAGTGGTGCCGGGCGTAAAGCGTCGCTGACCAGTAGCTTTTGCCAAGTCAGTCTGAACCCTTATGGGGTTGGAACCCATCGGCATCAGCCTGAAATTAGCGCCCAGTTGGGGCGAAATGTTATTTTCACCCCACATCTGGGGAATTTCCCGCGTGGAATTTTGGCCACGATCCACGTTGATTTAAAACCAAGTGTCACAAGTGCTGACGTTGCGGCGGCTTACCAGCAATGTTATCAGGAACAACCGTTTGTTCGGTTATTGCCGGAAGGTGTTTGGCCCGCCATTCGCAATGTCGCGCATACCCCATTTGTTGATCTGAATTGGTCGATGCAGGGACAACATCTGATTATCTTTAGTGCAGAAGATAATTTACTCAAAGGAGCGGCTTCTCAGGGCATTCAGTGTCTGAATCTGCGCTACGGTTTTGAGCCTACGGAAGCGTTAATTGGGAGCCATGCATGTTAGAGCCGGTTGTTGTTAAGTTAGGTGGCGCAATTTTTGAAGATGCCGAGGCGCTCGATAATCTGTGTAAAGCTTTGGCATTGGTTCAGGAGCGGCCGCTGGTACTGGTGCATGGTGGCGGGATTATTGTTGAATCATTGTTGGCTAAGTTAGGGCTCACCACCGAGAAGCTCGATGGCCTACGGGTCACGCCCTATGATCAGATTGACCTGATGACAGGGGCTCTAGCCGGTACTGCCAACAAAAAATTGACCGCAGCAGTATTACGTCAGGGGCGCGCTGCGGTTGGACTTTGCTTAGGTGACGGTGGTTTATGTCACGTGACCCAGTTAGACCCTCGGCTTGGAGCCGTTGGGGATTGTCATCCTGGTGATCCTGATTTGATTACCAGTTTACTGGAGCAACATTATCTGCCGGTGGTGAGCTCTATCGGTATTGGTGAAGAAGGGCAGCTTTATAACGTCAATGCGGATCAGGCTGCTTTGGCTATCGGCAAAATGATTAAAGGTCCGATGATTTTGCTTTCGGATGTCCCGGGAGTGTTAAACCGTGACGGGCAGTTAATCCCGGAATTAAATGCCGACTTGGCACATCAGTTAATGGACGAAGGTGTGATTGGCGGTGGTATGGCCGTGAAAGTCAAAGCCGCACTAGAGGCTTCGGCAGAGCTAAATCAGGCCGTTATTTTAGCAGGTTGGAAAGACGCTTCTGCGCTTTCGCAGCTACTCCAGGGAAAACACTTAGGGACTCGCGTCGTCGCTTACTGAAGATAGAGGATAACCATGAGCGAATTAAAACACCTGTTAACCTTACAGGATTTATCACAGCAACAAATTTTGGATATTTTGGATTTAGCTAAAAAAATTAAAGCAGACCCAAAAGCCTATTCACAGACTCTGGCCGGTAAAAGTGTGGTTACCTTGTTTGAGAAACCATCACTGCGCACGCGTGTAACTTTTGACATCGGTGTCAACCGATTGGGTGGGCATGCGGTTTATTTGGATCAGCAAAACGGTGCGATTGGTGAGCGTGAATCCATTAAAGATTATGCTAAAAATTTAAGCCGGTGGTGTCATGCCATTGTGGCTCGCGTATTTAGCCATAAAACGCTCCAAGAATTGAAACAATATGCTTCGGTCCCCGTTGTCAATTCGCTTTGCGATCTTTATCACCCCTGTCAGGCGTTGGCTGATTTTCTGACGATTTCAGAAAACTATGACGATTTGAGCAAAGTGAAATTGGCCTATGTTGGGGATGGTAACAACGTCACTCATTCACTCATGCTCGGTGGGGCTATTTTAGGAATGGAAGTGGCTGCGATTTGTCCAGTAGGTTCCAGTCCGGATGCACAAGTGGTGTTAAAAGCGCGAGAACTGGCCGCACAAAATGGTGGCAAAATCGTGGTAAGCGATTCGCTGGATGCACTCGATGGTTATGATGTCGTGTATGGCGATACGTGGGTTTCGATGGGGGATGATACCCCACTGGAACAAGTTAAAGATCGCTTTATTCCCTATCAGATTAACCAGTCAATGCTGGATAAATATGGAATTCAGCATATTTTGCATTGCCAACCCGCTCATAGAGAGTTAGAAATAACCTCCGAGGTAATGGATGGCCCTCATTCACTCATTTTTGATCAGGCTGAAAACCGGCTACATGCGCAAAATGCCGTGCTGGTTTCACTTATTAAGTAAAGATTAAGGATTTTCATCATCATGGCAAAATTCAAGAAAGTTGTTTTAGCATATTCCGGCGGCCTGGATACTTCGGCCATTATCCCTTGGCTGAAAGAAACCTATGGCTGTGAAGTCGTGGCTTTTTGTGCTGATGTGGGTCAGGGCGAAGAAGACCTTAAAGGTGTGGAAGAAAAAGCGTTGGCATCCGGTGCTAGTGAATGTTACGTCGTCGATTTGAAAGATGAATTCGCAGCCGAATATATTTATCCAACCCTAAAAACCGGTGCCGTTTATGAAGGTACTTATCTGCTGGGTACTTCAATGGCTCGTCCGGTTATTGCCAAAGCACAGGTTGCCGTGGCTCGTAAAGTCGGTGCCGATGCGTTGTGTCATGGTTGTACCGGGAAAGGGAATGACCAGATCCGTTTTGAAGGCTGTTTCGCTGCATTAGCCCCTGATCTGGAAGTGATTGCCCCTTGGCGTGAATGGACCATGCGTTCTCGTGAAGAGTTGTTGGCTTATTTGGCAGAACGGAATATTCCATGTTCAGCAAGCCTGACTAAAATTTACAGCCGCGATGCTAACGTATGGCACATTTCCACTGAAGGCGGAGAACTGGAAAATCCTTGGAATGAACCTTCGGATCAAGTGTGGACTTGGACTAATTCACCTGAACAAGCTCCGGATGAAGCGCAAAAAATCACTTTGAGTCTGGAAAAAGGTGAAGTCGTTGCTATCGATGGCGTGAAATACAGCCCATACGAAACAATTACACACCTGAATGAAATTGGTGCGAAACACGGTATTGGTCGCGTGGACATCGTTGAAAACCGTTTGGTCGGCATGAAATCCCGTGGCTGTTATGAAACTCCCGGGGGCACTATTCTGGAAGCCGCTATGCGTGCGATGGAAGAACTGGTCTATGACAAACGAACTCGTGAATGGCGTGAAACTGTAGGACAACAATTTGCGCATCTGGTTTATGATGGCCGTTGGTTTACACCTTTAAAAGATTCATTGTTAGCCGCTGCAACCGCTCTGGCCGATGATTTAACCGGCGACATCGTGTTGAAATTGTACAAAGGTCAGGTGACTGCAATCCAGAAAAAATCACCCAATAGCCTGTACTCTGAAGCATTTGCAACATTTGGTGAAGATGACGTTTACAACCAGAAACACGCGGAAGGTTTCATTCGTTTGTATTCGCTGTCGAGCCGGATTAAAGCATTAAATAAAAAATAATAATAAGTCGCCGCAATCCAATTGCGGCATGCTATGAACAAGTGCCGGGAGCCCGGCACTTTTGGTATGTTCAAGAAAGGAATAACAGATGGCATTGTGGGGCGGACGGTTTAGTCAGGCAGCGGATAGTCGTTTTAAGCAGTTTAATGACTCGTTGCGTTTTGATTATCGCTTGGCTGAGCAGGATATCGTAGGGTCTATTGCATGGTCAAAAGCGCTGGTCACCGTAGGCGTACTAACCGAAGCTGAACAACAGCAGCTACAACAGGCCTTGGAAGATTTAGCGGCGACGGTAGCTGAAAATCCTCAGCAGATCTTAGGATCAGATGCAGAAGATATTCATAGCTGGGTTGAAACTCAGTTGATCCAGCGGGTCGGTGATCTCGGTAAAAAATTACATACAGGGCGTAGTCGTAACGATCAGGTTGCGACCGATCTAAAACTCTGGTGTAAAAAGGAAGGGGTCATTTTGATGGAGCAGCTGGATAAGCTGCAACAAAAACTGGTGCGACTCGCTCGTGAACATCAGCATACGGTTTTACCGGGTTACACCCATTTGCAACGGGCTCAGCCGGTCACTTTTGCGCATTGGTGTTTAGCTTATGTCGAGATGTTCGAGCGTGACTATTCCCGTTTAGCGGATGCCCTGAAACGGTTAGATACTTGCCCGCTTGGCAGTGGTGCTTTGGCGGGTACTGCGTACCCGATGGATCGGTCGGCATTAGCGACCGACTTAGGTTTTCGCCGGGCGACTCGCAATAGTTTAGACAGTGTATCCGATCGGGATCATGTCGTTGAGCTGATTAGTACCGCCGCATTATCCATGCTCCATTTGTCGCGTATGTCCGAAGACCTGATTTTTTACAACTCTGGCGAATCGGCATTCCTTGAACTTTCCGATCATGTGACTTCCGGCTCCTCGTTGATGCCGCAGAAGAAAAATCCGGATGCACTGGAACTGATCCGGGGCAAAGCGGGGCGGGTTTATGGCTCTTTAAGTGGCATGATGATGACTCTTAAGGCTTTGCCATTGGCCTATAACAAAGATATGCAGGAAGACAAAGAAGGGTTGTTTGATGCGCTGGATACTTGGGAACAGTGTCTCGCTATGGCCGAATTGGTCCTGCATGATATGAAAGTCAATCAGAAAACCACGGAAGAAGCAGCCAAAGGCGGCTATTCAAATGCAACCGAGTTGGCTGATTATCTGGTTAGTAAAGGGATCCCATTTAGGGAAGCGCACCATATCGTTGGGATTGCGGTGGTTCAGGCCATTGAAAAAGGAGTGCCACTGGAAGCATTGACCTTAGACGAGTTTAAAGCGCTGGCTCCTGAGATTGAAGAGGATGTTTACCCGAACTTGTCTCTGGAATCGACGCTAAGCAAACGTTCTGCTTTAGGTGGGGTTGCTCCAGAGCAGATCGAATATGCGTTGAATCAGGCGGAAAAACGCTTAGATAGCCGTGATATCCCCGGACTGTATGTGCGGGCAGCCCGAATGACCGATTTGGAAGGTATTGAAAAATTGGTGAATTACTGGGCGGATGAAGGTGAAAACCTGCCTCGGCCGCGCAAAGAGATCGTCCAGGCTATCGGTGAGTTCGCAGTAACCGAGCAAGCTGGTAAGGTGACCGGTTGTGCGTCGCTTTATCTGTACAGCACCGGACTAGCCGAGATCCGTTCCTTGGGTGTTAATCCTGAGTTTCAACGGGGTGGTCAGGGCAAAGCGCTGGTTGATTTTATGGTTAAAAAAGCTCGGCATATGGCATTGGAAAAAATCTTCGTGCTGACGCGTGTCCCTGAATTCTTTATGAAATTGGGTTTTAGCCCAACATCGAAAGCCATGTTGCCGGAAAAAGTGATGAAAGATTGCGATGTTTGTGCCCGTCAACATGCCTGTGATGAAGTGGCTCTGGAGTATTTAATTCCTTACCAGCGTTCATTGATTTATAAACAGCGGGTCAGTTAAATTTTATCCATGGAAAGCCCTCATCGTGAGGGCTTTTTTGATCGCGTTTTCACGAGAGTTGAAACGACTTTTAAGTTGGCAGAAATGAGCTTTTAAATCCCTTCAAAAAGGCTTCTTCTAGTCGTTTCTAGGGGTACCAATAAAACAGTTCTAAGCGGCGTTTTTTTAGAACAAAATTGACTGTAAAATTCATTGATTATTTCTCGTCAGAACGTCAAAACAGATCTATCATCGCGGCCGAAAAAATAGCTTATTCTTAAAGAAGTATTCCCGTGAAAAATAGTCCTCGATACGCCTGGCTTCCAGTGATGAGCTTGGCTTTGGCTGCGTTTACCTTTTCAACCTCTGAATTTTTACCCGTTGCACTACTCAGTGATATTGGGCAGAGCTTTCATTACCCCGCAACTAAAGTCGGTGTAATGATCACGCTCTATGCTTGGGGGGTTTCTCTTACCTCATTGCCTTGTATGTTATTGACTCGGCATATGGATCGTAAAAAACTGGTGCTGCGGGCTTTTATTCTGTTTATTTTGAGCCATTTATTATCCGCGCTGGCGTGGAATTTTACGGTCCTAATGATTTCTCGGATCGGGGTGGCCATCGCACATGCTATTTTCTGGGCCATTACGGCCTCAATCGCCATGCGGATTGCCCCTGCGGGTGGAAAAACCAAAGCCTTAAGTATGTTAGTACTCGGGACTTCTTTAGCGGCTATTTTGGGTTTACCTTGTGGACGAATTTTGAACGAGCTGTTTAACTGGCGGATGGCCTTTGTCATTATTGGTTTGCTGGCTTTGGTTGGATTTGTCATTTTGAAACGGCAGCTTCCTGCTCTGACCAGTCAGAATAGTGATGTGTTAGGGGCTTTCCCGCTGTTGTTAAAACAACCGGCGCTGGTGATGTGTTATTGGCTGATGTTATTGCTAACGGCCGCGCATTTTTGTGCTTATGGTTATATTGAACCGTTTATTAGTCGTGTCGCACATGGTAGTAGTAGCCTGACCACGGCCATTTTGTTCGTGTTTGGGATCGCGGGCATACTTGCCAGTAGCTTGTTTAGCTCATTAAATCGTTACCCATTTATGTTTCTGGCAGGGTCGATAGCGCTTCAGGCCGTGGCTACGTTTTTGCTGTTACCCTTGAGCTCATCACCAGTAATGCTACTAGGACTGTCGTTGTTATGGGGCATGGCGATGACTTGGATTGCGCTAGCTTTGCAGTTACGGATCCTGGATATGGCACATGATGCAGCCGATTTAGCAACGTCGCTGTACTCAACTGTTTACAATGTTGGGGTCGGCGCCGGCGCCTTGCTTGGACAGCAGGTCGCCCAGCATGTTGGGATTACTCATATTGGGGAAGTGGCTGCATTACTTGCGTTTATCGGCCTCGGTTGTTACTACCTGTTTAGTTGGCGCCAAGCCATGCGTCATTCATTAACTCACCATAATTTACCTTAAGCTTATGAATAGCCATGCTTGTCGTGGCTATTCAAACCCCATCTAAAAACTGACGAAAAAATCCCCATTTTGACTTGCGTTTCATTTGCCACTACGTATAATAGCGCAGCTTATTTATGAGTAGTCGGGACAATAATCCCGCCCAATCTTCGATTTGAAGTTGGTAACAGTGTTTCCGATTTGGAAGCAAATGTTAAATAGTCGCATACTTCGCCATCCCCGGATTTCGGAACAGGATGAGTTGAGGTGTGTTAGGTTCTTTTTATTTTATTTGGAGCTCTGGTCAATGCAGAACCAAAGAATCCGTATCCGCTTAAAAGCGTTTGATCATCGCCTGATTGATCAATCGACAGCGGAAATCGTAGAAACTGCAAAACGTACAGGCGCTCAGGTTCGTGGGCCAATCCCACTTCCAACTCGCAAAGAGCGTTTCACCGTACTGATTTCTCCACACGTCAATAAAGATGCGCGTGATCAATATGAGATCCGCACTCACAAACGTTTGGTCGATATCGTTGAGCCAACTGATAAAACAGTTGACGCTTTGATGCGTTTAGACCTGGCGGCTGGTGTTGATGTGCAAATCAGCCTGGGCTAAGCAGAGCTGGAAAGATAAGAGGTTTTTACAATGATTGGTCTAATCGGTCGTAAAGTTGGAATGACTCGCATCTTCACTGAAGATGGTGTTTCGATTCCGGTTACCGTTATCGAATGTGAGCCAAACCGCGTTACTCGCGTAATCAGCGAAGAAAACGATGGTTACCGTGCTCTGCAAGTGACCACTGGCACTAAAAAAGCGAACCGCATCAACAAACCTCAAGCCGGCCATTTTGCTAAGGCTGGGGTTGAAGCGGGTCGAGGCCTGTGGGAATTTCGCTTAGATGGCGAAGAAGGTGAAGGGATCGAAGTCGGCGGCGAGCTGAAAGTTGATCTGTTCAATGAAGTTAAGAAAGTAGACGTTACAGGTACTTCTAAAGGTAAAGGTTTCCAGGGTGGTATTAAACGCTGGAATTTCCGTACCCAAGATATGACTCATGGTAACTCTTTGAGCCACCGTGCACCGGGTTCTATTGGTCAGAACCAGACTCCGGGCCGTGTTTTCAAAGGTAAAAAAATGGCAGGTCATATGGGTGCTGAACGTGTAACCGTTCAGTCTCTGGAAGTTGTACGTATCGACGCTGAGCGCAATCTGCTCCTAGTTAAAGGTGCAATTCCTGGCGCAACTAACAGCGACGTGATCGTTAAACCTGCTGTCAAAGCATAACGTCTGAGGAGATAGTAATGGAATTGGTATTGAAAGACGCTCAAAGCGCTCTTGAAGTTTCCGAAACTACCTTCGGACGTGAGTTTAACGAAGCACTGGTTCATCAGGTGGTTGTTGCTTATGCAGCCGGTAGCCGTCAAGGAACTCGTGCTCAGAAAACCCGTTCTGAGGTATCTGGCGGTGGTAAAAAGCCATGGCGTCAGAAAGGTACTGGCCGTGCCCGTGCCGGAACCATCCGTTCGCCTATCTGGCGTACCGGTGGGGTTGCTTTTGCTGCGAAAACTCAAGATCACAGCCAGAAAGTAAACACCAAAATGTATCGTGCGGCTATCCGCAGTATCCTGTCTGAATTAGTTCGTCAGGATCGCTTGGTTGTTGTTGAGAAATTTGATGTAGAAGCGCCTAAAACAAAAGCTTTGGTCGCTAAACTCAAAGATCTGGACGTGAATGACGTATTAATCGTCACTCATGAGGTTGAAGAAAACCTGTTCCTGGCTGCGCGTAACCTGTATCGCGTCGATGTGCGTGATGTTGCGGGTCTTGACCCAGTAAGCCTCATCGCTTTCGATAAAGTGTTGGTTACTGCAGAAGCAGTTAAGCAGATTGAGGAGTGGCTGAAATGATCAGTGAAGAGCGTCTATTAAAAGTTCTTTTAGCCCCACATGTCTCTGAAAAGAGTACTGGGTCTGCTGAAAATGACAACACAATCGTTTTTAAAGTTGCCACAACTGCTACTAAAGCTGAAATCAAAGCTGCTGTAGAAAAAATGTTTGAAGTCGAAGTTACTGGCGTACGTACCCTGAATGTTAAGGGTAAAACTAAACGTCACGGTATGCGTATCGGTCGCCGCAGCGACTGGAAAAAAGCTTACGTGACTTTAGCTGAAGGTGCGGACATCGATTTCGTTGGCGGCGCAGAGTAAGAGGAGTTTCTTAAAATGGCTATTGTTACAACTAAGCCTACATCTGCTGGTCGTCGCCACGTCGTTAAAGTGGTTAACAAAGACCTGCATAAAGGCAAGCCGTATGCTCCGCTGTTGGACACCAAAAGCAAATCTGGTGGTCGTAACAACAACGGCCGTATCACTGTTCGTCACATCGGCGGTGGTCACAAACAGCATTATCGTATCGTTGATTTTAAACGTAACAAAGACGATATCGCGGCAAAAGTTGAACGTATTGAATATGATCCAAACCGTAGTGCAAACATTGCGTTAGTTTTGTATGCAGACGGTGAACGTCGTTACATCTTGGCTGCTAAAGGCATGCAAGCTGGCGACCAGATCAGCAATGGGATCCACGCTCCAATTAAAGCAGGTAATGCCCTGCCATTGCGTAATATCCCAGTTGGTTCAACTGTACATGCAATTGAATTACAGCCTGGTAAAGGCGCGCAGTTAGCACGTAGTGCTGGTGCATATGCTCAGGTTGTAGCTCGTGAAGGCGAATATGTCACTCTGCGTCTGCGTAGCGGTGAAATGCGCCGGGTGTTGGCAGACTGCCGTGCAACCTTAGGCGAAGTAGGTAACGCTGAACACATGTTGCGTCAGTTAGGTAAAGCGGGTGCCAGCCGGTGGCGTGGTGTTCGTCCGACTGTTCGTGGTGTTGCTATGAACCCTGTAGATCACCCACATGGTGGTGGTGAAGGCCGTACTTCTGGTGGTCGTCATCCAGTATCACCTTGGGGCTTACCTACTAAAGGTAAGAAAACACGTAGCAACAAGCGTACCGATAAATATATTGTACGTCGTCGTACATCTAATAAATAAGAGGATTCACCATGCCACGTTCTCTCAAGAAAGGTCCATTTATTGACCTGCACTTGCTGAAGAAGGTAGAGAAAGCGGTGGAAAGCGGGGATAAAAAACCAATTAAAACTTGGTCCCGTCGTTCAACGGTCTTCCCGAATATGATCGGTTTGACCATCGCTGTCCATAATGGTCGTCAGCACGTTCCAGTTTTTGTTACCGATGAAATGGTTGGTCACAAACTGGGTGAATTTGCACCAACTCGTACTTATCGCGGCCATGCTGCTGATAAGAAAGCGAAAAAGCGTTAAGGGGAAAGTGATGGAAGCATTAGCTAAACACCGTTTTGCCCGTATTTCTCCTCAGAAAGCCCGTCTGGTCGCTGACCTGATTCGTGGTCTGAATGTTGAGAAAGCTCTGGCAGAGTTAACTTTCAACAACAAAAAAGCATCTGCTTTAGTGAAGAAAGTTCTGGAATCTGCCATTGCGAACGCCGAGCACAACGAAGGTGCGGATATTGACGAGTTGAAAGTAGCCAAAGTCTTTGTTGATGTTGGCCCGACTCTGAAACGTGTACGTCCACGTGCAAAAGGCCGCGCAGACCGCATTATCAAGCGTACCAGCCACATTACTGTGGTTGTATCTGATAACTAGGAGATAAGCAATGGGTCAGAAAGTACATCCTAATGGTATTCGCCTAGGTATCGTCAAACCATGGAACTCTACCTGGTATGCTGATAAAGGTGAATATGCAGATAATCTGTATAGCGACCACAAAGTGCGTCAGTTCTTAGTTTCTGAATTGAAAAACGCCTCTGTGTCTCGCATCGTGATCGAACGTCCAGCGAAAAGTATCCGTGTGACTATTCATACGGCTCGTCCTGGTGTCGTGATCGGTAAAAAAGGTGAAGATGTTGAAAAGCTGCGCAAACGCGTTGCCACTCTGGCTGGTGTTCCAGCTCAGATCAATATCTCAGAAGTTCGTAAGCCAGAACTTGATGGTCAGTTAGTTGCTGATTCAATCGCAAGTCAGTTGGAACGTCGTGTTATGTTCCGTCGTGCGATGAAACGCGCAGTGCAAAATGCAATGCGTCTGGGCGCTAAAGGGATCAAAGTTGAAGTAAGTGGTCGTTTAGGCGGCGCTGAAATCGCACGTACTGAATGGTATCGTGAAGGTCGTGTGCCTTTGCATACTCTGCGTGCTGATATCGATTACGCAACTTCTGAAGCATCGACAACTTACGGCATTATTGGCGTTAAAGTTTGGATCTTCAAAGGTGAAGTACTGGGCGGCATGCCAGTGGCACAGCCTGAAGCTCCTGCTAAGCCAAAACGTAAAGAACGTCGCGGTAAATAGGAGACACGGTAATGTTGCAACCAAAACGTACTAAGTTCCGTAAGGTTCAAAAAGGCCGTAACCGTGGTCTTGCTAAAGGTACTCAAGTAAGCTTCGGTGACTTTGGTCTTAAAGCGACCGGTCGTGGTCGTCTAACTGCTCGTCAAATCGAAGCAGCTCGTCGTGCGATGACTCGTCATATTAAACGTCAGGGTAAAATCTGGATCCGTATTTTCCCAGATAAACCTATTACTGAAAAACCTCTCGAAGTTCGTATGGGTAAAGGTAAAGGTAGTGTGGAATACTGGGTCGCTCAGATCCAACCAGGTAAAGTCCTGTACGAAATGGATGGTGTACCAGAATCTCTGGCACGCGAAGCATTTGAATTGGCAGCAGCAAAATTGCCAATTAGTACTACTTTCGTAACTCGGACGGTAATGTGATGAAAGCTAGCGAACTTAAAGACAAAAGTGTTGAAGAGCTGAATGCAGAGCTGTTAAGCCTGTTGCGTGAGCAATTCAACCTGCGCATGCAAGCAAGCACGGGTCAGTTGGCTCAGACACATTTGCTGAAAAATGTGCGCCGTAACATCGCACGTGTTAAAACCATTCTGAATCAGAAGGCAGGTGCGTAATGAGCGAAACGATCCGTACATTACAAGGTAAAGTTGTCAGTGACAAAATGGATAAATCTATTGTTGTCCTGATCGAACGTCGTGTAAGACACCCTATCTATGGGAAATTCATGACTCGTACCACTAAATTGCACGTTCATGATGAAAACAATAGCGCTGTAATCGGCGATATCGTTAACATCAAAGAATGTCGTCCAATTTCTAAGACTAAATCTTGGACTTTGGTTGATGTGGTCGCAAAAGCCTAAGACCTAAGAGCCTCTTTTTGAGGCTCTTTTATTTTCCCCTCCTGTATTCTTCCTTTTCAATTTTTACGACAAATCAATTGACCGGATGAAAGCTATTTCACAAGTAGCAAGTTCGTCATTTTTCAGGTAAGGTTTTCGCTCTGTTGAGGAATCCGAGCATGTTTAAACAACAAAAAATGCGACCCTATTTGGAGTTCGGCCGGGATGAATGGGCCCAGCTACGTCAGTCTGTTCCGTTGACATTAACCGAAACGGATCTCCAGGGATTACGTGGTATTAATGAAGCTATTTCGCTGGAAGAAGTGAGGGATATTTATTTACCATTATCCCGATTAGTGAATCTATACGTAAAATCTCGCCAGGATCGCCGAAAAGTGATCGGTGAGTTTTTAAGTCACCGCAGTAAAATTCCATTTCTGATCGGGGTCGCCGGAAGTGTTGCGGTTGGGAAAAGTACCACCGCTCGTATTCTTCAGGCGCTGTTAGATCGATGGTCGGAACATCCGAAAGTTGCACTAGTGACTACGGATGGTTTTTTGTTTCCCAATGCAGAATTAAAGCGGCGGGGGATTATGCATAGGAAGGGATTTCCTGAAAGTTATGATGTCCGTAAGCTGATCCAATTTGTGGCCGATGTGAAGGCGGGTCATCGGTATGTGACCGCTCCGGTCTATTCCCATGTGACCTATGATATTTTATCCGATCAAGAAACCATGATCGATCAGCCGGATATTCTGATTCTAGAGGGGCTGAATGTGCTTCAGAGTAACCCGGCGGATGACGATGGGGTCCGGCGTTATGTCTCTGATTATTTGGATTTTTCGATTTATGTGGACGCAGAAACGGATCGGCTGGAAAGTTGGTATATCCAGCGTTTTTTAGAATTTCGCAAAAGTGCCTTTTGCGACCCAGATAGTTATTTTCATAATTATGCCAAGCTTTCAGATGATGAGGCGACGGCAACGGCTCGGCGGATCTGGGAAACGATCAATTTGGTCAATTTACAAGAGAATATTTTACAGACACGCAATCGGGCTGATTTAATTCTATGTAAAGGGGATGAGCACCGCATGGAGCAAGTTCTATTACGCCATTGATTCACCACCTATAATCGATTTGATATAGACCAAAATTTATGAAAGAAGTGACGGCATTGCATACCTTTGCAGTAAAATCTTATTGCAAAGATATTTTGTATATTCGGTCCGAGAAAGATCTACAACAGTTAAGCTTGTATCAACAACAGCCGCAGTCTGATTGGATTGTGATTGGTGAAGGCTCAAACGTTCTTTTTGTGGAGGATTATCAGGGGCTGCTGGTTTGCAATCGTCTTTTAGGCCGACAGCTGATCGAAAAAATTGACGGTTGGTATATTGAAGCGGCTGCGGGTGAGAATTGGCACCAATTGGTTTGTTGGTTGATTGAGCATGGTATCGGGGGTTTAGAAAATCTGGCTTTAATTCCCAGTTCCCTTGGGGCCGCACCGGTGCAGAATATCGGGGCTTATGGGGTTGAGTTTAGCCAGTTTTGTCAGTGGGTTGACGTGTGGGATGTCGAGCAAGCCTGCTTGCGACGTTTAACGGCGACCGAATGCCAGTTTGGATATCGCGATAGTTATTTTAAGCGAGTAACGGATCGTTGGGTTATAACCCGCATTGGACTAAAAGTATCGAAGTACTGGCAACCGCAGCTGAGTTATGGGCCTCTAGCCCGGCTGGCAAAGTCACCCTTAACACCCAAACTGTTATTTGATGAAATTTGTAAACTCCGTGAACAAAAATTACCTGATCCTAAAAAAGTGGGGAATGCGGGTAGTTTTTTCAAAAATCCAGTCGTTTCAGCGCAATGGGTGGACAGGCAGCAGCAGATTGCACCTGAAATTCCCGTTTATCCGCTGGTCGATGGTCGTTATAAAGTGGCCGCTGGCTGGTTGATTGATCAATGTGGTTTAAAAGGCTACCAGATGGAGCAGGCCGCCGTTCATGACCAGCAAGCATTAGTCCTCACAAATCCGCAGAGGCAGGCCAGTGGGCGGCAGATCGTGAGCTTGGCCGATCATATTCGCCAGCAAGTCTGGTCACGATATCAGGTCGAATTAGAACCAGAAGTATTACTGATTGGTGCAGAGGGGCTGCTATGTCCCCAAGAGGTATTCAAATCATTATGTTAAACCATGCGAAGGCATTTCAATTACTCCATTATTTGAGTGACAGTCACTTTCATTCCGGTCAGCGTTTGGCGGATATCCTGAATGTATCTCGAACGTCTATCGCGAGCTATGTTCATCAGCTTATCGATATGGGGGTTGATATTTACTCGGTTAAGGGCCGAGGCTATCGTTTGGCTGCTGCAATATCGCTGCTTGATGAACAATGGTTAAGAGAAAAGCTGCAGATCCCCGTTTATATTTTTCCAGAAATGGCCTCAACTAATACCTGGGTTATGGAACATTTAGGAGAATTGAGTCATGGGCAACTCGTGAGTTGTGACTATCAGAGTGCTGGCCGAGGACGCAGAGGTCGAGGTTTTCAGTCGGCTGTCGCCGGACAGCTGCCTTTTTCAATTTATTGGTGTTATGAAGGTGGGTTGGATGCGATTCAAGGCTTAAGTTTGGTGGTTGGTGTCGCTATTGCCGAGACGTTGCGCCAACAAGGATATCGCAATGTTGGGCTGAAATGGCCCAATGATATCTATGCCGGACATCGGAAATTAGCCGGGATTTTAATCGAAATGAATGGTCAACCCCATCAACAGTTACATCTGGTGGCGGGTATCGGCATTAATATTCGATTGGGTAAAATACTGGATAGCATTGATCAACCCGTGACGGATTTGGAGCACCTTCAAGAACATAGTGTGGATCGCAATCAACTGTTGGTTGACTGTTATCGTGCTTTGGAACAAGCTTATCAGCAGTTTTGTCAGCAAGGTTTAAGTGGATTTATCGAACGTTGGAACTCGTTGGATATTTTTCATGGTGAAATGGTCAAACTTGTTTTTAGTAACGGACATATTGAATCTGGCGCGGTGAAAGGTGTGGATGAACAGGGAAATCTGTTACTGGAACAATTAGGAATTATTCAGTCTTTTGCGGCTGGAGAGGTCTCTCTTCGACCTCAATAATGCCATTTTTGCATGAAAAGTATGCATTTAATCGAGAAAGACCAATTTTTTTCATTTTAGCAGTTGCATTTGAAAAATGGATTCCCTAGAATGCGCAGCACTTAGCAACGCAGCCGACTTAGCTCAGTAGGTAGAGCAACTGACTTGTAATCAGTAGGTCGCCAGTTCGATTCCGGCAGTCGGCACCATGCTAGGTTAATGTGGAGGGGTTCCCGAGCGGCCAAAGGGAGCAGACTGTAAATCTGCCGCGTAAGCTTCGATGGTTCGAATCCGTCCCCCTCCACCACTTATTCTCGGTTTGAGGTAGTCTGATTTAAAGACTAAAAGCGGGCATCGTATAATGGCTATTACCTCAGCCTTCCAAGCTGATGATGCGGGTTCGATTCCCGCTGCCCGCTCCAGTGCTGATATAGCTCAGTTGGTAGAGCGCACCCTTGGTAAGGGTGAGGTCGGCAGTTCAAATCTGCCTATCAGCACCAGTCCTTTAAATTATATTTCCTCAGATCGTTTTGCTATGCTTGTTTCAACAACCTTTGGTGCTTGAACACCAGTTGACTCTTTGTATGAGGGACGATCATGTCTAAAGAAAAATTTGAACGTTCGAAACCGCACGTTAACGTTGGCACCATTGGTCACGTTGACCACGGTAAAACTACATTAACCGCGGCGATCACAACCGTATTAGCGAAAACTTACGGCGGTAGCGCGAAAGACTTCGCATCAATCGACAACGCGCCAGAAGAACGTGAACGTGGTATTACAATTAATACTTCGCACGTTGAATATGACACTCCAACTCGCCACTATGCTCATGTAGACTGCCCCGGACACGCTGACTATGTTAAAAACATGATCACTGGTGCAGCGCAGATGGACGGCGCGATTCTGGT
>NZ_JBFNXK010000036.1:0-1009 GCF_046054165.1 Celerinatantimonas marina | reverse complement strand
CCCCACCCTAACCCTCCCCTTCATAAGGGGAGGGAACTCTCAGACTTCCCGTTCCAAGGTATCATTTCATTTTCTCCGCCTTCTCAAGGGGAAGGTCAAGTGGAGTGTTCAAGGAACCTGTACCTCATCTCTCTCCAAATATCACCACTAGAAAAAGCAAAAATATCCATTCCTCCCCCTTTTTAAGGGGGAGGTCAGGTGGGGGTGTTCAAAGAGCCTGTACCTCACCTCTCTCCAAATATCACCACTAGAAAAAGCAAAAACATCCATTCCTCCCCCTTTTCAAGGGGGAGGTCAGGTGGGGGGGGGTCAAAGGGCCGGCTCTCATCTTTCTCCAAATATCACCACTAGAAAAAGCAAAAACATCCATTCCTTCCCCTTTTTAAGGGGGAGGTCAGGTGGGGGTGTTCAAACGGGACATTCTTTACATTTTAAACCGGGGACATGGTTTACATGTCCCTTGTTACTTTAGACGAATTATTTTCATGGTTCGTTCATCTAATCGGCCTATTTGCAGTGGGTTTCCCTTTGGTTATCCACTCGGGGCGTATGCCTAACTTAAGTAACCAGATAGACCACTGGCTCAGTCCGCCTAAACCTTTCGACGCAAATGGATAGCCATTGTCACTTTTTAAAACATGCAGCAAACCATTGGCATGGAACAATCGCTCCAATGCCGCTTTAAACGGCTAACAGGTATCGGCAGAGAGGAACGGGTGAGCGCGTTTGGATAAGGCGGGATCCATTGGCGATGTTTTCGGGGCTTTACTAACCCGACTTTTTTCAGAATGCAGCCAGTCGTACTGTCGGCGGGACAATGCAGTCGGGGATATTTTAACTTATCAGGTTAGCCAGTACCTCCGACTATGAGTGTTAACGTGTGTAAACAATGTCTCCTGTTTATTCTGTAAACCATGTCCCCGGTCTGTACACCCCACCCTAACCCTCCCCTTCATAAGGGGAGGGAACTCTCAGACTTCCCGTTCCAAGGTATCATTTCATTTTCTCC
>NZ_JBFNXK010000035.1:0-1238 GCF_046054165.1 Celerinatantimonas marina | reverse complement strand
TTTAGACGAATTATTTTCATGGTGCGTTCATCTAATCGACCTATTTTCATCATCGAGAAATAGACGTCATAGTCATCGTTCCCTGTTCGTCTAAGCCCTATCCATTCTTTGGCTAATCCACTGTGAACATAGATAAGACGCCCTTTCCATTTCATCTCGCCTCCATGGCGTATCCGCCTGACTTGCATATCCAGGTCATAATTCACTTCATATCGATTCGGGACATAACGCCGATGTGAGTGTTGATAGACTTCCACCGGTCGTTTTCTTCCCAATGCTTCATGAGACCGCCAATGATTGTACTCGGCCCGAAACTGATTAAACCGTGCTTGCTGCGCCCTTTGCGTCAATTGCATGGGTTGCATCGTTTCTGCCTTTAGCGTTTTATGCATCCGCTCATGGCGACCATTTTCAGTGGGCTTACCTTTGGTTATCCGCTCGGGGCGTATGCCTAACTTCACTAACCAGATGGATAACTGGCTCAGTCCGCCTAAACCTTTCGACGCAAATGGATAGCCATTGTCACTTTTTAAAACATCCGGCAACCCATTGGCATGGAACAGTCGCTCCAATGCTGCTTTAACGTCCGGACTTCGGGTACTTAATAAGGCATCAACGGCTAACAGGTATCGGCTGTAGTCATCGGTGACCGTGAGAGGATAACACCATTGGCCGTCGCCTAATGGTGCTTGCCCTTTGAAATCAATATTCCAGACATCATTCGGCTGGGAGGAACGGGTGAGCTCGTTTGGATAAGGTGGTATCCATTGACGGTGTTTTCGGGGCTTCACTAATCCGGCTTTTTTGAGAATACAGCCAGTCGTACTGTCAGCGGGGCAATGCAGTCGGGGATATTTTAACTGAAATAGGTCATTGATTTTTTTAGGCCCCCAATGTGGGTGATTGCGTTTGAGAGCCAGTAATCGTTGTACAATCTTATCTGGTGTTTGATTGGGTGAATTTTGAGGCCGTCGGCTTAAATCACAGAGACCTTCAGGGCCCTGAGATTGATATCGGGCAATCCATTTATCGACCGTAGGACGACTGATGAAATACTTCGAAGACAGTAACCTTTTTGAATAATGACCGGATAACCAGTCGGCAATCAGTTGAATTTTCAAGTCCATTACACAAGTCTCTTTCCAGGTCATAGTCAGTACCTCCGACTATGAGTGTTAACGTGTGTAAACGATGTCTCCAGTTTATTTTGTAAACCATGTCCCCGGTCTGTACACCCC
>NZ_JBFNXK010000034.1:0-1240 GCF_046054165.1 Celerinatantimonas marina | reverse complement strand
TATAGTGGTTTAATGATCCCGGACACCAATTAAGATGGTAAAGTACGTGCCATAGCAAGAGGTGTTCTATGACAAAAAAGCGTCGTTCATTTACAGCAGAGTTTAAACTTGAAGCAGCGTGTTTGGTCCTTGACCAAGGTTATTCTATACCTGAAGCCAGTCGTTCCCTTGATGTTGGTGAAACCGTTCTCCGACGTTGGGTCAAACAACTTGAGCAAGAGAGAACAGGTGTAACTCCAGGCAATAAAGCATTAACGCCGGAACAACAAAAAATTCAGGAGCTTGAAGCCAGAATTAATCGTTTAGAACGAGAAAAAACCATATTAAAAAAGGCTACAGCTCTCTTAATGGCGGACGAATTAGAACGTACGCGCTGATAGACCAATTGAGGGAGCATGAAGACACTGAACTGGTCTGTGCATCATTCGATATCGCCACATCTTGTTTTTATGATTATTTAAATCGTCGGCAATATATTGATTTAAATAGAATTAAACTACGTAGTGAGCTGAAAAGACTGTTTCGAATTAGCCGAGGTTCCGCTGGAAGTCGCATGCTCGTTTCAATGATGAAAGCCATCGGATATCAGGTTGGTCGCTTCAAAGTCCGTCGCTTAATGAAAGAAGCTGGCTTAACGTCAAAGCAGCCAGGTGCTCACCGTTATAAAACCGGTGGTGTTGAACGACCTGATATACCCAATCATCTTGCCAGACAGTTTGATGTCCATGCTCCAAATGAAGTTTGGTGTGGTGACATCACCTATATCTGGGCTGAAGGTCGGTGGCGTTATCTGGCTGTCATTCTCGATTTATATACGCGTCGAGTGGTCAGTTGGGCAATATCGGGCAATCCCGATGCGGACTTAGTCGTCAAAGCACTAGATTTAGCTTATCAGCAGCGAGGTTGCCCAAAAGATGTCATGTTCCATTCAGATCAGGGTAGTCAATATGCCAGCCGCAAATTCAGGCAACGACTTTGGCGATATCAGATCCGCCAAAGCATGAGTCGCAGAGGGATCTGTTGGGACAATGCACCAATGGAGCGGTTGTTCCGCAGTTTAAAATCGGAATGGATACCAGAAATGGGTTACTTATCAGTCCGTGAAGCAAAACAAGATATCAGTTATTACCTGATGGATTATTACAACTGGCAACGACCTCATCAACATAATGATGGAGTTCCGCCTGCAATCGCCGAGAATCGGCCTAACCGTGTGTCCGGTTTTAGTTGACCTCTATAC
>NZ_JBFNXK010000032.1:0-1761 GCF_046054165.1 Celerinatantimonas marina | reverse complement strand
TGCACATCTCCGGGTTGAATCGGATACTCGGCTGCCACTGACTTTAAAAATGCCTGAAAGTCATCCCGCTCAAACAGATCGTGGGGAAGAGTGTAGCTTTGCGGGAAAAAATCATCGAAATCTTTATCGATAGGTCGACTACCATTACCAATACTCCAATTAAGACCCGCTCCCATCCAAATATCTTCTCCTTTTACAAAATTGGAAAATCCCATCCCTTTTGCACCCCCTTGATCAGGTGGTAAACCAAAGCGTGGCCGTGTTTTTAATAGCCAGTCAGCTGCCTCTAAAGGAAGGGACAGTGCAGGTATATTGAATTTTTTTTCTGACTTTAATAAAAACCAAGTCATATGAGTCGCGTTGCGAAACACTTTTAATCCGGAGTTCAGTGGTTTACCTCTAGGCGTGAAATAAATATAGTCACCGCAAAAAATTTCATGCTGATCGGCAGGAATGTCACCATGACAATCAAAATAAATATCCTGCTCTGGGGTAATCCGATATTTTTTAACCATTATTTTTAGCCATGAAAGCCCTGAGTCTATCCCGCTGCTTCGGCCACTTTATCCCGGGCTATCCGCGCTTCGTTCTCCGCACTGATGATCACCATCACCTTCTCCCAGACCTGATACGGAACCCCGACGGCTTGGGGTTTCTGGCCATCGCTATAACGATGCCGCGAATGATTCTCTAACCACACCATCGGATTATTGGGGTCATATGAGGGAACCAGACGGTAGTTCATCCTTTCATAATCCGCTTTAAATCGTCGGTTAAATTCAGCCTGCTTCGGAACTTCCGGCAACACGTCATCCCAAAAGTTGGCCACGCCATAGAGCGCTCCTTCCTGAAATTCCAGCTGCTGTCGCTCTAGGCTCTGTAAATCCAGGGTCTGGATAAAAAACTCATAATCCGCACGGCGATAGAGTGCCACATGCCGCCATGGCTCTTCGGCTGAAAACGACCAAAGTCCCAAACGCACTACGTCCTCCGGCAGCGCATAAGGGTCCAGCATTCCGGCCTGCCACAGCGGCGGATTGACATAGTTATAATCAATATCATCGGGATAGGTCTGTACATCCCCTGGCTGGATAGGATACTCAGCCGCCACTGACTTTAAAAATGCCTGAAAATCATCCTGCTCAAACAGATCGTGAGGAATAGTGTAGCCTTGTGGAAAAAAGTCATCGAAATCTTGTACCAAGGGTCGGCTACCGTTACCAATACTCCAGTTTAAGCCCGCATCCATATATATATCTTCGCCTTTCAGCAAATTAGCGATCCCCATTCCTTTGGGGCCACCCTGCTCGGGGGGCAGACCAAAGCGTGGTCGCGTTTTTAATAGCCAGTCTGCCGCCTCAAGAGGGAGAGATAGCGCCGGATTACACGATGTTTTTTCAGGCCTTAATAGAAACCAGGTCATATGGGTCGCATTACGAAACACTTTTAAAGTCGCAGGCATTGGCTTCCCTCTAGGTGTGTAATAAATATAATCACCGCAAAAAATTTCATGCTGATCGGCAGGAATGTCACCATAACAATCAAAATAAATATCCTGCTCTGGGGTAATCCGATATTTTTTAACCATTATTTTTAGCCATGAAAGCCCTGAGTCTATCCCGCTGCTTCGGCCGCTTTATCCCGGGCTATCCGCGCTTCGTTCTCCGCACTGATGATCTCCATCACCTTCTCCCAGACCTGATACGGAACCCCGACGGCTTGGGGTTTCTGACCATCGCTATAACGATGCCGCGAGTGATT
>NZ_JBFNXK010000031.1:0-2938 GCF_046054165.1 Celerinatantimonas marina | reverse complement strand
CATGCTCTTTAACAACCTGGAAAAAGCTGAAAAAGATTATCTCAAGAAACATGAGTTTAAAAACAAGTGTTCTTGGTGTTTAAGGCGGCTTATCGAGAGATAAGTCAATCGTACTCGGATGATGGTGATTTATACACATCATTGTCCAGTTACTAACTGACCCTGTTTAGGGTTGTATGGTTAAGTGACGAAGCGTAGACGGTGGATGCCTTGGCAGTCAGAGGCGAAGAAGGACGTGTTAATCTGCGAAAAGCGCTGGTGAGGTGATAAAACCCGTTATAGCCAGCGATGTCCGAATGGGGAAACCCAGTGAGTTTACTCACTATCGTTAACTGAATACATAGGTTAACGAGGCGAACCGGGAGAACTGAAACATCTAAGTACCCCGAGGAAAAGAAATCAAACGAGATTCTGGAAGTAGCGGCGAGCGAAACCGGATTAGCCCTTAAGGTTAAAGGGAGCCAGTGGAAAGCTCTGGAAAGAGCTGCGATACAGGGTGATAGCCCCGTACATGAAAGCGACCTTTAACTGAAAACGAGTAGGACGGCACACGTGTTATGTTGTCTGAATATGGGGGGACCATCCTCCAAGGCTAAATACTCCTGACTGACCGATAGTGAACCAGTACCGTGAGGGAAAGGCGAAAAGAACCCCTGTGAGGGGAGTGAAATAGAACCTGAACCCGTCTACGTACAAGCAGTGGGAGCCCCCTTGTGGGGTGACTGCGTACCTTTTGTATAATGGGTCAACGACTTATATTCAGTGGCAAGGTTAAGCGGATAGTGGAGCCGTAGGGAAACCGAGTGTTAACTGCGCGAATAGTCGCTGGATATAGACCCGAAACCCGGTGATCTAGTCATGGGCAGGTTGAAGATTGGGTAACACCAATTGGAGGACCGAACCGACTAATGTTGAAAAATTAGCGGATGACCTGTGACTGGGGGTGAAAGGCCAATCAAACCGGGAGATAGCTGGTTCTCCTCGAAAGCTATTTAGGTAGCGCCTCGAGCGAATACCATTGGGGGTAGAGCACTGTTAAGGCTAGGGGGTCATCCCGACTTACCAACCCTTTGCAAACTCCGAATACCAATGAGTACTACTCGGGAGACAGACGGCGGGTGCTAACGTTCGTCGTCAAAAGGGAAACAACCCAGACCGCCAGCTAAGGTCCCAAAGTGCATGCTAAGTGGGAAACGATGTGGAAAGGCTTAGACAGCCAGGAGGTTGGCTTAGAAGCAGCCATCCTTTAAAGAAAGCGTAATAGCTCACTGGTCGAGTCGGTCTGCGCGGAAGATGTAACGGGGCTAAGCATGCCACCGAAGCTGCGGATGCAAGCTTGCTTGCATGGTAGAGGAGCGTTCTGTAAGCCTGCGAAGGTGTGTTGTAAAGCATGCTGGAGGTATCAGAAGTGCGAATGTTGACATAAGTAACGATAAAGCGGGTGAAAAGCCCGCTCGCCGAAAAACCAAGGTTTCCTGTCCAATGTTAATCAGGGCAGGGTGAGTCGGCCCCTAAGGCGAGGCAGAGATGCGTAGTCGATGGGAAACGGGTTAATATTCCCGTACTTGGATGTGTTGCGATGGGGGGACGGAGAAGGTTAGGCTAGCACGGCGTTGGTTGTCCGTGTTCAAGGTGGTAGGCAGAGTGCTTAGGCAAATCCGGGCGCTTAATGCTGAGAGCTGATGACGAAGTTCTAAGGAACTGAAGTAGTTGATACCCTGCTTCCAGGAAAAGCCTCTAAGCTTCAGACACAAACAAACCGTACCCGAAACCGACACAGGTGGTTGGGTAGAGAATACCAAGGCGCTTGAGAGAACTCGGGTGAAGGAACTAGGCAAAATGGTACCGTAACTTCGGGAGAAGGTACGCTGCCGACGGTGATGGAACTTGCTTCCTAAGCTGTTGGCAGTCGAAGATACCAGTTGGCTGCAACTGTTTATTAAAAACATAGCACTGTGCAAACACGAAAGTGGACGTATACGGTGTGACGCCTGCCCGGTGCCGGAAGGTTAATTGATGGGGTTAGCGTAAGCGAAGCTCTTGATCGAAGCCCCGGTAAACGGCGGCCGTAACTATAACGGTCCTAAGGTAGCGAAATTCCTTGTCGGGTAAGTTCCGACCTGCACGAATGGCGTAATGATGGCCAAGCTGTCTCCACCCGAGACTCAGTGAAATTGAAATCGCTGTGAAGATGCAGTGTACCCGCGGCTAGACGGAAAGACCCCGTGAACCTTTACTACAGCTTGACACTGAACATTGAGCCTACATGTGTAGGATAGGTGGGAGGCTAAGAAGCGTGAACGCCAGTTTACGTGGAGCCGACCTTGAAATACCACCCTTGTAGTTTTGATGTTCTAACCTGGGCCCCTAATCGGGGTTGGGGACAGTGTCTGGTGGGTAGTTTGACTGGGGCGGTCTCCTCCCAAAGAGTAACGGAGGAGCACGAAGGTTGGCTAAGTACGGTCGGACATCGTACGGTTAGTGTAAAGGCAGAAGCCAGCTTGACTGCGACACAGACAAGTGGAGCAGGTACGAAAGTAGGTCTTAGTGATCCGGTGGTTCTGAATGGAAGGGCCATCGCTCAACGGATAAAAGGTACTCCGGGGATAACAGGCTGATACCGCCCAAGAGTTCATATCGACGGCGGTGTTTGGCACCTCGATGTCGGCTCATCACATCCTGGGGCTGAAGTTGGTCCCAAGGGTATGGCTGTTCGCCATTTAAAGTGGTACGCGAGCTGGGTTTAGAACGTCGTGAGACAGTTCGGTCCCTATCTGCCGTGGGCGTTTGAGAATTGAGGGGGGCTGCTCCTAGTACGAGAGGACCGGAGTGGACGAACCTCTGGTGTTCCGGTTGTCACGCCAGTGGCATTGCCGGGTAGCTAAGTTCGGGACTGATAAACGCTGAAAGCATCTAAGCGTGAAGCAGGCCTCAAGAT
>NZ_JBFNXK010000030.1:0-8932 GCF_046054165.1 Celerinatantimonas marina | reverse complement strand
TTGGCATTCAGGTTCAGTTCGCTATCATAACCAAACAGGGTGCGTTGCAACTGCTGGTTATCGTTGCGGTCTTGTCGGCGAACTTCGCTAATTTGGCCATTCGGAGTCAGTGTAAATTGCTGGTCCCCCCAGTAAGAGTCATCTATACTGGTTAATTAGCCGAAGTAAACATCGACTTAAATTAATTAAAACCAACCAACGTACATAGATTGCGCATGATTACTGGTCTCATAAGATGGCTGGCCTGCTATTATTACTGCAAACGGAGGCAATACTAGCACCACGGATAGTCATCTCAAAGGCAAGTAGCTGCGCGAGACAGGGTTTGAGACCGGCACACAAGTGACCGGATTGTATAGTGCTCATTCCGGACAGTCCGCAGGAGGTGGTATTGCGGGAACAACTGGCACAGTTAAAAGCGACGCAGGGGCGAGTTGAGTGAAATAAACAGCTGGGATGGTGATCCCGGTTATTCGATATTTTTATGTGTTTATAATATATTAAGCATAAGATGACGAACATTATTAGGAAAGTCGGTTAACTAAATGACATCAGCTAAAGAATTAAATCAAATAAGTAAATTTTTAAGCCTTATTTTACGTCACAAGCCTGATACCATCGGTATTGAATTAGATTCAAACGGCTGGGCTAATATTGAAGAAATCATAATTAAGACGAATAAATTTAAATATGATGGCATTTCACCGTTGAATTTACCTTTAATCAAAGAAGTCGTTAAAAATAACGATAAAAAACGTTTCAGTATATCTGAAGATGGTGAATATATTCGAGCAAACCAAGGTCATTCAATCAACGTTGATTTACAGTTTCAACCCATAAGCCCCCCTGAAACTTTATATCATGGAACTGCTACTCGGTTTTTAACATCTATTACAGAACATGGGTTAAAATCCCAACAAAGACAGTACGTTCACCTATCTACAGATGTGGAAACTGCGATAACAGTCGGTCAACGATATGGAAATCCAATTGTATTAGAGGTGAAAGCCCAACTAATGTACAAGCAGGGCTTTAAATTTTATCAGGCAAAAAATAATGTATGGCTTATAGATAATGTGCCATCTGAATTTATATCTTTAATTAACATGTAATTTTATCCAGATACTATGAGAGCTTATCTAAACTTGATGGTCAATCATAAAAGTTCTGGACTCTAACTATATTATAAAAAAATCACATCCATGGTTATCCATTCTTTGCAAAGTCAAACCAAGAATCAAAATCACAAAATTCATAATTACGTTCTGTATTTCCTAAATCAATAACGATTACTTTTGGATTACCACTTGTATCATTTCCATCAAAAAATGCCGCATCATCATTTAATTGAGCAAATGGAATTAGATTTTTATCCTTCATATTTTTCCATTCTTTATAGCTATGTCTTAGATTCCAAGCTAATTTCCCTGCTGGAGTATCGGCGTCCTCAAACCACCATTCAAAATATTCTGGCAGGTTTGCTTCTGCAGACATAATTATATATTTCTCTGGATAACTAAAATGTTTAGGAAGTTGGCTTTTGTCATAAATAGTGAATTTTTTTTGCATTACTTTTTCCCCGTAATCTCAGGATCATATAAAGAGCCAAGTGGAAATCTTTCTGACCAAGTTTTATCGATGCCTCTCATCGTTGATTGTTTCATAACCCTAAACTCTATAGCTTCTCCCCATGTTTTGGGAAGTTCTCCATTAAACTGGAACCGCCTTGATTGTTCTGGTGATATTTTGTCCGTATAGTTCCTCAAGTGAGCTTGTATATTGATGCCAGCTTCTCTTGCAGCAAGAACCCTAGTATTATCTGCGCTAGTTATTGCGCCATCTGGCATTCTTACCACATCCAATGGTTTACCATTCCAACCATCTTTTTTCATAGATTCTACAAGTTGATCATAGTTCAAAGGCGAGCCTCGCTTTTGGTAATCAACAGTTGCTTGAGAAAATGAAACTTCTGTTGGGTCTAATTCGACAACCTTATCATTATATCCTTTGTTTTTAGAACCACACCCGGCCAGCCCCAACGGATCTCCCCAATCCATCGGATTATGCACATAGGCCTGTGGCCGTAGCCCTCCCGCCATTCCAATTGGGTCTGGACTCAAATATTGCCCGCTATCTGCATCATAATAGCGATTTAAATTGTAATAAAGCCCTGACTCACAGTCCTCTAGCTGACCTTGATAGCGCAAGTCACATTGCACTGGGTCATTAGCTGCTTCATCGAACTGTCTGTCGACATTCAGTTTCAGTTGTTGCTGTCGATGTCGTTGCCATAAGCCTTGCTGGCCCCGCCAGACAATATCACCATCTTCACGGCAAAGCTCTCGGGGTGTTCCCGCTTGGTCAGTAATCACATAATGAAGCTGCTCGCTCTCGTGTACATGGTTGGTATTGACTTGTGCTACCGGACGAAAAGATCCCGGTTCGTAAATATACTCGGTTGTTTGTAATGCATCGCCATTCGCGGCTTTTAAGATTTGCTGAACAACCTGCGCCCCATCATAACGATACTGAATTTCTCTTTCCGATTGCGCGCCTTGCTCACATTCTTTCGAGAGCCGTCGACCAAAAGCATCGTAGCGATAACGCCAGCGTTCCCCATTCGGGAGTTCAATTCGAGTCAGCCGGTCTTGTTCATCCCAGTTAAAACGGGTAATTTGAGGACGAAAACCATCTTTTTGTTCAGTTTTACTGACCGCCCGTCCACAGGCATCATATTGATAGGTAAAACGCCCAACTTTGACAACGCGTCCGGCATTGTCGTATTGGCATTTTTCTTTTTGCAAGGCCACTTCTTGAATGGGAACCACGTTATCGAGTGACTGGGTGGCTTTCGGGGTCTCATTTAAGTTCAGTTCGCTATCGTAACCAAATAGTCGAATCTGCTGTTGGTGACTGCCTTTTTCCAGTTGATGCAAATGCTTAGTGATCTGCCCGTTTTTATCGAGTTCAAAACGATCACTTCCCCAATGGCTGTCGTCAATGCCAGTTAATTGATCAAAGTAAGCATGAAGTTAAATCAATTAAAGCCGACCAAATTCCATGGATCCCGCATGATTATTGGCTTCATAAAGTGGATGCCTATTATTATTGCTCTAAGTTAGTCATTGGATTGAGTATAAATGATTGATCTCATCAGATGGGATTCTGCTATTCTCTCATTAAAAATTTAAAGTCATACACGCATAGATTACATTCACTCGTCATACCACATGGCAGATATCCATTTTCTATAACTTGAAAAATATCTTCTAATAAAGAGTTATTTACAACCCCATGAATATATCTTTGAATAGAAAGCATTTTCATCTGATGATAAATATCATCAATAATTTCAAAATATAGATCATCTGCTTTCGTATTTTTATTTTTTAATTTTTTCTTTCTATATTCTAAATTTTTTTTACTATGAAAAGAAGTCCTTTTTTTAATTGCATCATCAATATAATCTTCAGCCTTTCCATAATCTTTAGAAAATGTAAATTTCGCCACTTCATTTTCAATTCTATCCTGCCACACAATATATTTTGAAGGTATGTTTTGAGAATAGAATAAATCTAAAGCAAATTTATCATCATTTATTAATTCATATTTTTCATTGAATATTCCATGGCTATCAAATAAAAAATCTCTACACATCATAAAAATCGGTTCTTTAATTAAATATTCACTTATATTTTTCATATTAATTCCCCAATACTTTACTCCAAACCTTCAATGCTATTTCATTACCTTCAGCACCGCCATTACGAGAAAGATCTTTTGCTCTAATAGGTAATCCACTCTTCATATTTTCCTTCGCTATATTTTGTATATCTGCAACCTGCCGTCCAATTCTTTTTGCGCTTTGATTAAGATCAATTTTATCTAACGCATTCTTAATGGCTTTCGTATATCCATCATGATTACCTTGATGACGAGCCAACGAACTAGACATATCATCTACCTTTCTAAGAAAAATACCGTTATCAGCACTATCTATATCGTAACCAATTTTTTTAAGCGCTGGATGATCATATAACTGTTTAGGGATAACATGATGTGCTTGGTATCCTTTCCAAGAAGTACCTTTAGGAAGACCCATATCCTCCATCATGTTTCTACCTAAAGTTGTTGAACACCCTTCAGGCGCCAGCCCCAACGGATCCACCCAATCCACGGGATTATGCACATACGCCTGTGGCCGTAGTCCTCCGGCCATTCCAATCGGGTCTGGGCTTAGGTACTGCCCCGTATACGCATACGTAGTAGCGATGGCGGTTGTAGTAAAGCCCTGTCTCCCGATCAAAAATCTGCCCCGGATAACGCAGGTCACACTCAATCAGGTCATGAATGCTGTCGTTCGCCGCATATTTGGGGTCAAGGTTAATGGGCTGCTGATGGGCATTGCCCCAGACTGCCTGATAACCCCGCCACACAATGTGACCCTGTTCATTCACCAGTTCCCGAGCACTACCAGTCATATCGGTGACGATATAATGTAAGCGGCTTTGTTCGTTCTGCTGCGTGATTTGTGCCACTGGCCGAAAGCTACCCGGTTCATAGGCATATTCCGTTTGCTGTTGAACTTCGCCGTTCACCACCAGCTGGCTTTGAATGAGCAGGTCGCCATCCCATTGATAGCGTTGCGCCTGTTCTTGACCAGAAACAGTACAGGTTTTACTGATTCGACGACTAAACGGGTCATATTGATAGCACCAACGTTCACCATTGGGCAAATCAACTTGCACTAATTGGTCATCGGCATTCCACTGATAGCGGGTCTGTTGCGGACGAAACCCTTTTTTGGTCTCTGTTTTTTCAATTAGTCGGCCACACTCATCATACTGGTATTGATTATTCCGAAGTTTGAGCACCCGCCCGGCTCGGTCATACTCTGTTTTATGGACCTTCAATCGTTCGTCAGCTAGGCTGATGATGTTGTCGGTGGTATGTGCTTTAGCATTCAGGTTCAGTTCGCTATCGTAACCAAACAGGGTGCGTTGCAACTGCTGGTTATCGTTACGATCCTGTCGACGGACTTCACTAATTTGGCCATTCGGAGTCAGTGTAAATTGCTGGTCTCCCCAGTAAGGGTCATCGATCCCAATCAGTTGATCGAGGTTATCATAGTGATAATTGCGCAAGGTCAGCTTATCGCCGACTAATGCTAATTAATCCAAATAAGCTGATTTTCTTGGATTCCTGCGGTGAATTGATAGATAAGTTAGCTTCAATCTTTAGCTATCATAGACAGTCGTATGAGTATTTCACTGCTATCCGTAGAAGAATATAAAAGCTTCTGCTCAGCTACTATTGTTCTTCAATTACATATTCAGTAGATGAACGCCACAATATTTTTTTATAATTACCTTTATAAATTCCTTCCTCCTTATAATAGGCCATTATTTCCGATGGTGACCATCCATATCCAAATGAAAACAATGCATCTCGTTGAACAAGAATATGAATTATTTTCATTTTTTGATTCTCATCATTATAATCAGAAATTAAAAATTCATTTAAATTTTCAAAACCTTCTGACAACAGTTCTTTTTTATTCTTATATCCTGAAACTTTTACAATTATTTTACTATTGGATATTTCAACGACGACAATGGTGTTATGTGGAACTACATTCATAGAATAATTTATCTCAAAATTACAGATGTAGATGTGAAAACAGAATTAATAAGCATCTCTGATGCATCCAAAGGAATACATTTCTAACATAAAATACAGATTAGATTAACTTTACATTCCGATATATATTAAAACTTAGTCTAAATTTTTCAATGTCAATATTATTTCTGAATCTGAGGTTCACCAACAAATCCTCCAGTATCAGTATCAATATCAATCAAATACATAGAATGATCGCTACTTAATTCAAACACCACACCTATTATAGATGGCAAAACATTTTTAGGTTTACTAAACCAACTAAATTTACCTTCTCTTCTTTCGCCTTGAATAAAAATTTCATTTTCAATTCTAATTTTTTCTTTTCCATTGATATCTAAAATAGATAAACTGCTATTAAGACATTTTTCATCTAAAAAATTCAACACAGCAACGGCCTTTCTATTAGGAACAACTTCTCCTAGAAGCGCATATTTACCCTTGAAAGTCGATATATTTTCATCGCCAGCATTCCACTGTAATTCGATTACTTTCTCGACTCCCCATCCTAAAGAAATTATCTTATCAAGAGACATAGACTCCTCTATGATTTTCCCATCACGTCGTATTTGTCTAAAATTTTTTATAACAGTCATTTTCTACTCCAAAGGTAATGTTCTAGGTTCACCTATCATTTTTAAAGCTCGCTCACCTATAAACTCAACTTGCCGTACTCCACCTGAATATTGACCAAGAGGTCCAGTAAATCCGCTATTCAATCTCTGAGCTTCTGTAGTTTCCACAGTGATAACTCGTGAAACATCTGATTTAAATTCATCTAAAATAACTAACTTATCACGAGCAAAAGCTTGGCTTAAAATTACTTCTGGTGTTGCAAATCCCCCAAATGCTGGTACTCCATTGGTCAAAGCTTTTGCTTGACCTTCGCTCACAACCATTTGATAGCGAGTTCCTTTTGGAACAATTTCTGATGTAACTTTAGTTCCTTCAAGCCAGGCTGGTTGATTACCCGCAGCAATCATCTCCTGGTTAACTTCTTCTGCACTTCTAACCCGAAGAACTTTTGATTCTTTTATACTAGCGCCACATCCCTCAGGCGCCAGCCCCAGCGGATCTCCCCAATCTACTGGGTTATGCACATATGCCTGTGGTCGTAACCCTCCGGCCATTCCAATTGGGTCTGGACTCAAATATTGCCCGCTATCTGCATCATAATAGCGATTTAAATTGCAATAAAGTCCCGACTCACGGTCTTCAAGCTGACCTTGATAACGCAAGTCACATTGCACTGGGTCATTAGCTGCTTCGTCGAATTGCCTTTCGACATTCAGTTTCAGTTGTTGCTGTCGATGTCGTTGCCACAAGCCTTGCTGGCCCCGCCAGACAATATCACCATCTTCGCTACAAAGTTCTCGGGGGGTTCCCGCTTGGTCAGTAACCACATAATGAAGCTGCTCGCTCTCGTGTACATGGTTGGTATTGACTTGTGCTACCGGACGAAAAGACCCCGGTTCGTAGATATACTCGGTCGTTTGTAGCGCATCGCCATTCGCGGCTTTTAAGATTTGCTGGACAACCTGCGCACCATCATAACGATACTCAATTTCTCTTTCCGATTGCGCGCCTTGCTCGCATTCTTTCGAGAGTCGTCGACCAAAGGCATCGTAGCGATAGCGCCAGCGTTCCCCATTAGGGAGTTCAATTCGAGTCAGCCGGTCTTGTTCATCCCAGTTAAAACGGGTAATTTGAGGACGAAAGCCATCTTTTTGTTCACTTTTGCTGACTGCCCGTCCACAGGCATCATATTGATAGGTAAAACGTCCAACTTTGACAACGCGCCCCGCATTGTCATATTGGCGTTTTTCTTTTTGCAAGGCCGCTTCTTGAATGGGAACCACGTTATCGAGTGACTGGGTGGTTTGTGCGGTTTCTTTTAAGTTCAGTTCGCTATCATAACCAAATATTCAAAAACTGCTGCAGGCTGCCTTTTCGGGTTGAGGCACCTTTTTGATAGCCTCATTAGTTCAAAGCAATCTCTGCCCAAGTGGCTGTCATCCACGCCAATTAAATGACCAAAATTATCATAGTGATATTTTTACAATGTCAGTCAACATTATAACATCTGTTATTAACATTCTCTTAAACTTATTAACATTCTTTAATTTTATATGCATTTTTCTTCTAAATAATGGATGGTATACCAATTAACAGCTACTAAAAACCCACCCACGTCATTGGATACAAAATATTCCATTCCGAAACAATCAATTAATATTTTTGATAAAATCTTCCCATTGCTAACTTTAATGCAAGTATTTCTATTAATTAAATCCTGTTCAAAAAAAACATATAGATTTTCTTTATCAAATTTTTCAAAAAATAAAAATTCAGAATCTTCATCATTTTTTATCTTGATTCCCTCATCTAAAGAAATATGTCCCGTTTTTTTTACATTCCCATATTTTGAAAAGATAAAATTTATATAATTTTTAGCTTTTTCCCCTGTTATTATGTCTACTGACATACCTAGTTTATTAGCTTTTTCCTTAATTTCCAGAGCATTACTAAATTTATGAAGTTTCAAATTCGATTACCTTCTTGTTGCAGGTATATTATCCACAAAAATATGACCTCTAACGCGAGGTTTACCGGGAGTCTGATATCCTATATGAGGTTGATGGGGACCTTCACCTAGCGTCCCATTAGGTTTAACGTTATTCAATTCTGGTATATCCATATTTACATTTGCCCCCCCGGGACCTCGCCACTCAACAGGGATAGATTTCCCATTAGCATCACGTCCCCATTTTACAATTTCAAATTGTTCTTTACTTACACCTGTCCGAGCAAACGCTTGATCTAAACCATCCCTATAAGATTTTCCAGTACCTCGTAAGTCAAGATCTTTATCTGAGTTAAATTCCCAATTATTACCCGATAGAGAATCTTTATTTACTCCTCGACACCCTTCTTCCGTCAGCCCCAACGGATCCGCCCAATCCACGGGGTTATGTACATACGCCTGTGGCCGCAGCCCGCCGGCCATCCCAATCGGATCGGGGCTTAAGTACTGCCCTGTATATGCATCGTAGTAGCGATGGCGGTTGTAGTAAAGACCTGTCTCGCGGTCAAAAATCTGCCCCGGATATCGCAGGTCGCATTCAATCGGGTCATGAATACTGTCGTTCGCTGCATATTTGGGGTCAAGGTTAATGGGCTGCTGATGGTCATTGCCCCATACTTCCTGATAACCCCGCCACACAATGTGGCCCTGTTCATTCACCAGTTCCCG